>ONDK01000012.1 GCA_900316565.1 uncultured Prevotella sp. | reverse complement strand
CTTCAAGTATGATTCACAAATAAACATAAAACACTGGCCTACAGAAGAAAAGGCTATACGTCATGTGCAAAAATCTTCTTAACTTTGCAGCGCATTTTCCCCCAGACTGCACTCGCTTCGCTTGAGCCTTATAGAAAGTCAGCCTCTGAGAGGTTGTAAGGATTCCTTCACTTTTTATTATTCTTGCCAATATCAGACTGGAATGCAGAGTAGATACTACAAAATAAACGTTTACCTTTTCCTACCCCAACAAATACCTATATAAAATTTGGTATGAACGGAAAAATTTGTATTTTTGCAACAAACAATAAAGACCTATGAATATATTCACACAATTAATATCAAAATCTACGAACATCCCGGAACGTAGCGTCAACGCCACGCTAACACTGCTCGACGAGGGATGCACCATTCCATTCATTTCCCGTTATCGCAAAGAGCGCACGGGAAACCTCAATGAGATACAGATAACGCTCATTGCAGAACAGTACGAACGTCTCAAGGAAATACAGAAGCGGAAGGAGACGATAACAAAGTCGATATCTGAACAAGAGAAACTCACACCACAACTGCAGTCGAAGATAGAGGCATGTTGGAACCTTACCGAACTTGAGGACATATACCTGCCCTACAAGCCCAAGCGCCATACACGTGCGGAGGTGGCCAGGCAGAAAGGACTGGAACCCCTGGCGACGCTTATCCTCCTACAGCGCGACGACAACCCCGAGAAGGCAGCACAGCGTTTCGTCAAAGACGACGTGAAGGATGCCGATGATGCCATTGCCGGTGCACGCGACATCATCGCCGAACAGGTCTCCGAGGACCAGCAGGCACGCAACACCGTTCGTCAGGAGTTCCGCCGTGGTGCCGTCATCACCTCTAAGGTTATAAAGAAAAAGGCCGACGAGGACGAGGCGCAGAAGTTCCAGAGTTACTTCGACTTCTCGAAACCTCTGAAGCGGGTGTCATCACATCAGCTGTTGGCCATGCGGCGTGGCGAGGCGGCAGGGTTTCTCCGCGTGTCTATCTCCGCAGATGAGGAGGAATGTGTATACCGTCTGAAACGCCAGTTCGTCCGCGGCCACGGCCCTTGTCAGGAAATTGTGAGTGAAGCTGTCGAAGATGCATTCAAGCGTCTCGTCAATCCGTCAATAGAAAACGAGTTTGCCACCCTCAGCAAGGATCAGGCCGACGAGGAGGCCATCAACGTCTTCGCCGAGAACCTCCGCCAGTTGTTGCTGACAGCACCGTTAGGGCAGAAACGCACAATGGCCGTAGACCCCGGATTTGCCAATGGTTGCAAGATAGCATGCCTCGACGCACAGGGCAACCTGCTCCATCACGAGATAATCTATCCGCATCCGCCGAAACGCTATTACGCTCAGGCCACGATAGCCGTCATGCGCATGCTCCACGACTATAAGATAGAGGCCATTGCTATAGGCAACGGTACGGCGAGCCGCGAGACACAGGACTTCGTCAGCGGTGCCATCAAAGAATACCAACGACAGTACAAGGACGACAAGGAGCCTGCAGTCTTCGTTGTCTCCGAGGACGGGGCGAGCATCTACTCCGCCTCACCGACGGCACGCGAGGAGTTCCCCGACGAGGATGTAACGACACGCGGAGCAGTGAGCATAGGGCGACGGCTGATGGACCCATTGGCAGAACTCGTCAAGATAGACCCTAAGAACCTCGGAGTGGGACAATACCAGCACGACGTAGACCAGAAGAAGCTGAAACATGAGCTCGACCTGACGGTGGAGAGTTGTGTAAATCAGGTTGGTGTGGACCTCAACACGGCATCACCTCACCTGCTTCAGTATGTCAGCGGACTCGGACCTCAACTGGCAAAGAATATCGTGGAGTACCGGCGTGAGAACGGAGCTTTCACATCACGCGCCCAACTGAAGAAAGTGCCGAGACTCGGCGCCTCCGCCTATGAGCAGTGTGCGGGTTTCCTTAGGATACCAGGCGCCCGCAACCCCTTGGACAACTCGGCGGTACACCCGGAGAGCTACCATATAGTGGAGACGATGGCTAAGGACAGCGGATGCACTGTCGCTGAGCTGATAAAAGACAAGACACGACAGAAAGAGATAAACATAAAAAAGTATGTTACCGAAGAGGTAGGCATACCGACACTTACCGACATCATGCAAGAGCTCGACAAGCCGGGCCGCGACCCACGTGGTGCCATGGAGGAGTTTCGTTTCGACGAGAGCGTACACTCCATCGACGACCTTAACGAGGGAATGGAGCTGCCAGGAATAGTCACGAACATCACAAACTTCGGAGCTTTTGTCGACATCGGTGTCCATCAGGACGGACTGGTGCATATCTCTCAACTTGCCAACAAGTTTGTCAGCGACCCCACGAAAGTCGTACATCTCCATCAGCATGTCCGTGTGCGTGTCCTGGAAGTTGATGAGCGACGCCACCGCATAAGCCTCTCCATGAAGGGAGTAAGGCAGGACTGATATTTCCAAAGCTGGCTCTTCCCTAACGGAAGAGCCAAGAACAATAAAGACAACTTCAAACTAACTAATTAATAGAAATGAGACATTATCTTACACTTGCGTTAGCTGCAATGCTCTCACTACATGTCTCAGCGCAGACAGCGGAGAAGAACCAACTTACATTCACCAAGGAGGACAGTCCAGAACTGGGAGAAGTCTACTCACTCGGCGACTCACTCTTCACCGATGCCAAGGACTTCGACAGCCATCCAAGGATTATCCTATATAAGAAAGCTGACATGAAGTACCGGCACAACGCTATATATGGCAGCAAGTTCGATGGAATGATAACAGAAGACTTTGCCAAATTCCCCGGAAAATTCGGCGAGTGGGCGAAGCAGAACATCGTCTATCCGAAGAAGGCTATGAAAAAGAAAATAGAAGGAAAAGTCTCCGTGGGCGTCATCATAGGCCCGGACGGAAAGGCTCTAAGCCCAAAGTTCGCCGGACAACCCAACGAGCTGCTTGCAGCCGAGGTACTGCGACTCCTGAGCATCATGCCAGCATGGACGCCGGCACAGTTCAACGGGCGCAAAGCCTACACGTCCTGCATGCTCGACTTCATCTTTGAACTTCCTGCAAAGGGCAAGAAGAAATAAGGAATAGTGCAAGAAAAGGAATAAGGAATAGCATCGACTACGTTACCAACAAAATAAGCCGGACGTGTGTCAAGCAACGTCTGGCATATAATAACGAAAAAAACCTCTGTCGAACCACAGTGGTTCGGCAGAGGATTTTTATTTTATCCTGCCGTCCTAAGTCAGGAGACAGAACGACTTTTTTACTTTACCTTCTCAACGATGGCCTTGAAAGCGTCAGGGTTGTTGACTGCGAGGTCAGCAAGAACCTTACGGTTGATTTCAATACCATTCTTGTGGAGAGCACCCATGAGCTGGCTGTAGCTCAGGTCATAGAGACGTGCAGCAGCATTGATACGCTGAATCCACAGAGCACGGAAGTTACGCTTCTTATTACGACGGTCGCGATAAGCATAGGTGAGACCCTTCTCATAAGTATTCTTCGCAACGGTCCAGACGTTCTTACGGGCACCATAATAACCCTTGGTCTTCTTCAGAAGTCTTGTTCTCTTTGCTTTTGAAGCAACATGATTTACTGATCTTGGCATAGTTTTCTTTCTTCTTTAATTGTTCTACTGATAAGTTTGCTTTAACGCAGATTCAGCAAGTCGCGTACCTGCTTCAAGTTGCTGCGATCAACGAGTGTCTGATGATCGAGGTTTCTCTTCTGCTTCTTGGTCTTCTTAGTCAGAATGTGACTGTGATAAGCGTGATGACGCTTAATCTTACCAGTACCGGTGAATGTGAATCTCTTCTTTGCGCCGGAATTTGTCTTCAATTTTGGCATCTTTACTTTGTTTTATTAATTAATAATTATAAAAGGTGGCAACGTATATACCAGACGGTACCACACAGTTGATAACTTCCCCCGACCATTCTAACGAAAGGAACGGGATGAAATTGTTTTTCCGAATCGTTAATCTTCCCCGTTAGAAAGCTTTTTGAGAGCATCTACGCCGCCTTTTGCATTGGCGAAGAGACCGTTTTTCTCTGCTTTCTCCTCCTGAGCTTTCTTCTCAGCCTCCTTGGCCTCAGCTTCCATATGCTCACGGTCGCGTTTCTGCTGGCTCTTCTTCTGCACTCCGGCTTTCTTCGGAGAGAGATAGAGGAACATCTTCTTACCCTCAAGCTTTGGCATCTGCTCTACCTTACCGAGCTCCTCAAGGTCGTTGGCAAAGCGGAGAAGGAGAACCTCTCCCTGCTCCTTAAACAGGATGCTTCGTCCGCGGAAGAAGACATAAGCACGAACCTTATTGCCCTCACGGAGGAACTCCTCGGCATGCTTGAGCTTAAACTGATAGTCGTGCTCATCCGTCTGAGGTCCGAAGCGTATCTCCTTGACTTCCTGCTTTACTTGCTTCTGCTTCATTTCCTTCTGACGGCGTTTCTGCTGGTAGAGGAACTTCGAGAAGTCGATGAGACGGCAGACAGGCGGTTGGGCGTTGGGGGATATCTCCACCAAATCAACTCCCTCACGGCGCGCCATATCCAGCGCTTTACGTGTTGGCATCACTTCGGAGCCATTGTCGCTAACGACACGCACCTCTTTGGCACGTATGTGCTCATTAGTGCGATACTTATACTTTAAATCGTCTTTCTTGCCTCTCATTAAATTATTTTAAAGTTCATTGTTGTAAGGGCACGATTCACCCTTTTTCTGAATCGGCTGCAAAGTTACTAAATTCCAAGGTATTGAACAAATTTTTTTGTTTCTAATTTGCCATAATACTAAAAGAAATGGAGTCAAAGCAGTGGAACATGCTGCCCTGACTCCATTTTATTGATATGAAGACCATTATAAACTGTAAGGCAATCCGTAATGGTCCTGTCTGTCCAATGTAAGTGTTGAAGAGTCCGACTACTCGTCAACGACCTTAAGCTGCTCTGCAACCTTATCGTTGATACGCTTGCAGAAGTCGGCCATCGACATGGTGTCCTGCTCGCCACCGCCCTGTTCGCGCATGCTCACAAGGCCGTCGGCAGCCTCTTTCTCACCAACGATGACCATGTAAGGAACGCGCTTCAGCTCGTTGTCGCGGATCTTACGACCAATCTTCTCGTTACGGTCATCGATGTAACCACGGACATCATTCTGGTCGAAGAACTTCTTGACCTTCTCAGCATAGTCGTTATACTTCTCCGAGATAGGCAGGATAGCCACCTGATCAGGAGCCAGCCAGAGTGGGAAGTGGCCTGCTGTATGCTCAATGAGCACGGCGGTGAAACGCTCAAGGGAGCCGAACGGCGCACGGTGTATCATCACCGGTGTCTTCTTGGAGTTGTCCTCAGCGGTATACTCAAGGTGGAAACGCTCAGGGAGGTTGTAGTCTACCTGAATGGTACCGAGCTGCCAGCGGCGGCCGATAGCGTCCTTAACCATGAAGTCGAGCTTAGGACCGTAGAAGGCGGCCTCACCCTCTTCCTCGTGGGTCTTCAGTCCCTTCTCCTTACAAGCCTCGCGGATAGCGTTCTGGCTCTCTTCCCAAATCTCGTCGGAACCGATATACTTCTCTGTATCCTTAGGGTCGCGAAGCGAAATCTGAGCTTCGTAGTCGTCGAAGCCGAAGATCTGGAAGACCTTCTGAATGATGTCAATAACAGTTTCGAACTCTGCCTTCACCTGGTCAGGGCGTACGAAGATATGAGCATCGTCCTGTGTGAACGTACGCACACGTGTCAGTCCGTGCAGCTCACCGCTCTTCTCATAGCGGAACACTGTACCGAACTCAGAGATGCGCAGAGGCAGGTCTTTGTATGAACGCGGTTTGCGGGCATAGACCTCACAGTGGTGAGGGCAGTTCATTGGCTTCAGCATGTACTCCTCGTCCTCCTCCGGGGTATGGATAGGCTGGAAGGAATCCTTGCCATAGTGGGCATAGTGGCCTGAAGTGACGTAGAGGTTCTTGGAGCCGATGCCCGGAGTGATAACCTCCTGGTAGTTGTACGGCTTCAGCACACGACGCAGGAGCTCCTGAAGGCGCAGGCGCAGCTGGGTGCCCTTCGGCAACCAGATAGGCAGACCTTTGCCGACACGCTCTGAGAACATGAACAGTTCCATCTCCTTGCCTATCTTACGGTGGTCGCGCTTCTTCGCCTCCTCAAGCATTACGAGATACTCGTCGAGCATCTTCTTCTTTGGGAAGGAGATACCATAGATACGGGTCATCTGCTCACGCTTGGCATCACCACGCCAGAATGCTCCGGCAACGCTTGTGATCTTAACTGCCTTGATGGCTCCGGTCGACAGAAGGTGAGGACCAGCGCAAAGATCTGTGAAGTTACCCTGTGTGTATGTCGTGATAGTACCGTCTTTCAGATCCTGTGATATATGCTCTACCTTGTAAGTCTGGCCCATCTGCTCGAATTCCTTGATGGCGTCAGCCTTGGAAACAGCACGACGGACGACAGCCTCATCCTTCTTGGCCAGTTCCTTCATCTTAGCTTCTATCTTCGGGAAATCGTTCTCGCTGATAACTGTGCCTTTCGGAGGCATGACATCATAGAAGAAGCCATTCTCAACAGCCGGTCCGAAGCCGAACTGTATGCCAGGATAGAGTTCCTGCAGTGCCTCGGCGAGCAAGTGGGCAGAAGTATGCCAGAAGGTGTGCTTGCCTTCCTCGTCATCAAACTTATACAGTTCGATTGATGCGTCCTCATTGATAGGACGGTTGAGCTCTACAGTCTCACCATTCACACCGCAACATACAACGCTGCGAGCGAGAGCCGGCGAGATGCTCTCGGCGATTTGTAACCCGGTTACACCCTGCTCGTACTCACGAACGGAGTCATCCGGAAATGTGATTTTTACCATAACAAATTAGTACTTTATTTAAATCGGGAGCAAAGGTACTGCAAACGGGTGGAAAGACAAAGAAAAAAAACATTTTTTTCATCAGCTCACAAATACCGGATAAGGCCCCGCCAAAAATCTCTCCACACAAATCCCTATAAATGACTATTGCCCCATACAAACATTATTTGTAATTTTGCAACCGAAAAAACTTATTTTACACCTCTAACACAAATAGGAAGGACAATAACATTACTCAAATAACATCTTGTATGAATAAAACATCACTGATTGTTCTTGCAGCCGTTGCTGCCACTACGGCCCCAGCTTACGCCGACAAGAGCAACAAGAATACGAAAGCCGAGACGGAGGTTGTCGAGCTTACCGACTCCTCTCGCGTCTACGACATCGACGAGGTCGTCGTCATCGACCAGCCGAAGGAGAGCTTCCGCCTGCGCCAGCAGCCACTGAGCAGCAGCTCTTTCTCCTCTTATGAGCTAAAGAGCCTTAATGTTCAGGATTTACGGCAGCTGTCTGCTTTCGTTCCATCGTTCTGCATGCCGGAATACGGTTCAAGGATAACCTCCTCAATGTACATCAGGGGCATAGGCTCACGCGTCAACTCCCCGGCTGTGGGTATCTATATCGACGGTATGCCGATACTGAGTAAAAGTGCGTTCAACTTCCACACCTACGGACTGGAGCGTGTAGACGTTCTCCGTGGTCCGCAGGGCACTCTCTATGGAATGAACACCGAGGGTGGACTCGTCAGACTCTACACCCACAACCCCTTTGAATACCAGGGCACCGACGTAAACCTGTCCTTAGGCTCACGCTTCTGGAGAAAGGCAGAAATAGAACATTATAAAAAGGTCAGCGACAAGTTTGCCTACTCCCTCGCCGGTTTCTATGACGGGCAGAACGGTTTCTTCCGTAATCAGTACGACAACAGCCACGCCGACCTGTTCAACGAGTTCGGCTTCCGTGGCAGAGGCATCTGGCGTCCTACGGAAAGGCTGACCTTCGACCTGATGGCCGACTATCAGTACACCGGTCAGAACGGGTTCGCTTACGGACAGTATCTGACAAAGGATGACCTGAAGGACCTCGACATCACCTCACCGCTTTACCATGCCAAGGAAGGGACACAGCAACCTTCGCAAAACCGGCAGAGCAACTACTACAGGAACATGCTCAACACCGGACTCGGCATCAAATATGCTGGCAATTGGTTCGACATCAACTCGATGACATCCTACCAGCTTCTCCGCGACAGAATGCTCATGGACATCGACTACCTGCCACAGGACTACATGCACATGACGCAACGCCAGCTTCAGAACTCATTGTCAGAAGAACTGTCGATCAAGAGCCATAACAACAGCATATGGCACTGGACCTTCGGAGCCTTCGCCACATACCAGTGGTTGAGGACCGATGCCAACGTCTACTTCGACCCAGACATGAATTCTATGCTCTCAAATACTATCACCAGCTATGCCTACAACGGAATGCTAAACGCCATGGCAAGACGTATGGCACAGAAGATGATTGCGGCAGGTATGCCGGAAGAACAGGCCAACACACTAGCACGTGCCCAGGCGGCAGCTGTCATCATGAAGGCCGGCGGATGCAACATCAATATGGATATGGGCTACATACCCGGCAACTTCCACACACCGACCTTCAACTACGGAGTATATCACGAGAGCAACATAGACATTACCCCGCATTTCATGGCTACCCTAGGTCTAAGATACGACTACAGCAACGTGAAGATAGACTACCTCACATCAGCAAAGGTCATGATGGACGAGAATGTTATGGGAACCAAGATTTCACCCGTTATCAGTTCACTGCTCAACCATAAGGAAAAGACCCACTTCAATGAGTTTCTCCCCAAGGTAGGGCTCACCTATAAGTTCAACAACGGAAGCAACATCTACGCCACATGGTCCAAGGGCTACCGCTCCGGAGGCTACAACATCCAGATGTTCTCCGATATCCTCCAGACGGAAATCTCCTCACAGGCACAGTCGGCACGCACCGATGTAGACATACAACATGATGATGCTTACTACGAGCGCATCAAGAACACCATCCAGTACAAGCCTGAGCGCAGCTGGAACTACGAGGTCGGCACACACCTGAACCTCTTCAACAACCTCCTGCACGTGGACCTTGCCACATTCTACATGCAGGTTAGGAACCAGCAGATATCCGTCATGGCCGGCAACTACGGCTTCGGACGTATGATGACCAACGCAGGCAAGAGCCACAGCGCCGGTATGGAGATGACAGTGCGCGGTGCCGCACTCTCTAACAAGCTCAACTATCAGCTCACATACAGCTTCACGAGTGCCGAATTCGACGAATACAAGGATTCTCTTAACAAAGAGCACATCGACTACAAGAACAAACATGTACCATTTGTTCCTCAGCACACACTGTCAGCAGCCACCGAATATACCGTCGACGTCAATCCTAATGAGCTCCTTGACCCGGAGAACAAGTTCCGCCTCCGCAGTGCCACGTTCGGGCTGAACCTCTCCTGCCAGGGACAGACATGGTGGGACGAGGCCAACACATCGAAACAGCGTTTCTATGCAGTACTCGGCGGACACGTCTCAGGCGACTTCGGACCAATGGGCATAAACCTTTGGGTTCGCAACCTGACGGAGACGAAGTACAACACCTTCGCCGTGCAGAGCTCCGCAACGGGCTCCAAGCTTACATTCGCACAACGCGGAACACCATTCCAGATTGGTGTTGACCTGAACTTCCACTTTTAGGATTTAGCAACAACAACTCATCCTAGCAGCAACCTACTGCCCTTGGATAAGAAACAATCAGGGGCTATGTTGACACATCGGTCAACATAGCCCCTGAACTTTTTCTGTATGCCCACGCAACAGAGCAGGACACCGATGTAAAAAAATTACCCTCCGATTCACATCGAAGGGTAACAACAACACAAACACAAAAAAAGCCCACCCACGAAGGTGGGCCTTTTATCTTTAATATCTTACATCACACCATCCTCGCGGAGCTTCTGCTGCCATTTCCAAGCAGAGCGGAGCACATCTTCGAGTGGAGTCTCAGCCTTCCAGCCGAGGACCTTGTTTGCCTTGGTGCAGTCGCCCCAAATCTTCTCGATGTCTCCCTCACGGCGAGGGCCATACTTCCAGTTAAGTTTAACACCAGTAGCCCGCTCGAAAGTCTCAACAATCTCAAGCGTGGAGTTTCCTTTACCTGTACCGATATTGAAGTATTCTATAGGCTCCGTATCCTTGTCGAGCACACGTGACATAGCAGCCACATGAGCTTTGGCAAGATCCACCACATATATATAATCGCGGATACATGTTCCGTCCGGAGTATTGTAGTCGTTGCCGAAAATAGTAAGTTCCTTGCGTATACCCATAGCCGTCTGTGTGACGTAAGGGATAAGGTTGTTCGGCACACCGTTCGGTAGTTCTCCGATGAGAGCTGACGGATGAGCGCCAATAGGATTGAAGTAACGGAGAATAATACTTTTTATCTTGGCTCCGCTATGTATGTAATCATATATAATCTGCTCGTTGATCTCCTTCGTGTTACCGTAAGGTGATGTAGCCTTCTGATGAGGTGCATCCTCAGTAACGGGGAGATTCTCCGGTTTCGGCTGTCCGTAAACGGTGCAAGAGGATGAGAAGATAATGCCTTTGACATCATACTTCGGCATAAGCTCAAGCAGGTTTATCAGTGATACGATATTATTGCGATAGTAAAGAAGAGGCTTCTGAACGCTCTCTCCTACTGCCTTTGATGCTGCAAAGTGTATGATACCCTCTATATCAGGATGCTTCTTGAAGACGTTCTCGGTAGCTCCCTTGTCGCGCAAGTCAATCTGCTCAAAGTCAGGACGCACCCCTGTAATCTTCTCAATACCGTCAAGTACCTCAATTTTCGAATTACTGAGGTCATCCACGATGACAACCTTATATCCAGCTTCTATTAATTCTACTGCTGTGTGGCTGCCAATGAAGCCAGTACCGCCTGTAACCAAGATAGTTTGTTTCATATAATAAGAAAGTTATAGATGTTGGCAAAGGTACACATTTTTTTTAATAACGCAAAATTCAGAGTACAAAATTCATAATTAATAGTATCATATATATCAGTGATGTTACTGTGCTGTATATCTGAAGAAGACGGAACATCACGAAGATGATACCCAATTACGAGTTTTGAACTCTGAATTTCTTATTCTCTCACACGCTTAGTTTACCCCGAAGAGCGTGCCCAGTCCTGTCTGTAGTCCGCTGAAACCCATGAAGGCCAATGCCAGCAGTGATGCCGTGATAAGGACGATAGGCATTCCGCGCATACCCTTAGGGATATTGACGAGCGCCAACTGTTCACGGATACCGGCGAAGGTCACAAGAGCCACCGCAAAGCCCAGAGCCGTAGAGAACGCATAAACGACACTCTCCAGCAGGTTGTAGTCACGCTGAATGACAAGGATAGCCACGCCGAGGACGGCACAGTTGGTGGTGATAAGCGGCAGGAAGATACCGAGAGCCTGATAGAGTGCCGGCGAGACCTTCTTAAGAATTATCTCGACCATCTGCACCAGTGCGGCAATCACGAGGATGAATGCCAACGTCTGCAGGTATTGCAGACCGAAGGGATTGAGTACATACACCTGAACGAGATATGTCACGATGGTGGACAGCGTCAACACGAATGTTACGGCCGCTCCCATTCCCAGCGAAGTACTTATCTTCTTGCTTACTCCCAAGAACGGGCAGATACCCAGGAACTGGGAGAGCACGATGTTGTTGACAAATATCGCTGATATGAAAATAAGCAAATATTCCATAATATAGCTTCTTATTTATTCATTAATGACGATTGAAAATTAGTTGCTCTTGCGTATCTTATTGAAGATAGCCACAAGATAGCCCAGTGTCAGGAAGGCACCAGGAGGCAGGATGAACAACAAGACGTTGGACACCTCCGGAAGGATCTGCACGCCGAAGAGCGAGCCGGCACCTATAAACTCACGCACACAACCCAGAAGGGTCAGCGCAAAGGTGAAGCCAAGGCCAATCCCTAGTCCGTCGAAAGCACTTGCCACCGGTGTGTTCTTACATGCGAACGACTCTGCCCGTCCGAGGATGATACAGTTCACCACGATAAGCGGGATGTAGATACCCAGGGCCTTGTTGATTGAATCCGGCGCATAGGCCGACATAAACATCTGCAGAACGGTCACGAAGCCTGCGATGACCACGATATAAACCGGGATATGCACCATGTCAGGCACCAGTTTACGTATACATGAAATAACGAAGTTGGTACAGATGAGCACTGCCATTGTAGCCAGACCCATCGACAGACCGTTTATCGCACTTGTTGTTGTAGCCAGTGTAGGGCACATGCCAAGGAAGAGCACGAACGTAGGATTCTCCTTGACGAGTCCATTCATAAAAATCTTAAAGTTACTCATTGTCGATTACCCTTTCTTGTTTTGTTTACTTGCACCGCTTTCCCCGTCAGTGCCGTTCTTGGCATATGCCGAGTAAGCCTCGTTGATAGCTTTCAGGAAAGCACGGCTGGTGATGGTAGAGGCCGTGATGGCATCGACCTGTCCGCCATCCTTGCTGACCTTAAGGTCTCCGTCTTTCGGGCTCAGTCCTATGACGCAGCTCTTTCCGCCTTTACCGCCATTCTCTGCCGTCTGGAACCACTTCTCTGCTTTGGCACCCAGTCCCGGTGTCTCCGACGATTCGAGGATAGTATAACCGGAAATCTTCCCGTCCTTGTCGAAGCCCACGAGCACCTTCAGGTCGCCACCGAAGCCGGTGGTAGTGCTCTCCACGGCGGCGCCGAGGTCCTTGCCGTCCTTGTCAGCGGTCTTATGCACGACGAACGTCAGTTCCTTGCCGTCGACGGTGGTCTTTACCGTGTCGTCAGCAGTAACTTTCAGGTCGCTGACCTTCATTACATCCTTTATACCCTGAGCGAGTGTAACCTTCGCCTTCTCGGCAATAGGCTCCTCAGTGATATGGTTGACATATGCGAGGACAAAACCCACGACGACAGCCACACCCACGAGCACGAGGGTCATATTCTTCAGTGTTGGTTTTAATTTCTCCATTGTTTCTTTTGTTTTTTAGCCTCCGGAACTAAGCTCCTCAGTTCTTTAAAGCCACATCCACGACTTATAATCCACAGAGCAGCATCAGTCCCGCAACCTTCATTTTACTTCTTAGCCGGCACCTCACCGAAGCGCTTCGGCTTAATATAGTAATTGATGAGCGGAGTGAAGCCGTTCATGATGAGAATAGCGAACGACATACCCTCCGGATATGAGCCCCAGTTACGTATCACCACCGTCAGGAAGCCGATGAGCACGCCATAGAGTATCTGTCCCTTGTGTGTCATAGGACTTGTAACATAGTCGGTAGCCATGAAGATAGCGCCGAGCATGAGTCCGCCGGAGAGTATCTCCGTCAAAGGATCAGCATACACGGGGTTTGCCATATGGAGAAGTCCGGTGAAGACAAACACCGTCGCGATGATAGCCACGGGGATATGCCATGTGATAATCTTCCGCCAGAGCATGAAGCAGAGGCCGAGTATCAACGCCAGGGCACATACCTCACCGATGGTACCCGCACCACCCGAGGGATTGTTTCCAAGGAGCAGATGAAGGGTGTCAGGCATCTGGCTGAGCACCGACGCATCGCCGGTCTTGATGGCGGTCTTCATCAGCGACAGTGGTGTCGCGCCCGTCACGGCGTCAGCATACTTGGTGAGCTGTCCCACTACAGGCCAGCTCGTCATCTGTGCCGGGAAGGAGACCAGAAGGAAGCACCGTCCCACCAGTGCCGGGTTGAACGGGTTATGCCCGAGGCCACCGAACGACATCTTTCCGACGCCTATGGCTACGAGAGCACCTATAATAATTATCCACAGAGGCAGATTGGACGGCAGGTTCATGCCGAGCAGCAATCCGGTAACAATGGCGGAGCCGTCAGTGAGAGAAGGCTCCTGTTTAAGCATGTATTTTGTTATTGCCCACTCAAAGAACACGCAGGCAGCCACACTTGTCAGGCAGACGATGAGCGAACCCAGTCCGAAATACAGGAACGACACCAGCAGGGCCGGTGCAAGCGCTATTACCACGCCATACATATTACGTTCCACAGAGTCGTTGCCGTGAGCGTGTGGTGAAAGAGAAACTACAAGTTTTCCCATTATCTTATTTTTATGAGTTTTACTTTTATTATTGTTTATGAGCCACGGCGTCATGCCTTAGCCTTGGCTTCCGCCTCCGCTCTAGCCTTCTCCGCCTTGGCCTTAGCCACACGGGCCTTGATTATTCCCATCACATGACCCTTGCCGTTGATGATATTATCGAGCAGGGGACGGTGAGCAGGACATGTGAACTGGCATGAGCCACAGGATATACAACTTGTAACATCCTCCGCCTCGAGACGTTCCCAGTCCTCGTTTACCGACAGTGTGGCGAGCAGATACGGCTCCAGTCCCATTGGGCAAACCGTCACGCACTTTCCGCAACGTATACAGTTTTGCGCCTTTTTCCTGTGGGCGTCGGCACCGGAGAGCACCGTTATAGAGTTGGTACCCTTCACTACCGGCACGTCAAGGCTGACTACTGACTTACCCATCATCGGTCCTCCGGCCAGCACCTTATTGTCGCCGTCGGGCAGACCACCGCAAGCGTCGATGAGTTGGCCGAACGGTGTGCCCATGCGAACGAGGAAGTTGCCAGGGTTCTTCACCTGAAGTCCAGTAACGGTGGTATAACGCTCGAACAGAGGCTTATGCTTCATGACAGCCTGATAGACGGCAAAGGCAGTACCCACATTCTGTACTATGGCACCGACGTTGACAGGGATGGCAGGAGGAGCGGGCACCTGACGGTTGATGACAGCGTCGACGAGCTGCTTCTCACCACCCTGCGGGTACTTCATCTGCAATGGCACAACCTCTATCCTCGGGTCGTTGGCTGTCTTCTCGGTAAGGAGTTCTATGGCCTTGGGCTTGTTGCACTCTATGCCGATATATCCTTTCTCCACCTTGGCAGCCTTCATCAGCAGACAGAGTCCCTGAACGATCTCGTCGGCATGCTCCATCATCAGACGATAGTCGGAAGTGATATAAGGCTCACACTCCACACCGTTGATAATCACACACTCGGCATGTGCCGTCGGCGGTGGTGTCAGTTTGATGAACGTAGGGAAGCTGGCGCCACCCATTCCGGTGATACCGGCAACCTTCACGCGGTTTATTATCTCCTCCGGAGTGAGCTCGGGATGTGCTTCCACAGTCTCCAGCTTGTCCGAGCGGTCTATGCTCTCTTCCCACTCATCGCCTTCCACGCTGATGATGATGGCCGGCTTGCGGTAGCCCGTGGCGTCAATGACATCGTCAATCTTCAGCACCGTACCACTGACGGAGCTGTAAACAGGAGCGCTGACGAACCCTCCGGCCTCGGCCAGGAGCGTTCCCACCTTCACCTTATCACCGCGCTTCACTACTGGCTTGGCCGGAGCACCGATATGCTGTCCGAGAGGGAACACCGCCTTCTGTGGCAGCGCCGCCGGTGTCGTGGGCATCTCAGCAGTCAGTTTATATTCGTTAGGGTGTACACCACCTATCTTGAATGTATGCAGTTTCATGCTTTAACCTCCTCTTCTTTTTTGTTCGACGTCAAAGGCTCAGCCTCCTTCTTCGGGGTCTCAGTGGCAACCGTCTCCTTGGCGGCCACGGCCTGCGCAGCATCAGCCGGTGCCTTAACCTCCTGTTTCGGCTTCCTCACCGGGAAGTTCACCTTAACGATAGCACCCGTCGGGCACTCATCGACACACTTTGTGCACAGACGGCACTTCTCCGGATCTATGTAAGAGAGATTGTTCTCTATCGTTATAGCGTCAAACTTGCAGACCTTGAAGCACTTTCCGCAGCCTATGCATGCCACCTGGCAGTTCTTGCGTGCCACGGCACCCTTGTCCTTGTTGACACAACGCACGTAGACGCGGCGGCCCTTAGGACCTTTCTTCCGGAGCTCGATGATATGACGCGGACAAGCCTTTACACATGCTCCACAGGCGGTGCACTTATCCTCGTCGACCTCCGGGAGTCCTGTCTCAGGATTCATGTGGATGGCGTCGAAGGTGCATGCACGTGTGCAGTCGCCACAGCCAAGACAGCCATAGCCGCATCCCGTCTCTCCCTGACCCGTGGCATTCACTGCAGCACAGGTCATCAGTCCATCATACTCGGCAATGCGCGGACGGTTTTCACAAGTACCGTAGCACCGCACCACTGCCACTTTAGGCTCGCTGTTGGCGACAGCCATTCCCAGCAAATCAGCCACCTGTCCCATCACGGCCTGTCCGCCCACGGGGCAGAGCAGTCCGTCGATAGAACCGGCATCACAGGCCTTGACGAGAGCACCGGCCATATCGGCGCATCCGGCAAAGCCGCATCCACCGCAGTTGGCACCCGGCAGGAGTTCCTGCACTTGTCCGATTCTGGGATCTTCATACACAGCAAACTTCTTGGAACAAGCATAAAGCACCACAGCAGCTATCAGCGCTATGGCTCCAAGAACGATTACCGCACTAAGAATAAAATTCATAATATTTTTTGTGTTTTAGTAATTATAATCTAGATTTTCAAACGATATTGGTTTCAGGTACTTTCTTCATTGACTCAGCTGTCAATGGCAAACGAAAAATCACGCTTCAATCGGTCACGGCATATATATATAATAATGTAATAGGGGACGAGAGCCGCGATGCTCACCAGAGCCGCGAGCGGCTCGGAATGTGTTACGGCATAAGTTATGGCGAGGACAACGACGAGAATCACCAAGGGCAACCCGAAGCCTATCATCACCGCCTTCCGTCCCGTGGCATTGGCTGCCGTGACGACAACGGTGTCGCCGACCTTATGGCCGTTCATGGCTTTGCGCCCATAGATGTCGATGACCTTCTCCTTCTTCTCGGCGGCATTGCAGACCCCTGCGGCCTTGCATCCTGCACACGCCGAAGTCTGAAGGATGCGCACCTTCATACAGTCGCCGTCTACCGACTCCACTACTCCGCTATGTTTTATCTTTTCGCTCATAATGCCTTTCTGTGAAATTGCAATCTGTAGTTTGCAAATGCAAAGTTAATATATATTCTCTTAAAGGTAAAATAAAATCAAACATTTTTTTCGAAATCGTTTGCAGAGCATCACTCTCGTATCTATAAAACGCAAACAAAGTTACGACCGAAGGAGATGGAAAAACACCCACCCCATGCCTCGGAGGCATACTCTCATTAACCACTATCCTCTTTTATAAATGAAAAAGATGTGAAAAATTGAGAGATAAACGACGGAAATGTAATCTTTGTTGTAACTTTGCACCCGTTTTCAACCCAAAAGTGGTTGACACTCACATTTTTTCAATGCCGTAAGGCATACACGAAAGTAAGGGAAAGAAAATGACAAAAAGAAAATCGAAGAAAGGCAGCCACAAGAGCCTTCTCATCACCCTATGTGTTGTGGCGGCCGTCGTTGCCGCCATCGTGTGGGCACTGTTCTTCCACGCCATGTCGAAAGGTGGCGAGCGCTACATCTACATCTCTCCGAAGGACAAGCTTGAGGATGTCTATGACAAGCTCCGTCCGATAAGCAACACCACATCGTTCGCCGGTTTCCGACTGCTGGCCAGCATCACAGGCTATGGCAAGGACATCCGTCCCGGGCGTTATTCCGTCGACAACACCGGTGCCCTGTTCACGTTCCGCAACATGAAGAACGGCCATCAGGCCAGTGTCCACCTCACTGTTCCGTCAATGCATCTGCTCAGCGACCTAGGCGACGTCTTCGCAAAGAAGATGCAGTTCACGAAGAAGGACTTCATGAATGCAGTAAGCGACTCCATCTTCCTCGACTCCTTAGGCTATAAGCCGTCGACGATTATCGGAGTGTTCATTCCCAACACCTACGACTTCTATTGGGACATCTCCGCCCGCGACTTCGTGCGCAAGATGGTCAAGAACAGCGATAAGTTCTGGACTCCGGAGCGCCTGCAGAAAGCCAAGGCCGACAGTCTGACACCATCACAGGTCCTTATTATCGCCAGCATGATAAGCGAAGAGACCAACAACAAGAAGGAGAAGCCCATCATTGCGGGGATATACATCAACCGTCTGCGCATCAACATGCCTCTGCAGTCGTGTCCGACAGTGAAATACGCCCTCAAGCAGTTCGACCTCAAGCGCATATACACCTGGATGACGCAAATCGACAATCCTTACAACACATATAACCGCTACGGACTGCCTCCAGGGCCCATCCGCAACCCGAACCCCGAGGACATCGACGACGTGCTCAACTACGTCCATCACGACTACCTCTACATGTGCGCCAGTGCTAAGTTCGACGGCACCCATCACTTCTCGAAGACATACGAGGAGCAGAAAGCCTACTCCAAGGAGTATGATGCCGAGCTCAACAAGCGAAACATTAAATAGCAAGTTACTTTTTAAAACTGGAAAAGCCATTCCGTCAGTTAAGTCGGAATGGCTTTTTCTGTCATACACAGGGTACACTTCTTCTACATCATAAAACATAGACGAGGTGCGCACATCTGTTCTCCTTCATAAACATGGAAAATAGAAATCTATTCATAGTGCATGCTCTTAGCCGGATGTATGTGTGAGACGAGGTAGCTTGGGGCCACGAGGACAAAGACACAGATTAGTAGTGTAGCTACGTTGAGAGCTATGATTATAGGCCAGTTGAACTCCACAGGGACCTTACTGACATAGTAAGTCTGTGGGTCCAGACGCACGAGTCCGGTATACCTCTGGAGGGCTGTCAGCCCCAGACCAATGATATTACCGATAACCAGCCCCCGGCCGATGATAAACGTAGCGAACCACAGAAAGATATGCCTGATGGTTTTGTTGCGGGCTCCGAGGGCTTTCAGCACACCAATCATACGTGTACGTTCCAGGATAATGATAAGCAGACCCGATATCATTGTCACACCGGCCACGGCAACCATCAGCGCGAGGATTATCCAGACGTTAAGGTCCATGAGGTCGAGCCAGGAGAATATCTGCGGATTGAGGTCCTGTACCGTTGCAGAGGAATAGGTGTTGCCATAGCGGTCGACAGTACGGTTCACCTTTGCGGCCACCCTGTCGGCGATAGACTGTAGGTTGTCGAAGTTGTCGACTTGCAGCTCCGCGCCACTGGTCTGGTTCCCCTCCCATCCGTTGAGCTTCACACAAGTGTATAGGTCGGTGAAGCACATAGTCTCATCGAAGCGTTGCAGATTGGTCTCATAAATACCGCTGATGGTGAAGCGCCGCGTTCTTATGCCCTGTTCATTGATGAAATAGGCGTAGATGCGGTCACCTACTTTGACGTTGAGCTTCTCGGCCATACGGCTGGAGATGACTATCTGATTTTGGCTCTTGGAGTCGGAGAAGACAGGAAGGGTGCCGGAGACCATGTTCTGCTTGAGGAATGTCTCGTCATATTCTGGGCCCACGCCCTTGAGCATGACGCCCAGGAAGTCGTCGTCAGTCTTGAGAATGCCCTGCTTAAGTGCGTAACGGCTCACGTGTCTCACTCCCGGCACAGCCTTGAGAACGTTGGTCATGGAGTCGCCCATGGCTACGGGAAACTGGTCTGAGGAGTTCAGGCTCAGGAAATTGGCCACGGTGATGTTTCCACCGAAGCCCACCACCTTATCACGTATGGAGTGCTTGAAGCCGAGGACCACGCTGACTGTTGCTATCATCACCGCCAATCCCAGGGCCACGCCGACGGTTGCAATGGTTATGGCAGGCTTCGACACCTTTCTGCGGTTGTCCTGACTGCCATAGATACGTCGCGCTATGAATAATGGGAAATTCATCTCACACCTCCTCTACTCACTTTCCGTTCTTCCGGGGTAAGCCTCCAGGGCCTTGCGCAGCACCACAAGAGCCCTCTGCAGGTCTTCTTTCTTCAGCACATAAGCTATGCGCACCTGGTTGATACCGGCACCGGGCGTGGTATAGAAACCGGAGGCGGGGGCCATCATGACGGTCTCGCCCTCATAGTTGAAGTCGGTAAGACACCAACGGCAGAACTTCTCACTGTCGTCGACGGGCAGCTTGGCCACGGTATAGAATGCGCCCATAGGTATCGGGGAGTAGACACCGGGGATGCGGTTCAATCCGTCGATAAGAGTCTTACGGCGTTCCACATACTCATCATAGACATCACGGTAATAGCTTTCCGGAGCGTCCAACGAGGCCTCGGCAACAATCTGTCCGAGAAGAGGCGGAGACAGACGGGCCTGACAGAACTTCATCACTGCCTGCCGTATCTCCGGGTTGCGTGTGATAAGAGCTCCCACACGGATACCGCACTCACTATATCTCTTGGAGACAGAGTCGATAAGCACCGCGTTGTCCTCAAGACCTTCAAGGTTCATCACGCTGATGTATGGTGAACCGGTATAGATATACTCACGGTAGACCTCGTCGGAGAACAGGTATAGGTCATACTTGCGTACGAGATCACGTATCTGGTTCATCTCACGGCGTGTGTAGAGGTAGCCGGTAGGGTTGTTGGGGTTACAGATCATGATGGCGCGTGTCTTCTCGTTGATAAGTTCCTCGAACTTCTCCACACGCGGCAAAGCAAATCCCTCCTCAATACTCGTGGCAATGGTACGTATCTTGGCACCAGCAGATATGGCAAAGGCCATATAATTGGCATAGGCCGGCTCCGGGACGATGATTTCGTCGCCTGGATTCAGACAGGCCATAAAGGCGAAGAGCACAGCCTCAGAGCCTCCGGAGGTAATGATGATGTCGTCGGGGGTTATATTGATGTTGAATTTCTTATAATAAGGTATAAGCTTTTCCCTGTAGCTGAGATAGCCCTGGCTGGGAGAATACTCCAGTATCTTACGGTCTATCTTCTTCAGAGCATCAAGTCCACACTGTGGTGTTGGCAGGTCAGGCTGGCCAATATTCAGATGGTATACCTTTATGCCCCTGCTTTTCGCCGCGTTGGCCAGTGGTGCCAACTTCCTGATTGGCGACTCGGGCATCTCCAATCCACGTACTGATATTTCTGGCATATTATTCGTTGTTCTTAATACTGGATTGCAAAGGTACAAAAAAACTAAGAAGTAAGAAGGAAAATAAGAAAAAATTAAATAATGAGGAACCTTCCGCAACTACTCAGAGTCTCTTGCCCAATACTAACGATAATAATAAGAAGAAAGAGCCCTCACAGCCTCGAAGAGGCACTGAGTGGGTAGCCTGCTATAATCCTTGATGGAAGACGGTCCCTAACCTACCTGGCCGCACCTGGCAAGCGAATATAAACTCCCAAAAAGTGGACATAACAAATCGAACACAGTAATTATTTTCCCCTTTTACTTTTTTTCGTCTATACTTTTTTGTTATCTTTGCACGTTGAAAAGTAAAACAAGTTAAAGAAAACATTAAATATGAGAACAAGAACCGCACATTGGTTTGAGACACGCATCCGTTATGACAAGGTAATGGAGGACGGAAAGCAGAAGAAAGTTACAGAGCAGTATGTCGTTGACGCACTGAGCTTCGGTGAGGCCGAGGAGGCCATCGCCAAGGAGATGCGGACATACATCAGCGGTGAGTTTGAGGTCAAGGCCATCACCCCCACCGCCTACGGTGAGATTTTCTTCAGCGACAACGCCACCGACGACCGCTGGTACAAGGCTAAGCTCTCCTTTATCACCATCGACGAGAAGACTGAGAAGGAGAAGCGCTCCAGCGTCAACTACCTTGTCCAGGCGGCTTCCGTCCAGTCGGCGGTAAAGAATGTGGAGGAGGTGATGGGCACCACGATGATCGACTATGTCATTGCATCCATCACGGAGACAAAGATTATGGACGTGTTTGAACACAAGGCCCAGACGAAGGACGACAAGCCGGAGATGGAGCAGTAAGCATTGTATTGGAACACATAATTTAATAGAAAACTTATGGTTGATGTAGCAAAGAACTTAAAACAAGTACTCGACAACCTCCCGGAGGGAGTCAGGTTGGTTGCCATCAGCAAGTTTCATCCTAACGAATATATCCAGGCGGCATATGACGCAGGACAGAGAGTCTTCGGAGAGAGCCACGAGCAGGAGCTGCAGAAGAAGGTGGAGACCCTTCCGAAGGATATCGAATGGCACTTCATAGGACACCTCCAGACCAATAAGGTGAAATATATCGCACCATATATCTCCATGATTGAGGCCGTGGACAGTTTCAAGTTGCTCAAGGAGATAAACAAGCAGGCGGCAAAGCACGACCGCGTGGTAAAGGTGTTGCTGGAGCTCCACATAGCTGAGGAGGAGACAAAGTACGGTCTCACCCTCGACGCCTGCCGGGAGCTGCTCTCCGACGGAGCATGGCGGGAGATGAAGAACGTGCACATCTGCGGACTGATGATGATGGCGTCGAACGTCGACGACGAGAACCAGATACGTCATGAGATGACCACTGCCGCCGACTTCTTCGACGAGGTGAAGGCAAACTACTTCAAGAACGACCCGGAGTTCAAGGAACGCTCATGGGGCATGTCACACGACTACAAGATTGCCGTGCAGTGCCGCAGCACTTTGGTGCGTGTAGGCACCGCCATCTTCGGGCCCAGAGTGTACTGAAACAAAGAACGAGATTATGAGATTTGAGATTATTGCCGCCGGTGAAGGCTCGCGGCTGGCAAAAGAGGGAGTGAAAGAACCGAAGCCACTGGTACGTATCCATGGCGAGGCCCTTATCGACAGGCTGATACGTATCTTCATGAACAATGGTGCCACGGCCATCAGCGTGATATGCAATGACATATATACTGACGTGAGCCGGCATCTCGTCGACATTCAGAACGACGGTCTCCACGGCATGCCGATACCCCTCAGCTTTTACATCAAGAGCACGCCGAGCTCCATGCACAGCTTCTATGAGCTGAGCAAGCACATGCATGAGCCGGAACCTTTCATATTGACCACCGTGGACACCATATTCAAGGAAGAGGAATTCTCCGAATATGTCAAGGCATTCAAGGAGCAACTCGCCAAAGGATATGACGGAGTGATGGGCGTCACCGACTTCATCGATGACGAGAAGCCACTCTACGTCGGTACCAACGGGAACATGGACATCAACGGGTTCTATGATGAGCCACACGACACGAGATACATCTCCGGTGGTATCTACGGGCTGGCACCGCAGGATATAGACACGCTGAAGAGGTGCATGGAACGCGGTGAGAGCCGAATGCGCAATTTCCAGCGCGCACTGGTGGCTGAGAAGAGACGGCTTAAGGCATGGAACTTCTCAAAAGTTCTCGACATCGACCACAAGTCGGACATACAGAAGGCCGAGGAATTCCTATGACTGACAACAAAGAGTTCGACGGACAGCCCATCCTTTCAGACCTACGGGAGACCACTTCAGGTGCTCTCAGCGTGGTAGGCATACAGCGGGCACCGCGTTTCTCACCAAACTCTGTGGACAAAGATTTGGCCATATTACATGCGGTAGTGTCCCCGTTCGGTGGAAGGATAGTCCCAGAAGACAATATTCCGGCCATTTCTGAGTTATGTAATAAAGCACCGGAGGTGGTCTTCTCCATGGCACGCAGTGATGAGGCTCTCGATATCCTCGCCAAACTGGAACGTGAGGGTTCGCTGGTTATCAACTCCACCAAAGGAGTTAGAAACTGCCAGAGATTCACCCTCGACACGATGATGCACTCCAACGGCATTCCCATCCCGTCTTCCGACGACGGAGATGGTAACGGCTACTGGCTGAAACGCGGCGACCAAGCGGCACAAAGCCACGGCGACGTGGTGTTCTGCAAGGACAGAGAGGCACTGGCCTCGGCACTGGAAGCATTCCATAGCCGTGGCATTACCGACTATATAGTGCAGCCCCACGTCAAAGGCGATTTGGTGAAGTTCTACGGCGTAAGCCCCATGGCCATCGGCAATGACCGTGAAAAGGACTTCTTCCGCACCTTCTACCCCTCTGACGACGGACAATCTAAGTTCGGCGATGAGAGGATAAACGGTAAGGCCCGCCATTACACATTCGATACGGATGCTCTCAGGAGTACAGCCGCACGCGTAGCGGCCATCACCGGGGTGGCAGTCTTCGGCGGAGACGCCATCATAAAAGAGGATGGTTCCTTCGTGATCATCGACTTCAACGACTGGCCCAGCTTCTCACGGTGCCGTGATGATGCTGCGAACGCCATTGCCGCACTTAAAAGTAAACGACATGAAAACTAATAATTTCAACACAAAGACATTCCGACAGCTGCTCCACGAGTCCTTCAAGTCGGAGGACACCGAGGAATGGCTCGACATATATTTTACAAGACCAATAGGACTGTTCTTTGCCAGGATATGGTATCGACTGGGAGTGACGCCCAACACCATAACCATCCTGTCCATATTCCTGGGCATCGCGGCGGGGGTGATGTTCGCCTTCACCGGACTGTGGCAGAACATCATAGGCATCGTACTGCTCATGCTGGCCAACTTCTGCGACTCTACCGACGGACAGCTGGCAAGGCTGACAAATCAAAAGAGCATGAAAGGACGGTGTCTGGACGGTTTCGCCGGAGATGTGTGGTTCGTGGCCATCTATCTGGCAATCGTCATCAGACTGTTCAATGTCGACATGCCGGGAACAGACGTGGCATGGGGCATCTGGATATTCATCCTCTGCGCCATAGCCGGACTGTGTTGCCACTCCCAACAGAGTTCCCTGGCCGACTACTACCGGCAGATTCATCTCTTGTTCCTCAAGGGCAGGAACGGCTCCGAGCTCGACAGTTATGCCTCAGAGCACGAGAAAGCCCTAAAGGCCAAAGGAAAGAAGGGCGCATTCTGGGACTATGCCTTCCACGCCAACTACCAGAACTACTGCCGGGGACAGGAGAAACGCACACCGGAATTTCAGAAGCTGATAAAGAACATCAAGGCTTCTTACGGCCATGTGGAAGAGATGCCCGAGGAGCTCCGAGATGAGTTCCTTAAAGGAAGCCGCCCGCTGATGCCATACACGAACATCCTCACGTTCAACACCCGCGCCATCACCATCTACATCACCTGCCTCTTGGGCATTCCCTGGCTATACCCCATTCTAGAGATAACGGCATTTGAATGCCTTTACATATACATGCACCATGAGCATGAGCAGTTGTGCAGAAAAATAAACGGAAAAATAAAGCAATAAGCTGACATGAAAGCAAAAGGATATATTTTCGATTACGGTGGAACAATAGACACCAACGGATGCCACTGGGGCAAGATGCTGTGGCACGCGTACCAACGGCATAACATTCCCATACACGAGGATGAGTTCCGTAGGGCGTATGTCCACGGAGAACGCACCCTGGGCCGCATCCCGATAATACAGACCGACTACACCTTCCGTAAGACACTGTCCATCAAGCTCCGCATAGAGTTTGAATACCTTCAAGACAAAGGGCTCCTGAACGCCAACAACTTCAATAGTGCCAGCTGTCAGACGGCCATCCTCGACGACCTCTATCAGAAGGTAACGGACACCACCGCCAAGGCACGCGAGGTCCTGCTGAAGGTAAAGGAACAGGCTCCCGTAGTACTGGTGAGCAACTTCTACGGCAACCTCAATGTGGTGCTCGACGAGTTTCATCTCAACGGCATCTTCAAAGACGTTATAGAGTCTGCCGTTGTAGGCGTCAGGAAACCTGACCCCGAAATATTCCAACTGGGAATAAAAGCCCTGGGACTGCCGCCGGAGGACATCGTCCTCGTGGGAGACAGCTTCAACAAGGACATCCTCCCAGGAAACAGCGTCGGCCTGAAGACAGTCTGGCTCAAAGGGGAGCAGTGGGACGACAGGTCCTATGACGAGACACTTCCCGACAAGATTATCACCAACTTCTCACAACTCATAGGCAGATGAACCGAACATTACGCTTCATAGCAACGATGATTATCAGTTCATTGGCACTTCTAGCCTATGGACAGGACCTTCACGTCTTTGTTGTTGAAGCGCAGTCGGGCGACAGCATCCCCTTCGCTAACGCCATTTACAAGGGATTGAATGGCATTGCCGCGACCGCTGATGCCAACGGCGCGCTGACAATAGCAAGGGAAAAAGGCGCAACACTCAACGTCAGTGCCGTAGGATACAAGCCGCGAAGGGTGAAGATTACCGCTGACACTCCCGACACCATCAACGTAAAGCTCATCACCGACACCCGGAAACTCGACGAGGTGGTCATAAGTGCCAAGCGACGACACAAATACTCAAGGAAGAACAACCCCGCCGTGGAACTTATGAAAAGGGTTATCGCGGCCAAGGAACGCTCCAACCTGGAAAACCACGACTACTATCAGTACAACAAGTACCAGAAGGTCACCATGGGAATAAACAATCTTACGCCCGAGGACCTCGAGAGCAAGAAGTTCAAGGACTCCCCGTGGCTGCTCAATCAGGTCGAGGTGTGCCCGTTCAACAATAAGCTCATCCTCCCCTTCTCCATCGACGAGACGGTGAAGGAGCACATCTACCGCAAGGAGCCGCGCGATGAGAAGGACATCGTGCTGGGACAGACCACCAAGGGCATCTCAAAACTGCTGCAGACAGGCCATGCCATGAACACGGTGGCCAAGGACCTCTTTAAGGACATAGACCTCTACGACGACCAGATAGACCTGTTGCAGAAGCGCTTCCCCTCACCAATAGGACCAACGGCCATCAGCTTCTATCACTTCTATATCGACGACACGCTGTATGTCAATCAGGATAAGTGCATACGCCTTCAGTTCATGCCGGCAAACATGCAGGACTTCGGCTTCCGCGGAGAGCTCTACGTCCTCGCCGACAGCTCCCTTCACGTCAAGCGCTGCGACATGCAACTGCCGGCAAACACGGGAGTCAACTTCGTCGACGCCATGAAGATAGAACAGGAATACTCAAAGCTCGACAACGGCGAATGGGTTCTCACCACCGACAACATGGTAGTAGAACTAAAACTCGCCGAGGTCCTCGCCAAGGGTATCATCATCCGCACCACAAAGCTCTCCGACTATTCGTTTGAGCCTATCAGGAAAAGCCTCTTCCGTGGCAAGGAGAAGATTACATACGACGCCAACGCCAAGATACGCAACGACGAGTTCTGGAACGAGCACCGCAAGGTGGAGCTGACGAAGAGCGAGTCGAACATGGACAACTTCATACAGCAGATGTCGAAGACACGCGGCTTCAAGTGGATAGCCCTCGGAGCACGTGTGCTGTTGGAAAACTTCCTCGAGACAGGCTCCGCCAAGACACCGAGCAAGGTGGACCTCGGACCGGTCAACACTATAATATCAAGAAACTATGTCGACGGCTTCCGACTTCGCGCCTCGGCACGCACAACGGCAAAGCTAAACCCACACTGGTTCATGGAGGGCTACTATGCCTACGGAACGAAGTCCAACAGAAGCTACTATGGAGCCACACTCACCTACTCCTTCAACAAGCCGGAGTACTATCCGCTGGAATGGCCTACAAGGGCACTGAGCTTTGAGACAACCTCCGATGTCATGGCATGGTCCGACAGGTTCCTTTCACACAATAAGGACAACATCTTCATGACCATTCGACCGTCGGCATCACGGCAGATGTTCTTCTACAACCAGCAGAGACTCAACTTCAAGTGGGAGACCAACTATGGTCTGGCCACGGAGATAGAGGTACAGACCGAGAAGAATGAGCCAACGGCGGAGCTCACATTCCGGCATATGGACGGGTCGAATATACCGGAGTTCCGCAAGTCGGAGGTAACGGTAAGCTTCGACTTCAGACCCGGACAGCAGTTCGTCAACTCCAAGCAGAACAGGATAGAGGTGAACCTCGACGCTCCCCGCTTCTTTGTCTCGCACACCTTCGGACTGAAGAACTTCCTTGGAGGCGACTTCAACTACAACCACACGGAGATAGGCGCATACAAGCGTCTGTGGCTGGGCAGCTGGGGACACTTCGACACAAGGATTTATGCCGGTGCTGAATGGAACAAGGTGCCGTTCCCACTGCTCATCATGCCACGCGTCAACACGTCATTCTTCGAGCATCAGGGCTCATTCAACATGATGGAGGACATGGAGTTCCTCAACGACCGCTACGCACAGTTCAACCTGGCATGGGACCTCGAAGGAAAAATCTTCAACCGCATACCACTTATCAAACGTCTCAAATGGCGCGAGTACGTAGCATTCAAAGGACTGTGGGGACATCTCACCGACAAGAACAACCCCTACCTCGAACAGAATCAGAACGACGGAGAACTGTTCCGTTTCCAGCATAACACCAACATCATGGGCAAGGACCCGTACCTTGAGCTCGTAATAGGAGTTCACAACATATTCAAGATGTTCGAAGTCGACTACGTCCGCCGTCTCACCTACACCAGCATTCCGGGATGTAAGAAGAACGGCATACGCTTCGGCTTCAACTTCGTATTTTAGATGGAAAGACAGATATGAGTATAGTTTTAGCAGACAACCAGGACCTGACACGCCTCGGCCTCGTCTACACATTGCAGAAAATGGGGCACACCGACGATGTCTTCGTCGTTACCGACAAGATAGAACTGGCCTACCGGCTCAAGGAAGACCCGGAGTCAGTACTGGTTCTCGACTATACCCTCTTCGACTTCAACGACGTCTCGGAGATAATAATCCTCTCACAACGTTTCAAGAACGTAAAGTTCGTGTTCTTCAGCGAAGACCTCAGCACCGATTTCGTCCGACAAGCCATCACTTCCATCCCCAAGTCAAGCATCCTTCTCAAGGACTCGCCCCTGCCGGAGGTGCGCCAGTGCATCACCGATGCCATCCACGGCCAGCGCTACATCTGCCAGCATGCCGCTGGAATGTTCATCTCCAGTGAAGCCCAGCGAGAGGAGCAGGTCCATCTCACGAAGACCGAGACGGAGATACTAAAGGACATCGCCCTGGGAATGACGACAAAGGAGATCGCCGCAAAGCGTTTCTCAAGCTTCCACACCGTCAACACGCACCGAAAGAACATCTTCCGGAAGCTCGGAGTGAACAACGCCCACGAGGCTACAAAATACGCACTGCGCGCCGGACTCGTCGACGAGGCGGAATACTATATCTGACCTTTGACGCACCACACCCTCCGGCGCCACACACACAACAAACAAGTTACCATCTACTATGCACAAACTACCTATCTCCCTTCGCACGCTGGCTGCCCTACTTCTGGCAACCGGCATGACGGCCACCGCCGCTGCGAAAAACGACGAAAACAACATTCTCTGGTACCAACGGCCCGCCACCTACTGGGAAGAGGCACTGCCCATAGGCAACGGACGCCTCGGTGCCATGCACTACGGCAGCATTGCCGTCGACACCCTGCAACTCAATGAGGACACCTTCTGGGACTGTGGACCAAACAGCAACTGCAACCCCAACGCCCTCGGCGTGTTGAAGCAGGTCCAGGACAGCATCTTTGCCCATAAGTATGGCGCGGTGCAGGACCTGGCAGTAAGAAACTTCAACTCACCGACCTCACAGGGTGCGGCCTACCGCGCCGGCGGCGTGCTCATCATCGGGTTCCCCGGGCAGCGCTTCAACGCCGCGGAAAGAGGACAGTCCAGCCATGCCGGCGACGCCACAGGCTATAAGCGGTGGCTCGACATGAACACGGCCACAAGCAATGTCATCTATAACATAGGAAAGACCACCTACCACCGCACAGTCTTCACCTCCTTTGCCGACAGCGTTACCGTCATCCGACTCGAAGCCTCAAAGCGCGGGAAGCTTGAGTTCAATCTCGCCTACACCGGATGCTACAAGACAAACGCAGAGCTTCTCACCTCCGACAGCCTCTATGACGACCGAACCATAAAGGCCACCATGGGTCCGGCGACGAAGCAGACGGAGCATGTCGACAACAAACTCCATCTGTGCACATACATAAGGATTATCGATTGCGACGGAAAGGTCTCACATTCCACGACTACCATCGCCCGTCATGGCATAGCTGGAGAGGCCGCCGATGCCCCACAGCTCATCGTCAAAGACGCCACCTACGCCACAATTATCGTCTCACAGGCTACAAACTTCAAGCACTATGACGATGTCAGCGGCGATGCCAGTGCCACGGCATTGCGTTATCTCAACGGATACCAGAGCAGGAAGAAAGACTATCCCACGACATTGGCAGACCATGAGAAGGTCTACTCACGTCTGTTCTCACGCGTCAGCCTCGACTTAGGCCATAACGAAGCACAGGAGAAGAAAGACACCGAGCAACGCATCCGCGACTTCCACACCACTACCGACCCCCAGTTGGCCGCCCTCTACTTCCAGTTCGGACGCTATCTTCTCATCTCGTCATCACAGCCGGGCACTGAGCCAGCCAACCTCCAGGGCATCTGGAACCCCGACGCACGTCAGTATCCGGCCTGGGACTCGAAGTACACCACCAACATCAACGTCGAGATGAACTACTGGCCGTCGGAGGTGACAAACCTCACCGAATGTCAGGAGCCTTTCATACAGCTTATAAAGGATGTCAGCGTCACGGGTGCCGAGACAGCACGGAAGATGTATGGGGCGCGTGGATGGACACTCCACCACAACACCGATATATGGCGCACCACAGGACCGGTCGACAACCTCACGGTAAGCATCTGGCCCACATGCAACGCATGGTTCTGCTCACATCTCTGGGACCGCTATCTCTTCTCAGGCGACAAAGACTACCTCGCCTCCGTCTACCCCGTGATGAAAGGTGCGGCACAGTTCTACCAGGACTTCCTCGTCGAGGACCCGAACACCCACTATATGGTCGTCTGCCCCAGCAACTCACCTGAGAACAATCCCGGAATAGGGAAATACAAAACCCACGACGGCAAGGAGAAAAGTATAGGACTCTTCGGCGGCATTGCCATGGACAACGAGATGGTCTATGACCTGCTGAAGAATACCGCCGAAGCCGCACACGCCCTCGGACGCGATACCGCCTTCGCCGACTCCCTCGACGCTCTGAAGGCACGTATCACACCGTGGAGGATAGGCCGTTACGGACAGGTGCAGGAATGGCAGGACGATTGGGACCGTGAGACATCCTCACACCGCCACCTCTCACACCTTTGGGGAGCCTTCCCCGGATCGCAGGTGTCTCCGTTCACCTCGCCGACACTCTTCCAGGCCGTCCACAAGAGCCTTGTGGGACGTGGCGACGGCGCACGCGGATGGTCAATGGGATGGAAAGAAGCACTGTGGGCACGCATGCTCGACGGCGACCACGCACTGAGCATACTCCGAAACCAGCTGACACTGCTCAACCCCAACGTCACCATCCGTACCGCCGACGGTGGCTCCTACGCCAATATGTTCGACGCCCATCCGCCTTTCCAAATCGACGGCAACTTCGGAGCTACCGCCGCCATTGCCGAGATGATTATACAGTCGCACGCCGGCTTTCTGCATCTCCTGCCCGCCCTTCCGACGGAATGGAAACCCTGCGGTGAGGTCAGAGGACTGCGCTCTCGCGGTGGCTTCATCATAGAGGACATGAGATGGAAGGACGGCAAGGTCATCACACTGACCATCAAGTCGACCATTGGCGGCAACCTGCGCCTGCGTTCAGCTACACCGCTTGGAAATGCCGACGGCGGCAGTCTCCGTCCGTCCTCTGGCGACAACCCCAACCCTCTCATGCAGCCCTACCTCATGCCCGCGCCGATAGTAAAGGACAGCGCCAAGATACCATTAACAACATTGCCACAGACTTATCTCTACGACATCCACACTCTACCGGGACAAGTCATCAACATCAAGGGCACGGACTATTAATCCGCCCGTTCCGTTATCATGCCATAAACCCGATGTAGGGTATAGAAAATGAGCAATGAGTAATGAGCAGTGAGCAGTGAATAGTTAGCAATGTGCGGAACCCAATGTAGGGGGGTGGAGTTTATCTCCATCCTCCAAGGGTTTATAAGGTATCTACTGTTACACATGTTTCACACTGCGCGCGCGTACCTCTCCGAAGCTGTGTGCGACTTCATTGCAGTCATTGAGAGCCAGTCTCTCCGAGGCAGGCAGTTGGCTTATATAACAGCCCCTCTCAAAGCCTAAGAGAACGCAAAGTTTACGCTAAGAACATATTGATGTAATAAAATAAGAAAAGTTTACTAATTTAGACTAAGTATAAATGTGGCAAAGAGCATAGTTTTCAACATAAAACTTAATGTCAACGGCAAGGACATCATTAGAAAGTGTAAGACTGACGCGCAGGGTCTTGGCAGGGCATTGGGACAGGTTAAGAGCCAGCCTGACATTGTAAGAATTTCCATAATGAAGTTGTGTTCTGTCTCTAAGATTAATAGGAATACCTATAGTGGAATAAAACAGATAGCCGGTGACATGGACACACTCGCTGTAACTGCTTGATGCTCAGCGAGAGCGGAATACGGGAATCGAACCCGCCTCTCAGGCTTGGGAAGCCCGTGCACTACCGATATGCTAATTCCGCAGGAGGAGACTTAAATGATGAAAGATTGAAATAATGACCGTGAGACAGCCTTACATACGACATCTCTAAAACTCATTTTTTCAATCTTTCCTGCCTCGTTGAGCCGATACCCGGACTCGAACCGGGGACCCACGCATTACGAATGCGTTGCTCTACCAACTGAGCCATATCGGCGAATAGCGGTTGCAAAAGTACTACAAAATTTGGGAACCGCCAAATTTTTTGTCGTTGAATATCACACTTGATGAAAAAATGAAGGGTTGAGCAGGTCTTTTCTTGCTCCTTATTATCCTTCAAAAGGAATATCCGCTTGCAGGATAAGGCTAGACAGGGGTATGGGCCGTCCTCCAAGGCAGAACCCATCTGGATCCCTAAAGGGGAGAAAGAGATTACCTTTAAACCCTTGGAGGATGGAGATATACTCCACACCTACACTGGCGGGAGAGATGGGACGAAGACCGTGTCTCCACGAGGTACAGTGGGGTGTATTCTGTCGACAGTTTGAAAAATATGAATGGATTGAGTGGATAAGGCGGCTTATTTCTTTCCAAGTAGAAAAAATTTTGTAAATTTGCACATCAAATCAAAAAACTAAAATGACGCTTAGAGAGAATATCGATTGCTTTCTGCCCTGTGATAACCTTGTGGCCGTGGAGTCGCTGGTGGCTCAACTCCGGCAGAGCAGTGCAGTACAACACATAAATCTGCTTGTCACTGACGACTTCGCCAGTAAGAACAAGCCCCTTGACGGCACGCTGTTCGTTGTCGTCGACAGTATCATGTCGAGCCGTGCCATACTCGCAATGGCCTCAAAGACGGATGCCGGCTATGCTCTTTTCTATATGAAGACGACGACGCTGACGCTGGGCTACTACGCTTTGGAACGCATGCAGCAGGCTGCCACGGAGACCGGCGCTGTCCTCCTGTACAGCGACCGCTACTCCGTCGAGGACGGGCAGAGGGTAAGACATCCGGCCATCGACTACCAGGAAGGCAGCATCCGTGACGATTTCGACTTCGGCTCTGTGGTTCTCATTCGCGGGGACGTTCTCCGTGAGTATGGCACCAGCTATGACGGCACAGAATGGAAGTATGCCGGATGGTACGACCTAAGATTGTGGCTGAGCCGCAAGGGTCGCCTTGTGCACCTCAACGAATACCTGTATACTGAGCAGGAACTCGACACCCGGCTCAGTGGTGAGAAGCAGTTCGACTATGTCAATCCGAGAAACCGTGAGGTTCAGGTGGAGATGGAGGAGGTCGTTACCCGCCATCTCGATGCCATCGGTGCCCTCGTCGACACGTCGTCATACCCCACCCCTGACTTCGGGGAGCAGCATTTCGACTGTGAGGCCTCGGTCATTATCCCTGTCTTCAACCGTGAGAAGACCATTGCCGATGCAGTGACGTCGGCACTCTCACAGCAGACAACATTCAGATATAATGTCATCGTCGTCGACAACCACAGCACCGACAGGACAGGTGAGATACTAAGCAGCATATCCCGTTCCATGGAAGAAAAGCGGAAGGATACGGCCGGAAAGAACCTTAACGCCGGTTCACGTCCCGGTGGTGCTCCAAAGGAGGAGAAAGGAGAGCCGCAACTGGTGGTACTGAAACCCCACCGCACCGACCTGGGCATCGGAGGTTGCTGGAACATGGCCATTGATGACGACCATTGCGGACGTTTCGCTGTGCAACTCGACAGCGACGACCTCTATTCCTCTCCCAAGACTCTTCAACAGATAGTGGACGCTTTCTACCATCAGAAGGCCGCCATGATAGTAGGGTCGTACCGTATGTGCGACTTCGACCTTAACACCCTTCCTCCAGGGCTCATCAACCATGCTGAATGGACCGATGAGAACGGTGCCAACAATGCCCTTCGCATCAATGGCCTTGGTGCTCCACGGGCATTCTTCACTCCACTGGCACGTCAGATAAAGTTCCCTAATACCAGCTATGGTGAGGATTATGCCATGGGACTGGCCTTCAGCAGGAGCTACCGCATCGGAAGGATATTCACCGAGTTGTACCTCTGCAGACGGTGGGGCGGTAACAGCGACCATGCCCTCAGTGTGGAGAAGGTCAATGCCAACAACCTCTACAAGGACCGTCTGAGGTCGATAGAGATTGCGGCACGCCACCGGCAGAACAGTGGCGTGGTGAAGACTGGCGGTGATGGCAGTCTGCAACGGTTCTTCTGCCGTCAGACAGAGAAATGGGATGCGGTGCGTCTCCGCTTCCATGAGCTTCAGGATGTCAGGGAACGTGAGCTCTCCTACGGCGACTATAGCGTAGAGGTGCAGTTCAATCCGGCGCGTATGGTCAGCACCGGCGCGAAGATAGACAAGAAGACCATAGCCAAGCGGCCATGCTTCCTTTGTGCCAAGAACCGTCCGAAGGAACAGATGACGAAGAGCATAGACGAGAAGTTCGAGTTGCTTATCAACCCATTCCCTATTCTCCCGGTCCATTTCACCATTCCTGCCCGGCGACATGAACCACAGCGCATACTGCCCAACTACCGTGAGATTCATAAGCTGCTCTCACGGTATCCGGGACTGATGGTCTTCTACAACGGACCGAAGTGCGGTGCCAGCGCTCCCGACCACATGCACTTCCAGGCCGGTACCTCGGGGGTGCTGCCTATGCAGCAGTCGTGGCAGAGGCTGAACCGTAACCTGGAGACAGTATGTGCCATCGACGACCACGACTCCATCTCCGTTGTCAGCGACTATCCTTATCCCGCGTTGCTTATCAGAAGCCGCAGTGAGCAGAATGACGGAGAGCTGTTCCGCATCGTCTATGACTCCCTGCCATGGCAGGCCGACGACGCCGAGCCGATGATGAACATCGTGGCATGGCGTGAGGGCGACGACTTCCTCAGTGTTGTCTTCCCGCGCAGGAAGCACCGCCCTGACTGTTATTATGCCGACGGCGACGGGAAGATGCTGGTCAGTCCCGGTGCGCTGGATATGGCCGGGCTGACGATAACCCCGCGTCTGGAGGACTTCGAGAGGATAACACCTGAGCAGATAAAGGCCATCATCGATGAGGTGGCTCTGTCGGAGGACGAGTTCAAGGCGGTCATAGCGAAAATCAAGGACAGGAAGGTGAGCCACCGGCACGGCCTTAAGAAGATACAGGAGCCTGATGTTACCGTAGGCATCGTCAGTGCGCAGAAGATACATTTCTGCCTGAACGCACCGTATTCGGCCAAGGGAGAGGACATCGAAGGCAATCAGGTCGTGGAGTTCTCCGAGGGAGGAATACTGTGGAACGGCAACCAGTACCGTGAACTGCGCTTTGTGCCGAAGTCGGCCGATGCCTCCTTCTCACTCTATGACGTTACCATCGGTGTCAACTTCCATTGGGAACGGAAGGAGACGCAGACCTTCCGCGGCACACTCCGCCTCGTCGTGGAGGCTGATAAGATCTGTGCCATCAACGAACTGCCCGTCGAGACCTATCTCGTCAGCGTCATATCGAGTGAGATGAAGGCTACCTCGTCGATGGAGCTGCTCAAGGCCCATGCCGTGATATCACGGAGCTGGCTTCTGGCACAGATGCAGAAACGGCGCGAGATGAGCGGTGGCAGCAACAGCTTCTTCTCCTTCATAAAGAAAGACGATATGCTGATAAGATGGTACGACCGTGAGGACCATACCATCTTCGATGTCTGTGCCGATGACCACTGTCAGCGTTACCAGGGCATCACCATGGCCACAAGCCGTCATGTGGAGGAGGCCGTGCGCCAAACGCGAGGACAGATACTCACCTCCGACGGACAGATCTGCGACGCACGATTCGGAAAGTGCTGCGGCGGTGTCACGGAGGAGTTCCAGTACTGCTGGGAGAACAGCCCCAAGAGCTATCTCAAGGCGGTGAGGGATACCGGCGATGCTCACGGCGATGTTCAGGACCTGACGGTTGAGGAGGCGGCGCGGAAGTGGATACTCTCGGAACCGAAGTCGTTCTGTAACACTAAGGACGCACGGATACTGTCGCAGGTGCTCAACAACTATGACCAGGAGACTCATAACTTCTACCGCTGGCATGTCGACTATACCCAGGAGGAGCTGGCCGCGCTGATAAGCGAGAAGACCGGTATCGACTTTGGAAGCATCACCGACCTTGTGCCGCTGGAACGCGGCAAGAGCGGACGGATATCGAAGCTGAGGATTGTAGGCACGAAGCGTTCCTTCACCATCGGCAAGGAACTGGAGATACGCCGCGTGCTCAGCAAGAGCCATCTGTACAGTTCTGCGTTCGTCGTAGACAAGCTCGACACCGCTGACGGCATACCGCGGAAGTTCCATATCTCCGGAGCCGGATGGGGACATGGCGTGGGACTATGCCAGATTGGCGCTGCCGTGATGGGTGAGCGCGGATATAAGTATGATGAGATACTGCTGCACTACTACAGTGGGGCAGAGATAGAAAAGATTTATAAGTAGAAATTAAAAACATTATGTCAGATAAAACGGTTAAGGACTATGATGGCGCGACGGCCACACCGTCGGAGGTAGGACTCGGGACACAAGACGAGGAAAAGGCGTCTTTCGTTCCGTGGACATGGGTGCCGTCGCTCTACTTCGCCGAAGGGCTGCCATATGTGGCGGTAACCTTGTTGAGCATAGAGATTTACATGCAAATGGGATTGAGCGACGCGCAGATAACATTCTATACCTCCTGGCTCTATCTCCCGTGGGTGATAAAACCGTTCTGGAGTCCGTTCCTCGATCTCTTCCGCACAAAACGGTGGTGGATAGTGGCCATGGAACTGCTCCTTGGCGCGGCTTTCGCCGGCGTGGCGTTCACCATCCAGACTGATTTCTGGCTTCAAGGGAGTATATGCTTCTTCTGGCTGATGGCCTTCTCCAGTGCCACACATGACGTGGCGGCCGACGGCTTCTATATGATGGGACTGGACCAGCACCAGCAAGCGTTCTTCGTGGGGATAAGAAGCACGTTCTACCGGCTGTCGATGATAGTCGGGAAGGGCGTTCTCATCATGCTGGCAGGAGTTCTGCAGGTGTTGTTCCGCTATCAGATACGTTTCTCATGGGGACTTATTTTCTATGCGCTGACAGGTCTTTTCATCGCTTTCTACCTCTATCACAGCTTCGTCCTGCCACGGCCCGACGAGGATGTCGACCATGACGAGAACAAAACGGCAAGGGATGTCCTCAACGGCTTCCTTGAGACTTTCGTCTCGTTCTTCAAGAAGGACCAGATAGTGGTGGCCGTGCTGTTCATGCTGCTCTTCCGTCTGCCCGAAGCGCTGCTCACGCCAGTGTCGCAGCTCTTCCTGCAAGCACAGCCCAGCCGTGGCGGATTGGGACTGTCGCCGCAGGAGTTCGGACTTGTCAACGGCACCGTCGGAGTCATCGGACTCCTCGCCGGAGGCATTATAGGCGGCATGCTGGCCAGCAGGGACGGACTGAAGCGGTGGCTGTGGCCAATGACGGCGGCGATAACGATACCTAACGTGGCGTATGTCTACCTCGCTTACTTCATGCCGGAGAGCCTGCTGGCCATAAATATCGCCGTCTTCCTGGAGAATTTCGGCTATGGCTTCGGCTTCTCAGCCTATATGCTCTTCCTGATATATTTCAGCCAGGGCACGCACAAGACAAGCCATTACGCTCTTTGCACTGGGTTTATGGCCCTGAGTATGATGTTGCCGGGACTCTTCGCCGGGGCTCTGGCACAGGCCGTGGGCTACAGGCTGTTCTTCGTTATTGTTATGGTGAGCTGCATCCTTCCGTTCGTCGTGGCACATTTCCTGAGGATTGACCCGCACTTCGGTAAGAAATAGACAGTCGATAGAAGTTTATTAGCAACTTCCGGGTCATAAATTATCCATAATAGTCACAACGAATGGGATGTCATTGCTATTAAATTACGGAGGACTGATTGAAAAAGATTTATGCCATTTTCGACTGTGATAACTGTTACTGTTCTTGTGAGAGGGTCTTCCGCCCCGACTTGAACGGCAAGCCCGTCGTTGTCCTGAGCAACAACGACGGCTGTGTCGTGGCACGGTCCAAGGAGGCCAAGGCCGCAGGAATACCAGCAGGACTCCCTTATTTCCAGTTGAGGGAGAAGTTCCCGAACCTCGACGTGGGGGTCTTCTCCAGTAATTATGAACTCTATGGGGACCTGACAGCACGCGTGATGGATATTATCCGTGATGCCTGCCCATACTTCTACCGTTACAGTATCGACGAAGCGTTCTGCGAGTTGAGCCGGATGAACATTAAGGACCTGAAGAAATGGGGAGAGGATTTGCATAAGAAGATACTCCAGTGGACGGGGATACCGGTCAGCATAGGCATCGCCGAAACCAAGACCCTTGCCAAGTGTGCCGACAGATATGCCAAGGACTATCCCGGATACCACCACTGCTGCGTCATAGACACCGATGAGAAAAGGGAGAAAGCACTTAAGGGCTTTCCCGTTAAGGAAGTCTGGGGAATAGGACGACGGTACTTGGAGCGGCTGGAACGTGATGATATACACACCGCCTGGGACTTCACTCAGGTAGGACGCAGCTGGGTTCACTCGGCGTTCAACATCGTTGCCGTCAGGACATGGGAGGAGCTGCAGGGCATCGACTGCATACCCACCGAGGAGATGACGGCAAGGAAGAGTATCTGCACCAGCCGTTCTTTCCCGGGAATGACAGATGATTTTACCACCCTCCGCACTCATGTGAGCAACTATGCCGCCCGTTGTGCCGAGAAGCTTCGCCGTCAGCATTCTGTCTGCAGTCTGGTGACGGTGTTCATCGACACCAACCATTTCCGTCAGGACCTCCCTCAATATGGCAACGGCAGTAGCAAGAGCTTCCTGACACCGGTAAACTCTACGCAGGAGATAGTCAGTGGGGCCCTGGAGTGCGTTCAGAAGATATTCCGTACGGGATATAAGTACAAACGGGCTGGAGTAATAGTGTCGTGCATTGACAAGGAGTCGCCAGTGCAGACCGATTTCTTCGATTATGATGCCTCACGCCGGGAGAAACTCAAAAGGCTGACGGCGGCAGTGGACAACATCAATAAGGTGAATGGCTCAGAGACCATCGTCCTGGGCAGTCAGCAGTACACCCGGAAGGAGGGGAAAGGCAAAGCGGGCTCGTTCCGCGATGCCATCAAGCACGACTTCCGGAGTCCCAACTACACAACACGGTGGCAGGATATACTGACAGTAAAATAACTCAAGGTTTGCAAGTTTTGAATAAGAGGAAGTCAGTCTATGAACCGGCGGACGATGTCGCCATAACTGTCTATCCTGCGGTCGCGAAGGAACGGCCACCAGCGGCGCACCTGCTCGCTGCGCTTGAGGTCAACGTCGATGACCTGTTCTGTCTCCGCATCCTCAGGAGCCTCATAAATCATCTCTCCCTGCGGTCCGCAGACGAAGCTTGAGCCCCAGAAGGTCTGGCCATCATCAGAAGCGGCGCTTTCGTTCTTAGTATCTGCTCTTTCACATGTTCCGTTTCCTTCAGGTGAGTGTTGCGAGGCCATACCGTCAGACACCGGTCTTACAGCCTCCTTCCCCACGCGGTTCACGGCGACCACGTTGAGTCCGTTGGCCACGGCGTGTCCCCGCATTACCGTTATCCATGCGCCACGCTGACGCTGCTGCTCCTCCACCGTGTCATTGGGGTCATAGCCAATGGCAGTGGGATAGATAAGCAACTGGGCACCCTGAAGTGCCATCAAGCGGGCAGCCTCCGGATACCATTGGTCCCAGCAGACGAGCACTCCCAAGCGTCCCACTGACGTGTCGATGGGGTGGAAGCCGAGGTCGCCGGGAGTGAAATAGAATTTCTCATAGTATCCAGGGTCATCGGGGATGTGCATCTTCCGGTATTTGCCCGCTATGCTTCCGTCGCTGTCTATGACCACGGCGGTGTTGTGATACAGTCCCGTGGCGCGCCTCTCAAAGAGTGATGTCACTATGACGACATGGCTCTCCTTCGCCACCTTGCCATAGAACTCTGTCGACGGACCGGGGATAGGCTCCGCGAGGTCGAACCTGTCGACGTCCTCCTCCTGACAGAAATAGAGTGAGTTGTGGAGCTCCTGCAGCACTATGAGTTGTGCGCCTTGTCTGGCAAGGGCTTTTATCTTTGTGGCCAGACGCTGTTTGTTGGCCTCTGTATCCGCGGTGTTATGCTGTTGAATTATACCAATCTTCATTTTTCTTTTCGTTTTTGTAAGTGCCCGACTTTAGAACTGATAGCTGTCGTCAGTGATGAGAACGCCCTTCGGGAGGTGCATGGTGAGACAGTGGAGACTGCCGTGCTGACGGATAGGGGTGCACGAGTCGATACCGATAATCTCACGGTCGGGGAATGCCTGGCGGATGATGTCCATGGCCTGGCGGTCGTTCTCAGGCTGGTTGTAGGTCGGAACGATGACGGCTCCGTTGATGATGACGAAGTTGGCGTAAGTTGCCGGCAGACGCTCACCGTCGTCATAGATAGCCTCCGGCATCGGCAACCGGAGCAGACGATATGGCTTTCCGTCCAAGGTGCGGAGCTCCCGGAGCTGGTCCTCCATAAGCTTCAACTCCTCATATTGGGCGTCATCCTTGTCTTCGGTGCCCATATATAATAATGTGTGGTTCGGAGCACAACGCATGAGTGTGTCGATGTGTCCGTCGGTGTCGTCGCCAATAATCTGTCCATGCTCTATCCATACTATGCGCTTGGCGAAATCGAAAATCTTCTTCAGCTGGCTTTCGATGTTGTCAGGTGTCAGAGGCTGGTTCCTGTGAGGCGCCGTCTGACTGGAGCGCGTGAGGAACAGTGAGCCGTCGCCGTCGGTCTCAAGGGCACCACCCTCAAGGACGAAGTCGGAGTGGTTCTCCAGGGCTCCGTAGAAGACTCCGGAGTAATAAAGGTGCACGTTGACGGCATCGTCGAGGTCGGAGGGAAACTTCTCGCCCCATCCGTTGAAATGGAAATCGAGCAGGTGGTGGGGGACGAAGAAACCACGCGTCTGATGGTGCGACGTAAGGGTGATGGGCCCGAAGTCGCGCGCCCAGGTGTCGTTATACTCACACTGCCGGAAGATAATCTTCTGCATCTGCCGCCGTTGCAGCACCTTGCCGAGCTTCGCCCGGACAGCCTCCGGGTCTTTGGCCACGAGAAGAAGGCTCTCATGGCGCGTTATGGCATCGGAGAGCTGTAAGTAAGTCTTCTCGATGTCGTTGAGATAAGGCTTCCAGTCGGTTCCCTCATGAGGCCAGGCCAGCATGATGCCGCTCTGTGGTTCCCATTCGGCGGGAACATGGAAATCGCATTGCTTGTATTCGTTCATGTGGTTTCAGGGTTATTTATTCGCTACAAAATTAGCATAAACCTCAGAGAATACAAAACATTACAGCCATTTTTATTACTGCTTTGCAGCATAAAGGCGTTGCCTGCCATCAGTATGACAACATTTGATATATGTCAAAACGGTGTCATTGATATTTGTCAACCATTATGACGGAGGTCAATAAAACCGCCGTCGCACTGCCGTTTCACCTGCCGTTTCTTGCCAGACTATCCGAATGGCATTACCTTTGCACCAGCAAAAACAGAAAGGATAACGAACAATAAACCCTCTCGAAGGGCATGTGTAGTTGCAGAGTATTTTGGTAAAAAACTAAAACTCGAGAATTATTAATGGTATAAAACTAAAGAAAGGGAAAGAAAATGAAAAAGGCTATTAAGAAACTTATCAACCACTGCGTCAACGCACTGAAGATGTACAACTTCGGAAGAGCGAACGTGCTGGCATAATTTACGGTAGAGAATACTTAGTTTATAACACATAGCTGTGACAAGGCTGGGGCCCGACGAGGACCTCAGCCTTTTTCATTACTCACGGGCCTCGGAAAGGCACATAGCAGTAACATTGCATTTGAATGTCATAAAAATGGTTAAAGATAAGACATATTTTGGCCAACTGACAGAAATAATAACTACCTTTGCACTCTAAACTTTATGCATAGCATGAAAATAAAGGAAGTGTTGAGTGCCCTTGAGCAATTCGCGCCCCTGCCGCTACAGGAAGACTATGACAATGCCGGCCTGCAGATAGGATTAACAGAGGCGGAAGTTTCAGGGGCATTATTGTGTCTGGACGTTACCGGTGAGATCATCGACGAGGCCATAAGCTTTGGCTGCAACCTCATCGTGAGCCATCATCCACTAATATTCCACCGTCTCTCACATATCATTGATGAGGACTACGTTCAGCAGGTCGTGCGTCGGGCTATCAAGAACGATATAGCCATCATCTCCATGCACACCAATATGGACGCTGCCACGGGTGGGGTGAACTTCAAGATCGCCGGGAAGCTAGGCCTGGAGAACCTGCGCTTTTTCGGGAAACGTCAGCATGTCGTGAACAGTAAGGGAGAGCCCATCGAGGGAGGCGAGGGCGTCATAGGCTCATTCGCTGAGCCCCTGGCCGCCGACGACCTCATACTGAGACTGAAGAAGGTCTTCGACGTAGAAAGCCTTCAGGCCAACCAGCTTCTCCGCCGCGGCATAAAGACCGTAGGCCTCTGCGGAGGCTCTGGCTCGTTTCTCCTCGGCGACGCCGTCAGCGCGGGCTGCGACGCCTTCATAACGGGCGAGATGCATTACCATGAGTTCTTCGGCCATGAGCAGGAGATACAGATATGCGTCATTGGCCACTACCAGAGCGAGCAGTTCACACCGGAAATCTTCCGCGACATCATCAACAGGTGCTGCCCCGATGTGAGGACTTATATCACAAAAGTAAATACTAATCCAATATTGTACATATAATGGCAAAGAAAGAAACCAAGGATTTAACAGTTGAGGAGAAGCTGAAACTGCTGTATCAGCTTCAGGTTACCCTGTCGGCAATCGACGAGAAGCGCGCCCTTCGCGGTGAGCTGCCTAACGAGGTGCAGGACCTTGAGGACGAGCTCGAAGGCCTGAACACACGTGTGGAGCGTATCGAGAACGAGATTGCGGAGTTCAAGAACGCCGTCGTGCAGAAGCAGGGAGAGATAAAGGACGCACAGGCCAGCCTGGAGCGTTACAAGAAGCAGCTCGACGATGTGAAGAACAACCGCGAGTATGACACCCTGAGCAAGGAGATAGAGTTCCAGAGCCTTGAGATAGAGCTCTGCAACAAGAAGATTAAGGAAGGCAACGAGAAGGTAGAGCAGCGCACAAAGGACATCGAGAAAACCAAGTTCGAGATTGAAGACCGCAAGAAAGCCCTTGAGGAAAAGCGCGACGAGCTCAACAAGATTATGCAGGAGACACGCGAGGAGGAGGCCCAGCTGAAGGATAAGGCCGCCACCCTTGAGGAAAGAATTGACCCGCGCCTGCTCGACTCCTTCAAGCGCATACGCAAGGGAGCCCATAACGGACTGGGTATCGTCTACGTGCAGCGCGACGCCTGCGGAGGATGCTTCAACAAGATACCGCCACAGCGCCAGCTCGACATCAAGATGCACAAGAAAGTCATCGTCTGCGAATACTGCGGACGTATCCTTATCGATCCAGAGCTCGCCGGAGTAAAGGTGGAGACAGAAGAGAAGCCTAAGCGCAAGCGCACCACCAGAAAGAAAAAGACCGACGACGCGGCAACGGAGGCATAACGTCGCAGAAAGACATTACTCGAAAAAAAATAATCCCAACCGGAAAGACCACCGCGGGCTTCCGATTGGGATTTTTCATGTTTATGCCCGGTAACAACTCATCAGTAGACATCCTGTCTGTCTTAAACAAGAAAGGCGGCACCTCAACAATACAAAATGAACGGACTTTTTGGTCCGTTTATTTTGTATTGTCTTCGGTTTGCACTATCTTTGCAAAACAATAAAAAAAGAATGCTATGGAAGTGCAGAAAACTCACCTTTTGGGAAAGACGCTCGATGAGCTGAAAGCCATCGCCAAAGAAACAGGAATGCCATCGTTCACAGGCGGACAAATGGCCAAATGGCTTTATGAACAACATGTAAGGTCCATCGACGACATGACGAACATCTCTAAACGAAATCGCGAGGCACTCGGCGAGAAGTTCGACATAGGCTGTGCAGCACCCATCGACGAACAACGCTCCTTGGACGGCACGGTGAAATATCTATTCCCCACCGAGGACGGAAAGTTCGTCGAGACCGTTTACATACCGGAGGATGACCGGGCCACGCTCTGCGTGTCATCACAGGTAGGTTGCAAGATGAACTGCCTCTTCTGTCAGACCGGTAAGCAGGGCTTCCATGGCAACCTCACAGCCACCGACATCCTGAACCAGATATACTCCCTGCCGGAGCGCGACAAACTCACAAACATCGTCTTCATGGGACAAGGCGAGCCTATGGACAACCTCGACAACGTCCTGCGCACCACCGAGCTCCTAACAGCCAAGTATGGCTATGCGTGGAGTCCGAAACGCATCACGGTGAGCAGCGTCGGCGTACGCAACAAGCTCAAGCGGTTCCTGGAAGAGAGCGAATGCCATGTGGCGATAAGTCTACACTCACCCTTCGCCGACCAGCGCGCGGAGCTTATGCCGGCGCAGAGGGGCATGCCGATAGAGGATGTCGTGGAGCTGCTCCGCAACTATGACTTCTCGCACCAGCGGAGGCTGTCGTTCGAATACATCGTCTTCGGCGGACTCAACGACACAAAGGAACACGCCCGAGAGATTACACGATTGCTGAAAGGCCTCTACTGCCGCGTGAACCTCATCCGTTTTCACAAAATCCCCAACGTACCGCTCCATGAGGCAAGCGAAGAGAGGATGGAGGAATTCCGCGACTACCTCACCCACCATGGCATATTCACCACCATCCGCGCCAGCCGCGGTCAGGACATCTTCGCAGCCTGCGGCCTCCTCAGCACCGCCAAGCAGCTCAGCGGCACCGCCCCCCGTTGAGTAAGCTGTTGCTCTGCAACAGCCATTACCCCCTCTCCCATCTCCATCACTATGAAGCATCTGCTATCCATAATCCTCCTCGCCCTCACCGCCCTGACACTGGCTTCCTGCGACGAGAGCACGGGCAAACCGGCAAGCAGCAACCGCCCTTATCAGGTCCTGCTCGTCGGCGACAGGGATGGCATTCTCTACCATGAGCTGACGGCACCGGTGAAAGGACTGCCACAGCCGGAACCTCACTTCGACGTTACCTCCGCCGATGACATCAGGGGCACCAACGCTCCTTGGCAGAAGCTGACGAGAAGCATCGTCGCCGTCGTCATCGACAAACGCGCCAAGGACACTCACATGGCTCTCCAGCGCGATGTCTATGCCAAGCCACAGCTCATCCTCACCATCACGGCACCGTCGGTGGCAAGCCTCAGGAGGTATGTCGCCGACCGCAGAGGAAGTATCTGCCGCATTCTCGACGCCTTCGAGCTTGGCTGTCAGAAGCGCGCGCTGAAGACGCACCACAACGAGGACTTCGACAAGAAGATACATCTAATGTTCGGCATCGACATGCTAATCCCCGTGGAGATGCAGTCGAGCAAGGAAGGTAAGGACTTCCTATGGCTGTCGAATAATCAGAACGAAGGCCTACAGAACATATGCGTCTACCGCGTGAAGGACAACGGCCGTTCCTTCCTTCAGGTCCGCGACAGTGTCATGAAGGCCAACATCCCAGGTGAGAAGGACGGCATGTACATGGAGACAACGGCTGTCTGTAAGGACAACGCATACAAAGGCACCGCCTTCTACCGCGGTATCTGGGACATGAAAGGCGATGCCATGGGCGGACCTTTTATAGCCATCGAACTGCGGCAGGCCTCTTTCATTATATATATAGAGGGCTTCGTCTATGCCCCCGAGGACAAGAAGCGCAACAAGGTCCGCGAGCTGGAGGCTGTCCTGTATACCGCAAAGGCAACAGGTCAAGACAAAAAGTAAAGACAGAACATCATTTTCGCATAAATAAAATAAACATACAACAATGAACAATAATAGAAAGATACGTGTGGCCATAACCCACGGCGACACCAACGGTATAGGATATGAGCTGATATTCAAGGCCTTTGAGAATCCGGAGATATTCGACCTCTGCACCCCCATCGTCTATGGCTCACCGAAGATTGCCGCATACCATCACAACGCACTCGACTCCGACACGAAGTTCTCCATCATCAGCGATGCCAGGGAGGCGCAGGACGGACGGCTGAACCTGCTGACGGTCTTCGACGACGACGTAAAGGTGGAGATAGGAACGCCTACCGAGGAGTCGGGAGAGGCCGGGCTCAGGGCCATCGACCGTGCCATTGCCGACTACCGTGAGGGACTGTTCGACGTGCTCGTAACGGCACCTATCGACAACAACGACGCCTTCCACTTCAGCGGACAGAGCCGCTATATCGAGGACCACATAGAATGCGACGGACAGGGACTGTCCATCTTGGCATCCGAGGAACTCCGTGTGGCACTGCAGACCCGCAACCTGCCACTGAAACAGGTAGCCGAGAGCATCACCAAGGACGGCATCAAGGCCACGGTAAAGAAGTTCTATGACAGTCTGCGCCGTGATTTCCGCATCTCAAACCCACGCATCGCCATCCTCTCGCTGAACCCTAAGGCCGGCGACAACGGACTGCTCGGCACTGAGGAGCAGGACATCATCCGTCCGGCCATCGACGAACTCGTCAAGGACGACATAGAGGCCTTCGGACCATATGCCGCCGACACCCTCTTCGGATCGGGCGACTACGACTACTTCGACGGCATCCTGGCCATGTACTATGACCAAGGACTGACACCGTTCCGCTCCATAGCCCCGGAAGAAGGCGTCAACTACACGGCAGGACTGCCCTTGGTAAGGACGGCTCCCGAGGTCAGCGCATCGTTCGCGACGGCAGGACGCAACGAGGCCGACGCCACCTCCATGCTCCATGCCATCTATCTGGCCATCGACGTCTTCCGCCATCGCCACGAATATGACGAGGCACTGCAGAACCCACTGCCCAAGCTCTACAAGGAGAAACGCGACGACAGCGACAAGGTGCGCTATGCCGTACCAAAGAAGCGTGAGGACCGCACGCCACACCACACTGCGGAGCATGACGGCAAGGACGGTGAAAACAACGCTTAACGCCTCTCAGTATCAGACATGAAGAAGAAGTATCAGAACGCCTTTTTCCTCTTCGGACTAGCCGTGCTCATCATTATGATAACACAGCTCGACTTCCGTCAGGTGTGGCAGGGACTGCAGCATGCCGGCTACTGGTTCTTTGCCATAGTAGCTCTATGGTCCTTCCTCTACATCATCAACACCACTGCATGGTATGTCATAATAAAGAAGACAAAGGGGGGAAAAGACCTTGAGACTGACAGAGCAGAAGGAACGCCCCCTTCTGACGGTAACGGCAGCACCGAGACTGACGGCACACATCCCGTCGGCGGCAAGATAAACTTCTTCTGGCTGTACAAGATTACCGTATCGGGATTTGCGCTGAACTACGCCACACCGGGAGGACTGATGGGAGGAGAGCCCTACCGCATCATGTCGCTGGCACCGAAGATAGGCACCGAGAGGGCTTCCTCGTCGGTCATACTGTATGTCATGACACATATCTTCAGCCATTTCTGGTTCTGGCTCATCTGTTCAGTCCTCTTCCTAATCCTCAGGCCGGTGAACGTGCTCACGGCAGTAATGACGGCAATCATCATAGCGGTTTGTCTTACGGCTATATGGTTCTTCCTGAAAGGCTACCGACACGGCCTCGCCTACAGCGGAATGAAACTCATAAGCCATATCCCGGGACTGAGGAAACGCGCCTCACGGTTCATCGACAGCCACCGACGGCAACTCGACACCATAGACCATCAGATAGCATCTCTGCACAACCAGAACCCCCGGACGTTCATCACCGTGGTGTTACTGGAGCTTGTCTGCCGTTTCAGCAGTGCCCTGGAGGTGATGTTCTGCCTGCTGGTGCTCTACCCGTCGGTCAACTTCATGGACTGTGTGTTCATCATCGCCTTCACCACGCTCTTCGCCAACCTGCTCTTCTTCATGCCCCTGCAGCTCGGAGGACGCGAGGGAGGCTTCCTCATGTCGGTAACGGGACTCGGACTGACCACCAGCGCCGGCATCTTCGTGGCCCTAATCGTCCGGCTGCGTGAACTTATCTGGACGGCAATAGGCCTGCTGCTGATAAAGTTCGAGAAGCGCAGTGTGGGAGATAAGACAAACTTTCGCAGTTTAGGGAGATAAGACAGACTTTCGCAGTGTGGAGAGATAAGACAGACTTTCACAGTGTGTCATGACCGGAGGCTTTAAGGCATGGTGCAAAGGTACAACACATAAGGCCCTTTTGCAAATTTTCGGTTTCTATTGCCGTTAAAATCTGTTAACGGCGGAGCGTAAAACTCATTTTCCCATATTTATGGTTTCCGTGGGGCGAAATAATTATCCGCTCAATGTATATATATCGTTTGAACAGGGTGGTGTGCTCATTGCTCACTGCTAATTGCTAATTGCTAATTATTCTCTCCCACCTTGCGTCGCACTGTCGCACCGTCGCACCGTCGCATAAGGCCGGTTCTGACATACAGCCGGATATTCAGCAGAAATGAGACTATAGAGTAAAAATATATTATATTATTAAAATTATAATATTATTTAATATATTAATAGTTAGTATATTATGTTAATTATATATTCTTCTTATTATTTTATAATTCTAATGTTTTCGACATGCGATAGCTATAAATGCGACGGTGCGACGGTGCGACGGTGCGACGGATGGGGAGAGGAAAAGAAAAAGGGCGGAAAGTTGGTTACAGCCTCGGAGGCACATACGCGTAGTGTTCATCATTATATCCTAATGGTTGGCTTATAGGACTAATGGTGATAGCTTTATGTATGTACACACTACGTGTCTGAACCT
>ONDK01000046.1 GCA_900316565.1 uncultured Prevotella sp. | reverse complement strand
AACTCTAAGCATGAAAAAGCAGGAGCCTATAATGCTGACTCCTGCTCATGCTTGTCGTTTTATACAATCCTATTCCTCATGGAGTTGCTCCCCAGCAGAGCTCCACTATGCTTCAGACTGCGGAATAAAGTTACTAAATAAAACTGACTTCATATCATAAATCGGGCAAAATCTCACCACGCAATTTGACCTATAGAGACATAGTACAAAAAAATACCACGCAAAATGACCTATACGCCACATCTTATCTCAAAGCTCAACATCTTATCTCTTAGTTTGGCATAGAAACCCAAATTGCCGCAAGTATAACTAAGATGGCAATGATAACTGTGATAAGAAGAAGGATGCTCTTAATGGTCCTACGCTTCCTTCTTGGTGAGTATTTGTTGTTTATGCTGCTATCGTGATGATGGTGGTGATGATGATGATGGTAATGATGGTGGAGGTACTGTTCTTGTTCTGTCCGATTTGAATCTTCTATTGTCATTCCTGAATACTTTTGTTTAAATGATTACTAATAATTTTCTTGTTGTTATGGTGCGCTATTGAACTATAACGTCCAATAGTGCACCATTATTATCTATTTATCCTTGTTTTTTTTACATGCATGCCACAGTCAGGCCCGCCATGACGATGCTTACCATCGACATGAGCTTAATGAGGATGTTGAGTGATGGACCTGAGGTATCCTTGAACGGGTCTCCTACGGTATCGCCGACAATCGTTGCCTTATGGCATTCCGAGCCCTTTCCGCCGAAGTTGCCCTCCTCGACATATTTCTTGGCGTTGTCCCACGCACCGCCTGCATTGGCCATGAACACTGCTAGGGTGAAACCAGCGGCAAGTCCTCCGACAAGCAATCCGAGCACGCCGGATACGCCAAGGATCATTCCGACGAGTATTGGGATGATGATAGCCAACAGCGATGGTACTATCATCTCGTGCTGGGCGCTCTGTGTGGATATCTCAACACAACGTCCGTAGTCCGGTGTAGCCTTTCCATCGAGGATACCCTTTATCTCATGGAACTGACGCCGCACTTCCTCAACCATCTTTCCTGCCGCACGTCCTACAGCTCCCATGGTCAGACCACAGAAGAGGAATGCCGCCATGGCACCTATGAAAGCTCCCACGAGTACCTTCGGGTTCATTAGGTTCACCTGGAAGAAATTCATAAAGTCTGGGATAGTAGCCTGAGCCGCATCTATGACGTCGCCTTTAACGTTTGTCATCATGTCGCCTGCACGGTGCATGGCAATCTTTATCTCCTCGATATATGAAGCGAGAAGGGCCAGTGCGGTGAGAGCCGCAGAACCTATGGCGAAGCCTTTACCTGTGGCCGCGGTGGTGTTTCCCAGTGCGTCCAAGGCGTCTGTGCGGTTACGGACCTCTTCGCCTAGTTCGCTCATCTCTGCGTTTCCGCCGGCATTGTCGGCGATAGGTCCATAGGCGTCGGTGGCCAGTGTTATGCCCAGTGTGGAGAGCATGCCCACTGCCGCAATGCCTATTCCGTACAGACCGTGCTGTATAGACTGTGCGCTCATCGACATGTCGAAGCCGTTAGCACACAGATAGCTCAGCATGATGGCCACAGAGATGGTAATAACGGGGACACAAGTGGATATCATTCCGGTACCGATGCCCTTGATGATTACTGTTGCCGCACCGGTCTTCGATGCTGCGGAGATAGCCTGCGTGGGCTTATAGCTCTGTGAGGTGTAGTATTCCGTTGCCTGTCCGATGATGACACCAGCGGCCAGTCCAGCCAGTACGGAGAAGCCTACGCCGAGCCAGTTGGGCAGTCCGAGGAGATAGAGTATCGGGAAGGTGATTATAGCGATGAGCACTGCCGCGGTATTTGTGCCCAGACCGAGGGAGTGGAGGAGAGCCTTCATCGTCGCGCCGTCCTTGGTGCGTACGAGGAAGATGCCGAGCAGACTGAGGAAGACACCCACGGCGGCAATTACCATTGGCGCTATGACGGCCTTCAGCTGCATGCCCTCAATGGTGGAGGAGGCGAAGGCCGTGGCTCCTAATGCCGCCGTGCTGAGGATACTGCCGCAATAGCTCTCATAGAGGTCGGCACCCATTCCGGCAACATCGCCTACGTTGTCGCCTACATTGTCGGCGATGGTCGCAGGATTTCGTGGATCGTCCTCAGGGATGTTCTCCTCAACTTTTCCCACGAGGTCGGCACCTACGTCGGCCGCCTTCGTATATATTCCGCCACCCACACGGGCAAAGAGGGCTTGTGTGGAAGCACCCATACCGAAAGTCAGCATGGTAGTGGTGATGGTGATAAGCATTTCGTTTGTCGGCATAGTGCCACCGTAGAAGGCATTGAGGATAAGGAACCACAGTGCGATGTCCAGCAGCCCCAGTCCTACGACGACCAGTCCCATGACGGCACCTGAACGGAAGGCTATCTTCAGCCCCTTGTCCAGTCCCTGACGTGCGGCCTGTGCCGTTCTGCCGCTGGCGTATGTCGCCGTCTTCATTCCGAAGAAGCCTGCCAGTCCTGAGAAGAAACCACCCGTAAGGAAAGCGAAAGGTACCCACGGGTTCTGCGCATTGAAGCCGTATGCCATGATAGCGAAGATAATGGCAAGGATGATGAAGACTATCAGCACTACCTTATACTGCTGTTTAAGATATGCCATGGCGCCCTTGCGGACGTGTCCGGCAATCTCTTTCATACGCGGTGTGCCCTCATCGGCCTTAATCATTGTCTTGAAGAAGTGCCAGGCCATACCCAACGCGCACACCGATGCGATGGGTACCAGCCAAAATACTGACGGAATATTCTCCATAATCTAATATTTAGTTAGTAATTGTAAGTAGGTTGCTTTTATTTATCTTCTGCAAATATAGGCATTTTATTTATAAAGTATTAATAAAACAATATTTTTTTTGAGTTGCAAGCTATTTTCCGTACTTTTGTGGCAAGAAAAGAACATAACACGGAGTTCACGACTCCTTTTATTCGAAAACAACAGAAGTATCACTTAATGAAAAAGATAAAACTCGACTGGAAGCACACATTGTTCTTCTTCCTTCTTATGGGCGGAATATATTTTCTCACAGAGTCGTTCCTGATGTCGCTTGGAATAATGCTGCTGCTCTTTGTACTTGATTATTTTCTGCAAATACTTGACGAGAAGTTAAAGGAGAGGTCACGCAAGGATGAATGAAGTGATTTTTTTCACTGGGTCCTTCAATACGAGGCTTAAAATACCTTATGCCTCAGGAGGCATCAAGGCAGGATTTCCCAGTCCTGCCCAGGACTATATGTCGGAGTCGCTCGACTTCAACAGAGACCTCATACGGCATCCTGCCGCCACGTTCTACGGACGTGTCAAGGGCGACTCCATGATTGACGCTGGGATAAACGACGGCGACATCGTTGTCATTGACAAGGCCCTGGAACCCTCACACGGTGACATCGTCGTGGCTTTCGTAGACGGCGAGTTCACTATAAAGTATCTCGATACGGCGCATAAGGGTGAGGGATATATCCTTCTGGTGCCGGCCAATAAAAACTATCAGCCCATAAAGATATACAATCAGGACAACTTCACGATATGGGGCGTCGTGGCATGGACGATAAAACGGCGTCTTAACAATGGTGTGATGCCGGAGCTGCCATAGGAAAACTAATAAGGAAGTAAGATGAAACAACTAATAGACTTATATACCAAGTGGAAAGGACACGAACCCAAGGATATCGAGAAACTGCCCGGACAAGGCAGTAACCGGCAGTATTTCCGCTTGTGGGACGACGACGGCAGTCGTGTCATCGGTGCCATAGGCACAAGCCGCGATGAGAATCATGCTTTCATTTACCTCGCCAGTCACTTCACCAAGCGCAAGCTCCCTGTGCCGCGTATCTTGGCCGTCAGCGAGGATGAGACACGCTATCTGCAAACCGACTTAGGAACCATATCTCTTTTTGATGCCATACGCGGAGGACGTGAGGCAGGAGGACGGTACAACCTTCATGAGCAGGAACTGCTGAAGAAGGCTATCCGTGAACTTCCCAACATGCAGATACGCGGGGCACGGGGCCTGGACTGGTCCAACTGCTATCCTCAGCCGGTGTTCGATGAGGAGGGCGTACTCTTCGACCTGAACTATTTCAAGTACTGCTTCCTTAAGGCCACGGAGCTCGACTTCCATGAGCTGAAGCTGGAGGCCAACTTCCGTATGTTCGCCAAGGACCTTACTTCCGAGCCGATGGAGTCGTTTCTCTATCGCGATTTTCAGGCACGTAATGTCATGGTCGACAAGGATGGTAATCCATATTTCATAGACTTCCAGGGAGGCCGCAAGGGACCGTTCTATTATGATGTGGCTTCGTTCCTCTGGCAGGCAAGCGCCAAATACTCGTTCAAGCTCCGCCGCGAACTAGTCTATGAATATTATCAGAGCTTGAAGAACTACACCGAGGTGCCCAGCGTACGCCATTTCGCCTCACGGTTGGCGTTGTTCGTCTTGTTTCGTACCTTACAGGTTCTGGGGGCTTATGGCTTCCGGGGATACTTCGAGAGAAAGAAGCATTTCATCGATTCGATCCCTCCTGCGATACAAAATCTTCGCGACATTCTGAAGATGGATCGTAGCATCTTCCCTTATCCATATCTCATGGACACCCTGCGGAGACTGACAGAGCTTCCACAGTTTGCCGTGATAGAGGAACCAGCCAAATCGCGTGCCGACGGTTTGCGTACCGCGGATAATGATGTCTATGAGAGCAATCCCCTGGACGGTCCGGCGACCTTCTCGAAGTATGACGGCAAAGGTCCTCTCGTGGTTCATGTCTTCAGCTTCTCTTACCGTAAGGGCATTCCGGAGGATGCCAGCGGCAATGGCGGCGGATATGTCTTCGACTGTCGCAGTACTCATAATCCAGGACGCTATGAGCCTTATAAGAAGCTGACGGGACTCGACGAACCCGTCATCCGTTTCTTGGAGGATGACGGCGAGATAATAGAATTCCTCAAGCCTGTGTATCAGCTTGCCGACCATCATGTGGAACGGTACATGCAACGAGGCTTCACATCTCTGATGTTCTGCTTTGGGTGTACCGGCGGACAGCACCGCTCGGTCTACTCCGCGCAGCATCTTGCAGAGCATATCAACAAGAAATATGGTCTTGAGGTGGAAATCACCCACCGTGAGCAGAATATCCATCAAGTGCTGCCGGCAAGGAAGTGATTATTGACAGGCACTTCCTGCTGGCGAGTCTCCCTCCAATGCTCTGAGGTTATATCCCCTTTTACAGAAAAGCCCCAGACTATGCTTGCTTAGCTTGCCTAGTCTGGGGTTATTATTGAGAGTGAGCCTTTCCGAGGCTCATTATGAGCAAATCAAATATATAGGATTAATCATCGAGTAGGGTAGAGCTCCTTACACGGCTCAGTGTCTCCGGCGTCATCTGCAGATAGCTGGCGATGTAAACCAGCGGTGCCCGGAGCACAACCTGCGGCGACATCTTGCACAGGCGCTTGTAGCGGTTCTGGGCAGACTCGAAGCGGAGTAGGTCAGCATGTATCTGACTGATGATAAGACTCTCCTCCAGTATTTTACGGTACAGTATCTGGATGTTCACATTGTGAAGGGCCACCTCCTCCAATTTGGCCTTAGGCAGCGCAAAAACCAGCGTCGGCTCAATGGCCTGGACCTGCAGGTGCGTAGGCTCCTCCTTGAAGAGACTCTCTATACACATGAATATCGTATGGTCGACACCGAGATGCTCCGTGAGTTCCTTGTTGTTCTTGAAGTAGAACTGCCGCACAAGTCCACGCTCAATGTAGTAGATATTCTTGCAGATTTCGCCCTCTTTGAGTATCATCTCTCCTTTGGCAAACTTCATAGGCACAAGGACGCTCTCGAGGATATCGAGCTCGTCATGTGTCATGGTGCTGTACTTTCTGGCCAGTTCCCTGGCAATGTCTCTTTTATCGACTATTGGTTCTTTCATCTTTGTCAATACTCCTCCTTGGAGCTAATAGGAATCTTAGGTTGTTGTGTGGTCCTGTTTATATATAGTGTTTGTGAAATATCCGTTCCCATGTTTGAGAGCTAATCCAACTTCAATACTGCGAGGAATGCTTTCTGGGGCACTTGCACATTGCCTATCTGCTTCATGCGCTTCTTGCCCTTTTTCTGTTTCTCCAGAAGCTTTCGCTTACGGGAGATGTCGCCACCATAACACTTCGCCGTAACATCCTTGCGGACCTGCTTCACCGTCTCGCGGGCTACAATCTTTGCACCGATGGCAGCCTGTATGGCGATGTCGAACTGCTGGCGTGGGATAAGCTCCTTGAGCTTCTCACACATCCTTCGACCCATCGCCACGGCGTTGCTCTCATGGGTCAGGGCAGAGAGCGCGTCCACCGGCTCACCGTTGAGAAGGATGTCGAGCTTGGCAAGTTTCGACGGACGGAAGCTGTCGATATGGTAATCGAATGAGGCATATCCCTTGGAAATGCTCTTGAGCTTATCATAGAAGTCTATCACTATCTCACCCAATGGCATGAGAAAGATAAGCTCCAGACGGTCACCGCTGACATAGTTCTGGCTGACCAGCTCACCGCGTTTGTCCAGGCACAGCTTCATGATCGGTCCTATGAACCGGCTCGAGGTTATGATGCTGGCACGGATGTACGGTTCCTCGATATGGTCTATGGCCGTGACGTCGGGCAGTCCTGACGGATTGTGCACCTCCTTCATCTCACCGTGTTTGTCGTAGACTCTGTACGACACGTTCGGAACGGTTGTTATCACGTCCATGTTGAACTCCCTGTCAAGTCTCTCCTGCACGATTTCCATGTGCAGAAGTCCGAGGAAACCGCAACGGAAACCGAAGCCCAAAGCTTGTGAGCTCTCTGGCTGGAAAGTCAGAGAGGCATCATTAAGTTGGAGCTTCTCCAGACTGGACCGCAGGTTTTCATAGTCGTTGGGGTCTATGGGATAGACACCGGCGAAGACCATCGGCTTCACCTCCTGAAAGCCCTCTATGGCCTCCTTGCAAGGTTCGCCGACATGTGTTATGGTGTCGCCAACCTTTACCTCCGTCGCATCCTTGATGCCACTTATTATATATCCCACCTCGCCTGTTCCGAGAACAGGACGCGGTACCATATCCATCTTCAGCACACCGACCTCGTCGGCGGTATACTCCTGACCCGTCTGCACGAACTTCACCTTGTCGCCTTTGCGGATACTACCGTTTACGACCTTACAGAGGGTGATGATGCCACGGAAGGAATTGAATATGGAGTCGAAGATAAGAGCTTGGAGCGGAGCTTTCGTGTCGCCCTTGGGCTCCGGTATTCGCTTCACTATAGCCTTCAGTATCTCCTCCACGCCTTCTCCCGTTTTGGCGCTGGCTCGTATGATGTCGCCGGGCTCACAACCTATGAGGTCGACAATCTCGTCCTCCACCTCGTCAGGCATGGCATTCGGCATGTCTATCTTGTTGATGACAGGTATTATCTCCAGGTCATGGTCTATGGCCATATAGAGGTTACTGATGGTCTGAGCCTGCACGCCCTGCGTGGCGTCGACGACCAGAAGGGCACCCTCGCAGGCTGCGATGCTCCTTGACACCTCGTAGGAGAAGTCGACGTGTCCCGGAGTGTCTATAAGGTTGAGAATGTATTTCTTGCCGTCAAGGGCGTACTCCATCTGTATGGCATGGCTCTTGATGGTTATGCCACGCTCGCGTTCCAAGTCCATGTCGTCGAGCATCTGTCCTTCCGTAATCTGGATGGTCCTGGTCTGTTCCAGCAGACGGTCGGCGAGGGTACTCTTTCCGTGGTCGATGTGGGCGATAATACAAAAATTCCTTATATTCTCCATTAATAATTTATATAGTTCGAATTGTTTGTTCAGTAGGCAAGTATCATCATGTTTAGTTTGCCTCGTTCAATTATGCATGCAAATTTAATAATTATTGATGTAATTATGAAAGGTTTTTAGTGTTTTTAAGAAAATATATTACCCATCACTTGTGAAAATGTTACCATTGTCGTAACTTTGTATCAAAATCATCATTATGAAGAAACTATTAGCATACTTTTTACTTGGATTAATGGTCGTCTCCTGTCAGGAAAGTCTTGAGGATCGCGCCGCGCGTGAGCTTAAGGAATACACGGAGAAAAACTGCCCCACACCCGTAGTAAACGACCAGCAGATGGACAGTGCCTCCTTTGAGAGAGAGTCCAGGACCTTGAGGTTCTATTATAAGTTGTATGACAAGAGCGACAGCAAGGCTCTCTTCGCGCAACATGGCAAGGATATAAGGAAGCAGATCCTTAACGAGCTGAAGAACAGCACAAGTACGAAATCATACAAGGACGCGGGCTTCAACTATCGCTACACCTATCGCTCGGCGAGCAACCCGAGCACCATCCTCCTCGACGTGAAATTCACGCCAAAGGACTACAAATAATCCGGAAAATATTTGGAGGATAGAAAAGAAAGAGGTAATTTTGCAACGCATAAGAACAAAGAACGATACCGAAAGGACAAGACATAAGTCGTACTGATTCGATCGGGATAGTCATCAAATAATAAAGAAAAACCGGGATGGTTTCCTTTGCCTATGGCGGGCCACATAAATTGCATTTATCGCGACTAAGTTCCTTCGGGAACCGGTGGATTACAAAAGCAGGGAACTCCTACAATTTTTGTAACTCGGACTTTTCATCACATCGTCAGTGCGACTCTTATACGGGCAGGGGAAACAGCTCCCCTGCCTTTTTTGTTTCCCCGGTCCTCATCCATCAGAATAATTGGTTTGACAAATTGAAAACTTTATCGGTTATTTCTTTGTTTTCTCTTTTGTTTGTACTATCTTTGCAACGATATAAAACAATCACGATACTAAAGTAAAACTAACGAATAAATCAACATTCCAATATGGTAAAATCCAACAAATTCGCGTTCGTCTCGGTGATGTTCTGCTTCTTCGCCATGGGCTTCGTCGACCTTGTGGGCATCGCGTCCAACTTCGTCAAGGCCGACCTCCATCTCAACGACTCTATTGCCAACACCATGCCGTCGTTGGTTTTCTTCTGGTTCCTTATCTTCTCTGTACCCACAGGAGTGCTGATGAACAAAATAGGAAGAAAGAACACCGTCCTCCTGTCCTTCGCCGTAACGGTGGTCTCACTGCTGCTGCCCGTCTTCACGGAGAACCTGCCACTGATGCTCATTTCCTTCTCCCTGCTCGGCATAGGCAATGCCCTGATGCAGACTTCCCTCAACCCTCTCGTCTCATCACTGGTGAAGGATAACCTCGCCTCTACGCTTACCTTCGGCCAGTTCATCAAGGCCATCGCCTCCTTCATGGCACCGTACATAGCCATGTGGGGTGCCACACAGACCATTCCCAACTTGGGACTCGGCTGGCGTGTCCTCTTTCCCATATATATGGTTATAGGCATCATCGCCTCCCTGTTGCTGGCCATCACCGCCATGCCGAAGGATGCTGGAGATTATGAGACACAAGCTGAACAGAAGTCTATTGCCCGCGACTATGTCGATACCTTTAAGCTATTGGGCAACAGGTATATCCTCTTCTGCTTCTTCGGCATCATGTGCCATGTCGGCATAGATGTCGGAACGAATGCCACGGCACCGAAGCTCCTGCAGCAGTATGCCGGGATGACCCTTAACGATGCCGCCTTCGCCACAAGTCTGTACTTTATCTTCAGAACCATCGGCTGTCTGACGGGAAGCTTCTTCCTCCGTGTGCTGAAGACCCGAACCTTCTATATCGTCAGTGTCTCGATGATAGCCCTGAGCATGCTGTGTATGTACACCGGAGCGGCCGTCGGCAATCCTATGTCCGCAAAGTGGATACTCTATTGCGGCATAGCCCTCGTGGGCTACGGCAACAGTAATGTCTTCTCCATGTGCTTCTCCCAGGCATTGCTTTACATGCCGGGGAAGAAGAACGCCATCAGCGGACTGATGATAATGGGACTCTTCGGAGGTACCGTATTCCCACTTTTCATGGGCTTCGCTAGTGATGCCATCGCCAGCCAGGTCGGAGCTGTCATCGTCATGACCGTTGGCGTCGTCTATCTGTTCACATTTATAAATAAGGTAAGATATTAACAATATGAGAAAGATTATCGGTTTAGGAGAGGTACTCTTCGATGTACTTCCGCAGGGCGCGAAACTAGGTGGTGCGCCGGCAAACTTCGCTTTTCATGTTAGCCAGTTCGGCTATGACGCCGTGGCTATCAGTGCAGTAGGTAACGACATTTTAGGTGATCACGCCTTGAAGACCTTTGATGACAATGGATTGAAATATATCATTCCACGGGTGCCTTATCCTACCGGCACGGTCAACGTTACCCTCGACGAGGCCGGTGTGCCAACATATACGTTCACACCCGACGTGGCATGGGACCACATCCCCTTTACCCCGGAGATGGAGGCAGTGGCAAAGGAGGCCAGGGCTGTATGCTTCGGCTCACTGGCACAGCGCAGCGCAGTATCACGTGAGACTATCAATAAGGTCCTTGAGGCGACACCGGAGGACTGTCTGAAGATTTTTGACATCAATCTCCGTGGCAACTTCTACAACAAGGAGGTGCTTCAGCAGGGTGTCAGACATGCCAATATCCTTAAGATCAACGATGAGGAGCTCATTATCGTTGGCCGCATGTTCGATTACCCCGGCCTCGACATAGAGGAGAAATGCCGTATCATCATGCGCAGATACCATCTTAAGATGGTGGTGCTGACATGTGGAACTAACGGCAGCTATGTCTTTGGAGAGAACGGCTTCACCAGCTTCAAGCCTACGCCGAAGGTTAAGGTTGCCGACACTGTCGGAGCCGGCGACTCCTTTACCGGCGCTTTCACGGCCTCACTGCTCTCCGGGAAGACCATAGAAGAGGCTCATGAGATTGCCGTTAACGTCAGTGCCTATGTCTGCACAAAGAAGGGTGCTATGCCGAAACTACCTCAGAAACTTATAAAGTAATTCAACTTCTTGAGGTTATCTGTTACGTGATTGGTAAAGGGATGCAGGCGGCCGCTGCCAACGTGCGGGGAAGGCCGCCTCATCCTTACGCCTCAGAACCTCTTGCTCAATACCGACGATAATAAAAAGAAGAAAGAGCCCTCACAGCCTCGGCTGACTGAAAGAGCCCTCACAGCCTCGACGAGGCACTGAGTAGTTTAATTAGTGTATAAAGTTACGGTGGCTGAGTAGTTGCGTTTTGATTTGTGAGATTTTTTGTTACACCAGAAAAAACAGCAATGCTTCAATGCTCAAAATAAAAAAATAATGCCCGCTGTACTTAATGGAATCCACTTAGTAAAGTGGGCTGTGTTAAAATAAAAAATGGAAAACGCTTTGAATTTTATTCACTTTATATTAACTTTGCATCATCAACTAATTCATATAAATTTATCCGCTTAGCAAACACCCAAGTGGATTATAACTAACGACACTATGGCAACAGTAAAACCATTCAGAGGACTCCGTCCTCCAAAGGACCTGGTAGAGAAAGTAGAATCCAGGCCGTATGATGTCCTTGACTCTGAGGAAGCACGTCAGGAAGCTGGCGACAACGAGATGAGCCTTTATCATATTATCAAGCCGGAGATAAACTTCGAGCCGGGAACAAGCGAGTATGATCCGCGCGTCTATGACGAGGCAAAGCGCCAGTTCAAGAAGTTCCAGGAGAAGGGATGGCTCGTTCAGGACAAGGATGAGCACTATTATATCTATGCTCAGACCATGAACGGGAAGACACAGTATGGCATCGTTCTCGGAGCTTACGTTCCCGACTACCGCAACGGTGTCATCAAGCGCCATGAGCTCACCCGTCGTGATAAGGAAGACGACCGTATGAAACATGTCTTCGCCACTAATGCCAACATGGAGCCGGTGTTCTTCGCTTACCCCGACAACAGCGTTCTCAACGACATCCTCAACAGATATGCCAAGACAGAACCGGTCTACGATTTCATCGCGCCTATCGACGGTTTCCGTCACCAGTTCTGGATTGTCAGCGACAAGAGCGATATCGACACTATCACCGAGGAGTTCGCAAAGATGCCTAGCCTGTATATCGCCGACGGTCATCACCGCTCTGCCGCCGCTTACCGCGTTGGTGAGGAGAAGGCCGAGGAAGCAAAGAAAAACGGAACATACACCGGCAAGGAGGAGTTCAATTTCTTCATGGCAGTATGCTTCCAGGAGTCACAGCTCACCATCCTCGACTATAACCGTGTCGTTAAGGACCTTAACGGCATGACATCCGAAGAGTTCCTTAAGAAGCTCAGCGACGACTTCGAGGTAGAGAAGAAGGGCCAGGAGGAATATCGTCCGCAGGAACTCCATGAGTTCTCGCTCTATCTTGACGGGGAGTGGTACAGCCTTAAGGCTAAACCCGGCACTTACAACGACGCCGATCCTATCGGTGTACTCGATGTCGACATTTCCAGCCGTCTTATCCTCGACAAGCTCATGGGTATAAAGGACCTCCGTTCCGACAAGCGCATCGACTTTGTTGGTGGACTCCGAGGGCTGAAGGAGCTGAAGCGCCGTGTCGACAATGGTGAGATGCGGTGGGCTCTGGCACTTTATCCTGTAACTATGAAGCAAATCATGAATATCGCCGACAGCGGAAAGATTATGCCGCCAAAGGCTACGTGGTTCGAGCCAAAGCTGCGTTCCGGACTTATCGTTCATAAGCTCGACTAACATCTTAATGGACTGTTACAAGACTATAGCAAACAATATCGGCGAGGGCTACTACACAGAAAAGCGGAGTAAGTTCCTCGCCTTTGCACATCATGTGGAAACCGTAGACGAGGCGATGGAAATCGTTAAGGCCTATCGGAAGAAATACTATGATGCCAGACATTGCTGCTATGCCTATATGATTGGGCCCGACAGACAGGAGTTTCGTGCCAATGACGATGGCGAGCCGTCATCCACGGCAGGAAAGCCAATCTTAGGACAGATAAACAGCCATGAGCTTACAAACATCCTCATCGTTGTCGTACGATACTATGGTGGTGTCAATCTTGGCACCGGCGGACTCATTGTCGCCTACCGTACTGCCGCCGCCGATGCCATAGACCATTCGGAAATCATTCAGCGGCTTGTCGAAGAACAGATTACGTATGATTTTACTTACCCCATGATGAACTCCGTCATGCGGGTCGTCAAGGAGATGCCAGTAAGAATAGTATCACAACATTTCGACAATACGTGTTCTATAACGCTTGCCATCCGGAAGAGCATGGCAGAGCAGCTCAGGGCACGGCTTGGAAAACTCGACTTTGAAGGATAGCCCTGTCTTTTCTTATTAATTTTAACCTTACGACAAGTGCAACGCCGTTACTTATTCTCTTTATTAATATCACTCCTTTCTTTGGCATCAACGGCTCAAAGGAATGAGATATTCAACGACAGAATTCAGTCGCTGACCGTTCAGGCCGACGGCAGATGGCGGTCACTCCCTGTTACTGTGCTGGGAGGAAGCGTTGATATCGGCTTCGACGACATGACGCACGAATACCATCGCTACGCCTACAGGATAGAACCGTGCAATGCCGACTGGACACCGAACAGTCAGCTTTTCGAAAGCGACTTTATAAATGGCTTCACCTCCGACAACATCATTGATGATGTTAGGCAGTCCATCCTCACTACGCGCAACTACACCCACTATAAGTTTTCTGTTACAGGCATCAAACTGTCCGGAAACTATAAGGTAACCGTCTATGACAACAATGCCGACGACAAACCATTGTTCTGCGCATGCTTCATGGTCATGGAGCCGGCGGAGACGTCTATGGGCATAAGGATGAATGTAACTACGAATACCGATGCGACCATAAACCAGCAGCACCAGCAACTCAGTATAGACGTAAAGTATTCCGGATATAATGTTACCAGACCGGCAGAGCAGATACATACCGTAGTCTTGCAGAACGGACAGTGGCATGACGCACGCATAGACGTGAGGCCACAGTACATCATGTCCGACGGATTGCGGTGGGACCACAACGCCAGCTACATCTTTGATGCGGGAAACGAGTATCATAAGTTCGAAATTCTCCAGACCGATGTGCCGTCCATGGGCGTGGACCATATCTATTGGGACTCCGTACAGTTCCATGCCTATCCTTTTGTCAACGTACCCAGAACAAACTATGTCTATGATGAGGACGCCGACGGCTCATACCTTCTGAGAAACTCCGACAATGAGGACTCAGAGACTGAGAGCGACTATATGCTAGTCCATTTTCAGATGCAGTGCCCAGAGGTCGAGGGTGCCGACGTGTATGTAAACGGATGGTTCACCAACGACAGAGTGCGGCCGTGTTATCGCATGACATACGATAGGGCGAGGAAATGCTACGAGGCAGTAGTGCTCATGAAGTTCGGATATTACAACTATCAGTACGTCATGGTTTCAGGCAACGGGAAGATATCCAGACTGCCCTATGAAGGTAACTTCTATCAGACCGAAAACAGCTATCAGACTCTTGTCTATTACCGTGAACCAGGTGGACGTTATGACCGGCTGGTAGGATATAAGGAACTGGTTTACCGTCCGCAGTAACGGGGCTGCTCAAAAAAATATTGGATATTGTTTCATCATTTCCGAAATAATGATTACCTTTGCAGTCGCAATAAAAGAGTCTCCTGGAAGGTTGGCAGAGTGACCGAATGCGCTAGACTCGAAATCTGGTATACCCGTTTCGTGGTATCGGGGGTTTGAATCCCTCACCTTCCGCAGAAGACTAAATTAGGAAGTCCAATTGGGCTTCCTTTTTTCGTTATATATCAACGACTTAGGAATCTATAAGCTTGTATCTTCCGAACTCACCAACTCCCCGCCGTTTTTCTTTCCTTCCTCATCCGTCGCACCGTCGCACCGTCGCACCGTCGCATTTATAGCTATCGCATGTCGGGGAAATCAATATTGTAAAATAATAAGATAGATTATATAAACAATATAAAATACTAATTATTAATATATTAATTAATATTATAATATATAATAATATAATATATTTTTACTCTATAGTCTCATTTTTGCTGAATATCCGGCTGTATGTC
>ONDK01000022.1 GCA_900316565.1 uncultured Prevotella sp. | reverse complement strand
AGAATTAAAAAGCTTCAAGCAAAGATTCTTCGCCTACAGAATGAGCAAGCTCAATCTGGGCTCAAGGTAACGGATGGCACTGATTAGTTATATAGAAGCGAATTAAGATAGATACATTATATATAAGTATTTGAAAAATTGAGAGAATTATGAGAAAGACTGTTTACATCGTAGTCCTGCTTTGCATTGCCATGATGTCGACAACAGGATGCAAGAACACAAAACCTGCACAGGATGCCGACAGCATTGATACTGCTACAGCGGTAGTGGACACGGCGGACAGCGACACTATGGCCGAGATTATCGCCGAAACACCTATGCCTAAGGCTGCCGACCAACTGTTTGACGACTTCTTCTTCAACTTCATAGCAAGTCCTAAGGTTCAGAAGGAACGGACCAACTGGCCTTTACCCGTCATAACATACAATGACAAGCAGGAACATAAGTTTCTCTTGCAGAAAAATCAGTGGAAGATGGATAAATTCTTCCGCAAACAGGGCTATTACACTCTTATCTTCGACAATGAGAAGCAGATGGATTTGGCCAAATCCACCAAGCTCGATACTGTTGTGGTAGAGAAAATCCATCTTCAGGAAGGTACCGTTGACCAATACTGCTTCGACCATCAGGACGGCAAGTGGCGTCTTAACCAGATTAGGAAGATTAGCTTCGAGGACTCCAGGAATGCGTCGTTCCTGAATTTCTTGCAGACTTTCTTCGCCCGTAGAGGTGCCGGAATGATTAAGGATCCGCTTCCTTACCGTGGAGCAGACCCTAACGGAGAGGAGACAACCATCATAAGTACAAAGATACCGGCATCCGACTGGAGCACATACCTCCCGCAGGTACCCGACAATATTGTCTATAATATCCTCTACGGCCAGAAATATGGTGAGGAGAATTCTAAGATTCTCGACTTCAAAGGCCTCTCGAACGGACTGGAGACACAGCTTGTCTTCAAGCGCCGGGGTAATAAGTGGATGCTCGTAAAGATTAACGCGTACTAAAGATAGACTAAAGGTAAAGCATAACCGAATATCAGGGACACCACCATTGATGTCATCTGCTGCAGCGGCTATGTAACTTTTAAAATTGAAAGAATTATGAAAGACGAACGGAATTTCAATCTTCTCGACTACAATACCTTCGGAATAGATGTCAACTGCCGCAGATTCGTAGAGTATGACAGCGTTGATGAGGCGCAGGTTATCGTCCGCTCGCTTGCGGACGAGGACCGGCCGTTGCTTATCTTAGGCGGTGGCAGTGACCTTCTTCTCACTGCCGATTATCCCGGTACCGTCCTTCATTCCGCTATAAAAGGTATTGTGCCGGTCGAAGCTGATGATACCATCGGTGTCGACAGCCAGCTTATCCGTTGTGGCTCCGGTGAGATTTGGGACGACGTGGTGGCGTGGAGCCTTTCACATAACCTCTATGGCGCGGAGAACCTCAGCATCATTCCCGGAGAGGTCGGTGCTAGTGCGGTGCAGAATATCGGTGCTTACGGTGCGGAGGCCAAAGATTTGATTTATGATGTGGAGGCTGTTGAGATTTCAACGGGCAACATCGTCCACTTCGCCAATGCCGATTGTGAGTACAGCTATCGTCAGAGCCGGTTCAAGCACCAGTGGCGCGACAAGTATCTTATCACCCATGTAACATATAAGTTTAGTAGGGCCTTCCGTCCGAATCTCGACTATGGTAATATACGAGGAGCTTTGGCAGAGAAAGGAATCGACTCTCCGACAGCCCTTCAGGTCCGCGACACGGTCATAGAAATACGAAATGCCAAGCTCCCGGACCCCAAAGTACAGGGCAACGCAGGCAGTTTCTTCATGAATCCTATCGTTGACAGCGCTACCTTTGAGCGTCTTCACAAAGAATTCTCCAATCTTCGGTATTTTGAAATCCCGCAAGCTGATGGCACTATGATGTACAAGATACCGGCAGGGTGGATGATAGACCAGTGTGGATGGAAAGGGAAGAGCCTCGGAAGGGCCGCCGTTCACGATAAACAGGCTCTCGTCCTGGTCAACCGCGGTGGTGCTTCCGGTTGCGATATCGTACGTCTAATGCAGACCATCCGGCATGATGTGAAGCAGAAATTCGGTCTGGATCTTTATCCGGAGGTGAACATCAAGCCCTAATGACAAATACAGTCCCAGGGGAGTCTGCCGGTGTGTGATAAACCGACAATTCAACAATCAACACAAAACGGTATAACAACAGCAGAATAAAAAAGGAGCAGAAGAGCGATGGCTTTATCAAAGGAAGAAACATCCAGTAAAACTTTTAAAAATGAGGGCCCCCGTACCTTAACCTTTTTGGGTACCGGCACGTCGCAAGGCGTTCCTCTTATAGGTTGCAACTGCGCCGTTTGCCGGAGTAAAGATCCGCGGGATAGCCGCCTGCGGACCTCCGCCTTGCTTGAGACTCCAGCCACACGTGTGCTCATCGACTGTGGGCCTGACTTTCGGCAGCAAATTCTTCGCCAGCCATTCCGTAAGATTGATGGTGTCCTGCTTACCCATATCCACTACGATCATGTGGGAGGACTCGACGACCTGCGTCCTTTTTGCAAGCTTGGTGATGTTGATATCTATGCCAATAAGGGTACTGTTGACGGACTCCACACTACGATGCCATATTGCTTTGCTGAACACCTGTACCCTGGTGTCCCAAAGTTGAACATACACACAATAAATAAGCATGACATATTCCGGGTAGGCGACATTGAGATAGAGCCTATTGAGGTGATGCACGACAAGCTCCCTATCCTTGGTTTCCGCTTTGGCAGCCTCGCTTATATCACGGATATGAAATCCATCTCCGATGAGGAAATTCCTTACCTCCAGGGTGTTGGCACACTGGTCGTAAACGCGTTGCGTTTTGAGAAGCCCCATCATTCACATCAACTCGTTGATGACGCAGTGGATTTTTCGCGTCGCATCGGTGCCAAAAGGACTTATTTTATCCACATGACCCATGAGATAGGTCTCCATCCGGATGCGGACAAGCGCCTGCCGGAAGGCTTTCATTTCGCTTATGATGGTCTTAAGATAACGGTTTAAACCGAAAAAAGCCCGGGATAATAAGGTTTTCCTACTTTAATCATAAAAAACAGAAGGGAAAGATGTCCTTTCCCTTTTCTCAAAATATCCTTACCTCTTGAACTTCCGGTAAAGTTTCCATCCCAGAATCAATCCGTCTACCACGCTGGCACCTGTCGAAACAATGCTCGACATGCGTCTTCCCGCAGTTTTCTTCCCCTTGTCGGGCGACTTATGAAACAGGTTGTTCCATAGCTTCTCCACCTTGTTGCCATCTTTTGTGATGTCGACAAGCAACTGACTCTTGCGCAGTCGGATTTCCTCCAGCGTTCTGTATGATGGCGATTCCTTTATTTCCTGATATTCTGCCATGACTATTTTGACATTAATAAATTAGCTAAGAACCTCACAAGTGGACGTTCCACAAGTTTGTGGCGGAACACGATGAAAACTATCAACAACAGAAGATAGACGCCGCCTATAATCAGAAAGCCTGCAGCGATGGAATGGACGAGAGGAGCTATGGCGTATGCTGCCGCAAACGAGAAGTATATCAGCGCCAAGGTCAGGAGCAGGCATAGTACCGCCGTAACGGTGATAACCGTCATCAGGCGCACAACCTTCTCAATTACATCGAGCTTCACGTATTCAGACTGAAGCCCGATATAATGTTTCAGCACCTCGACAAGCTGTGCTATCGTCTCTACATTATTGTCGTTTGAGAACATACCGTAGAGTTATTCAGCAGTAGCGTCGGTGGAGTCCTTGATGTCATCGACGAAATCATCCATCTCCTTGCGCGACAGCTTTATGTCGTGCTTCTTGCAAAAGTCGTCAACGGCGTCTGCAATCTTCGTGCGGGTATCTGCTCCCTTCTCAGGAGCCAACAGTAAACCGAGGGCTGTTCCAGCGATGGCACCGCCCAGGAAAGCGCCAATGTAACCTAATGTTTTCATAATAGTATTGTTTTTATAAGATGTTTCCAATCGCAAATTTAGGCAATCTTTTCATTACTTGCAATCATTTCCAGACTATTTATTGTTAAAAAAGTTGTAAAACCTTTATTTAACAAACTTTATGTGGCCTTGCAGATGTGTTTTGCGTATTATTTAGTATCTTCGCAAAATAAATGTGTTAAAGCAAAACATAAATAACAATAAACCGAATTTGAATTATGAAGAAAATCATGGTATTAGGCGCAGCAATGTGTGTTGCTATGGCCTTCACAAGTTGTAAATCGAGCGAAAGTGCTTACCGCAAAGCCTATGACAAGGCTCAGGCGCAGGAGGCTGCATATAATAACAATGAGAACGCAAACAAGCAGGCTGACACTGACGTTCCAGTAGTGGCACCCGTGGAACAGAAGTCCGTTGACCAGACAGCAGTCGTCGACAACAACGACAATGTCCCTGTGCGCCACGAGAACGTTTCCTATGAGAGTGGTGAGCCCCTGAAGGCCTATAGCGTCGTTATTGGCTCATTCTCCATCAAGGCTAATGCTGACGACCTTCTCTCTCGTCTGCAGCATGCTGGCTACAAGGCTTCTGTTGTCTCTGCCGACATTAACGGTACTCCTTTCTATCGTGTGCTCTCCGCAACAGCCGACACCAAGAGTGAGGCCGTCAGCAGCCGCAATGCCATAAAGGGCTCCATGTACAATCCTAAGGGTGATGCATGGATTCTCGCAAAGTAAGCTGAGATGGATACAGGAACTTGTCAGCCTTCTGGCCTGTCGGCTTTAAGGCTGCATGGTTTCAGTATGTCATAATCTCTTCAGCACAGGCTTGAATACTTTGGAATATGGGAAGAATACTCTCTATCGACTACGGTAAAAAACGAACCGGACTTGCGGTTACCGATCCTTTGAAAATTATTGCCAACGGACTTACCACTGTCCAGACTTCCGAACTGTTCGACTATCTCAAGAGTTACATCTCTAGTGAGAGCGTCGAGGAAATAGTTATTGGACGGCCTACACAGCCCAATGGCCAGCCCAGTGAGAACTTGGGACGTGTGGAGCAGTTCGTAAACCGTTGGAAGAAAGCCTTCCCTGGCGTGCCCATAGTTTATTATGATGAGCGTTTCACCTCTGTCATCGCCCATCAGGCAATGATAACCGGTGGAGTGGGCAAGAAACGGCGACGTGAGGATAAAGGCCTTGTCGATGAGATATCAGCAACGATAATTCTCCAGGACTATATGAAGTCGAAGGGCTTGTAGCAAACGGAACATAGAAACAGGGAATTTAGAAGTTACTGCAGTTTCATATGCTTCTCGAACAGTGTGAAACTGCCAACAGAACACAGTCAATTACAAATCAATTATATTAATGACATTACCAATATACGCATACGGTCAGCCTGTACTCCGTAAGGTAGCGCAGGATATCCCGACCGATTATCCCAATCTGAAAGAGCTTATTCAGGATATGTTTGAGACCAATACCGCCAGCGATGGCGTAGGACTCGCCGCTCCGCAGATTGGAAAGAGCATCCGCGTGGTTATCATTGATCTTGAGCCACTGAGCGATGAGCTTCCGGAATATAAGGGGTTCAAGCACGCTTTCATTAATGGTCATATCTTAGAGACCGATGAGGACAACACTGAGACGATGGAAGAGGGTTGCCTCTCCCTCCCTGGCATCCATGAGTCGGTGAAACGGTCTACACGTGTCCACGCCAAGTGGCTCGACGAGAACCTCACTCCTCACGACGAATGGGTCGATGGGTATCTCGCTCGTGTGATGCAGCATGAGTTCGACCACCTCGAGGGACGGCTCTTCATCGACCATCTCAGTCCTTTCCGGAAGCAGATGATACGCAGCAAGCTTAAGGCGCTTGTTGACGGACGCGTCCGTTGCGGATACCGCTTAAAATTCCATAAGAAGTAAGGACTTTCTCAAACAGAAACATAGAACGGTGGAGCCTTGCTCCATACGTAAATCAGCAAACAAGAAGGAACACGGAAGAATGGAGAGGAAGCTTGCTTATCTTCATACTCTTAGACGGACAGCCATTACGGTTGTCCTTCTTGTTTTGTGCCTGCCGTTATTTGCCCAATACAATATCAAGAAGCTCATGGACGAAGGCCGGTCATCACTCGACAATGGTTATTATGTCGTGGCGATGCAGATTTTCCAGCGTGTTGTCGGACTTCGTCCCGACAAGAATGAGGCTTGGTATCTTAGTGGCGTATCTAAATACCATCTTGACGATTATAAAGGTGCGGAGAGTGACTGTACCAGGGCTATAGATTTGAATCCATTCTTTGTCGATTACTTTGAGCTCCGTGCCATGTCGCGTCTAAGAGAAGAGAAATACGACAGTGCCGTGGCCGACTTCACCCGTGCCATAGAGATGAACCCTGACAACAAGGACTATTGGTACAACCGTGCATACTGCTATGCCCAGGTCAACGCCTATGACATTGCCAAGCAACAGCTTGAATACATCCTTAAGCGGTGGCCAAATTTCATCTCCGCCATAAACCTCCGGCAGACAATACTCAGTACGGAGCGGCTCTACAAACGGAAGAAAGACGATAAGATTTCTTCAAAGTCTCGGTAAGAAAAACACCAGTCACGCACTGCGCTGGCAGCGTTATCGTTTTTTTTACACTGTAGGTCTACGTTAAATACTGCTTGTCGTGCTCGAATGATTGTAATAATATTTCATCACCCGAACTGTCTTTGATTGTCTTCGTAATGCTTTGATTTTCAGTGATTTGTAAAACCAATGCTTTTACGTTGTAAAAGCATACCTTTTAGGAGGTAAAACATATGCTTTTAGGAGGTAAAACCTATGCTTTTACAACGCAAAAGCATAGGTATTGTTTCCATGTAAACTTTTTTCGTATGTCACTATGCCCTTGTCGCATAAAAACGCAAGTTTCGGTAGTGCTAGAATTTCGTGTATATGAATGGCTGGACATACTGTTGGCTGAAGCTGATGACCAGTTGGATGACGGCAAGGAAACATACGAACTTCACCAACCATGGCAGCCCAATGAACTTCCTTTCCAGCCAGTCGTAGTCCTCCCGGCGTATGCTGTGGAGCTCCAGGCCCAATGCGGTGAGCAGCATCCATAGCGGTCGTGCGTTGAGAAACGCAATGATATCGGCGGAAGATATGCCGTTGGCGATTCTCCCGATTATCCCTGTGGCCGTCGTGATGCTGTCGGCGCGGAAGAAAATCCATGTTATACAAACGAACGAGAACATCATGGCCCAACTAACCATGCGTACCATGAGTGTGTCAGGTATCCTGTCGAGGAACAGTCGTTTGCATATTTTATGAACGACTAGTGCCAGTCCATGCAAGGAGCCCCATAAGACGAACATCCACGTGGCTCCGTGCCACAGTCCGGCAACTACCATTGTAAGAAACCCGTTAATACAAGTGCGTGCCAGTCCATGGCGGTTGCCGCCGAGAGGAATATACATATAGTCGCGAAACCACGTGGAGAGGGCTATATGCCACCGATGCCAGAACTCCGTTGGGTTCAAGCTTTGATATGGGAAGTTGAAGTTGTCGTGAAGGTCGAATCCCATCAGTGCTGCCAGACCTATAGATATATCGCTGTATCCTGAGAAATCGCAGAATATTTGCAGTGTGAAGCCCAGCGTGGCCATTAGATTTTCAAAGCCCGAGTAGGCCGTCGGGTCGGCGAAGACAAGATTATTGAACTGTGCTATGTAGTCGGCGATGACAGCTTTCTTTATCAGTCCAGCCATGATGAGCCATAATCCCTTGTACGCCAGATTGGAAGTACGAGGCTTCATCGCCGCATTCTGTGAGCTGAAGACGGATATCTGCGGTATGAGAACCTCTGCCCTGGTGATTGGTCCTGCGAGGAGCAGGGGAAAGAATGTGAGGTAGAAAGCATAATAGAGTAGGGGAGTCTCTCTTGTAAACCTCCATTTATATACGTCAACGGAATAACTTATGGCCTGGAAGGTGTAGAACGATAGACCCACTGGAAGGATAATGTCGAGTGGAGCGAAGTTGCGTTGCAGCATCCCGCCGAATACCGACAGCAGGAAATTAGTGTATTTGAAGTATATGAGTGGTGCAAGGTCAATGAGGATTATCGCTGTCAGCCAAAGTCTGCGGTGACTTCTGGCGCGCATCATAGCGCGTGTGCCCCACCATGATATTACCGTTGTGGCGGGAAGGAGCAGCATCATCAGACCGTTGGCTTTCCATGCGAAGAACAGACTGAATATGATGACGTATGAGAGGACGACGCTCCGGCGGCTCCTGCACACCCCTATATATATAATGTAGAAGATGATGAAGACAGCAAAGAACTGGTACGACGCCACCGACCAGTCTTTGTCAGGCTGGAGAAGAAACGTCGTGAGCGTACTTGCTATGTTCCCTATGTCTGTCATCGTTTTTGTAATCTTTCTGTTTCGTCTCTTCCTTTATTCATCTGAAGAAGTGGCGGTGCCGTTCCGGGTTATCGCTGCCTTCGAACTTCTTGAAATCAGTCTGGTAATAATCGGTGAACGTATGTTTTGTTTTCTTTGTCGGCCGTCGCAGTATGATAGGATGAGCCGTTTTGCCCGGCGACTGCAGCCAGTCGGCTATGTGCTTCATCCACTGCGCTGAGGCTTCGATGGTGGGATGGATGTGGTCATCGCTCCGTTGCAGTGTGAGTGTTGACGAGTTGAAAAACCGTTTGTCGCCTACCGACTGTCGGATTATGGTGTCCATACCAGTGTCTTTTGTCCAGTTTGGTGGACTTATCCAGACATGAGGGCGGTTGCCGAGTTTTCGGAGAATGGCTTGTATATATCTCTTTCTATCCGGGAGGTCCCTGACAAAGAGCTCGTTGCTTCCGAGACAGATAATAAAATATGTGGGATGATAGAGCCTGATGTATGTGTCGAGGATATTGCTGTTTGCAAACGACTCTGTTGTAGCGCTGTACCAGGTGATGCTGAACAGTGTGTGGCCGTTGGCGTTGCAGTAGTCATCAAGGCTGTAGAAAAGTCCTTCGGTCATGGAGTCGCCGAAGAACAGAATGCGTTGACGTGTGGTGTCGACGTTGTTTGAGAGAGTGTTGTCGCTTTCTGACGGCTTCAGACTTCCTTTCGTGGTATTGTTGAGTAGCCCACTGAAATCTATTTTCCGAAGTTTGAAGCCGCCGATTTCCAGCTCGCCGCCGTTAGAGAAAGCGTAGACAACTGTGGCGGCGAGCGTCAGTATCATGATTACCCATATCTCTATGCGGGCTCTCATAGGCGTTATTTAAGGTCGAGTTCTACCGGGCAGTGGTCGCTGCCCATGATATCTGTGAGGATTTTGGCATCCGCCAGCTTGTCTTTAAGACGGTCGCTGATAAGGAAATAGTCGATACGCCAGCCAGCGTTCTTTTCACGTGCGTGGAAACGGTATGACCACCAGCTATAGGTGACGGTGTCAGGGTATAGACAACGGAAGGTGTCGGTGAAGCCATTACCAAGAAGAGCGCTCATCTTCTCGCGCTCAGCATCGGTGAAGCCGGCATTCTTATGATTACTTGACGGGTTCTTGATGTCTATCTCCTCGTGGGCTACGTTCATGTCTCCGCAGACGATGACAGGTTTTGTGGCATCGAGGTGGTGGAGATAGGCCTGGAAGTCAGTCTCCCACTGCATACGGTAGTCCAGACGGCGCGGAAGTCCGCCTTTCTCCTCAGCGTTCTGGGAGTTCGGAGTGTACACGCAGACAAGGTAGAAGTCGGGCATCTCAAGGGTTATCACACGTCCTTCGTGGTCGTGCTCGTCAATGCCTATGCCATAGCTCACCGACAGCGGATGATGCTTAGTGTAGATGGCGGTGCCGGAGTAGCCTTTCTTGTCGGCGTAGTTCCAGTACGACTCGTAGCCGGGGAAGGCCAGATCGAGTTGGCCCTCCTGCATCTTCGTTTCCTGAAGACAGAAGAAGTCGGCGTCAAGCTGGTTGAATGTGTCTTCAAATCCTTTTTTCACTACGGCGCGAAGACCGTTTACGTTCCATGAGATAAACTTCATATACTTTGTATCCTTGTGCTCCTCTAAAGCTGAGTAGCGGTATTTCTGTTTATGGGTGATTATTGTTTTAAGAGGCGTTTATATCCGCTTACTCTCTCCCCGGAGCAGGTTCATGAACTCATTGCGCGTCTTCATCGACTCGAACACTCCACTGTAGGCACTTGTCGTGGTGATGGAGTTCTGCTTCTCCACTCCGCGCATCTGCATGCACATGTGTTTGGCCTCAATGATGACCATCACACCCTGTGGTTTCAGTGTCGTATTGATACATTCCATGATTTGCTCTGTAAGGCGTTCCTGCACTTGCAGGCGGTGGGAGAATATGTCTACCACTCTGGCTATCTTGCTCAGACCAGTGATAAAACCGTTAGGTATGTATGCCACGTGCACCTTTCCGTAGAACGGGAGCATGTGGTGCTCGCACATTGAGAAGAAGTCGATGTCCTTAACGATAACCATCTGGTTGTATTTCTCCTCAAAGAGTGCGTCGGTAAGTACCTTGTGTGGGTCCTGTGTGTAGCCGCGGGTAAGTATCTGCATGGCCTTTGCCACCCGCATGGGGGTCTTCAGCAGTCCTTCCCGGCTAGGGTCCTCACCTAAGAGCTCTAATACTTTCTTGTAGTGGTCAGCGAGTTCGTCGAGTCCCTCGCGGAATTCTGTTTCTGGATTCATGTTTTCTCTATTCGTCTATTGCATCATCATTGTCAACATACTCTACATCCTTTACGGTGATGATGGAGCGGATGATGATGGCTCCTTTATATCCAAGGCGTCGTATCTGCCTTAGAGTACCCAGTGCAGAGTTATAGGTCTTGAAGTTTCCCACCCGGCAGCCCCATCGTGGACTGTAGAAGTGGACGTAGACGGGTTGGTTTGGCATCGCCGCCTTGACCTGTTGTCCGGCGCGTTCTGCCTGCTGGCGTGCCACTCGTGTGTTTCCACCCGAGAAGACCTGTATGCGGAAACCTTGCTCGTGGTGTACACCCTTCGTTACCTTTGTCCTTGTCTCTGCCAGCTCCTCTGGTGTCTTCTTGCGTACTTTTATCTTTCGCAGTACCATTTTCATCCGTCCGCCTGACGAACTGACCTCGCTTGGTACCGGCTCAGCCGGTTTTCGTGGCTCAGCCTGTGGCTTCTTGGGCGCTTTCTGCGCCTGACGGCTGTTTATCTGTGCGTCAATGTCGGCTCCGTGTCCCACTGACTGTGCCTGGACGGTAATCAGTGAGGCGAAGACCAGAATAAAAGTTGCGATGAACTGTCTCATAATGAAGAGTGAAAAACTTCGGAAATCAAATCTCTAAAGAGATGATATGTATGGACAGACGGTAGTTGTCCATACATATCAGTTGTGAAATATTATAGCCTTCAGGCAACGATTACTTCTTCCAAGCATCGATAATGCCCTTGAAGTCGGCTGCTTTCAGTGAAGCACCACCGATGAGGCCGCCGTCGATATCAGGCTTTGCGAAGAGCTCAGGAGCGTTTCCTGGCTTGCAGCTGCCACCGTAAAGGATTGTGGTATCCTCTGCGGCATCCTTGCCGTATTTGTCGGCTACGATGGAACGGATGTATGCCAGCATCTCCTCTGCCTGCTCTGCGGTAGCTGTCTTGCCGGTGCCGATAGCCCAGATTGGCTCATAGGCGAGGATGATGTTCTTCCACTCCTCAGCGGAGAGATTGAAGACGCTGCCGTCGAGCTCAGCCTTTACGACCTCATTCTGCTTGTTTGCCTCGCGCTCCTCGAGAGTCTCGCCGCAGCAGAAGATAACTTTCAGACCGTTCTTCAGGGCAAGCTGAACCTTGTCCTTGAGTATCTCGGCTGTCTCATGATAGTATTGACGGCGCTCTGAGTGTCCGAGTATGACGTACTGTGCACCTGTTGACTTCACCATCTCTGCACTTACCTCACCGGTGTAGGCACCCTTCTCCTTGTCTGCGCAGTTCTCAGCACCAAGGCCAACCACTTCAGGGTCGAGAACCTGAGCCACGCTAGCCAGATGGATGAATGGTGTGCAGATGATAACGCCACAGTTAGGCTTGTCAGCCTTAAGGGTCTCGTTAATTTCTTTTGCCAGTGCTACGCCGTCCTGCAGGTTCATGTTCATTTTCCAGTTGCCTGCTACAATTTTCTTTCTCATGTTTCTTTTGTTGTTTATTAGTTGATATAATTTGTTAGATGTCTCTTTCTCTTTCAGCCATTTTGTCCATGCCCACAGCCTGTCGGCAAGTATGAGCAGAAGAAGCGGCAAAACGAACCACAGCATGACGCTCATGACCTTTCTCGGAACAGAGTCAGGCTCCAGTCGTCCGGTCTCAATCTTCTCGAGCCTTCCTGTCAGTACCTTCTCGTCCGGCAGGTCGTTGTGGCTCCATTTCCGGATTATCGTTCCGTCCTTAAGCAGCAGTAGTCCCGGATTGCTCCTGATAACGGTCTCAAGGGTCGTCCCGTCGGTCAGGAAGAAGGGATACTCGGCTCCTGTGATATTCCTCCATCGTGCTATTCCGTCGTCGTTGCTTGCCGTCAGACCATAGAAATGATACCCGTTTTCCTCAGCATACTCGTAGATGAAGTCCAGGTCTCCGAAATCAGAGTCGTCGGCTTTCTCCAGATATGGGGATATCAGCAGGAAGGTGTAGCCTTTCGCCGTCAGCACGGAGTCGGTGATGTCTTCTCCTGTTTGCTCGTTTGTTATCGAAAAGTCATGGATTGGCGGCTCATATCCTTTCTCTATGACCTCTGTCTTCACGTCCTTGTCGGGGTCCTTGAGTATCCAGGCCGTGTCGTTGAACGGATAATTGTTTTCATCGAACTCTTTCCTTATCCCATTCTTTTCAAGAATATATGTAGTCTTGAACTTCGGTTGCTTCGCACCGGGAGGTATTTCCATTGCCTTTTTGATGTTCACTCCGACGTGGTATGGTCGGAAGTCGAATTGAGGCAGATGGTTCAGACTCCATATAGAGCTTACGAGTATGAACAGGATGGTGAAGTTTATTGCAATCCATTGGTTCGGCCTTGACACGAACCGCACCATCTTCAGTGGCCACCGCGCTACTATCATCACCGCGATGAGCAGTACGATGTTCTTTCCAAAGGTCTGCCAGTTTGTCAGGTGGATGGCGTCGCCAAAGCAGCCACAGTCCGTTATGGGATTGAATATAGCGAGCCATGCCGTGATCAGCGTCATTACTGCCATGAAGACTAGCATGAGCTTTGATACCTGGCGGCGTCTAATGGCCAGCAGCATGAATATGCCAAGGGAGAACTCCAGTCCCGCCAGCAGTACGGCCATAGCGATGGTGACGTAGTCCGGAAGGATACCTCCCAAGCCGACGGCCGCAAGATAATCCTCTATCTTGTATTTTGTGCCGGTAGGGTCGATGGCTTTTACGTATCCGGAGAACACGAAGGAGAGTGCAAGAAGAAACCGGCAGACGTTGACAACGACGGTCAGAACCTTCTGCATTGTTTCTGATGCCGCCAGTCTGTGTGATATGTTCTTGAAATCTATAGTCATTCTTCCGGATTACCTATCCTCTGTATTGTCGGAGCAGCTCTCCCTGATGACTCCGAAGACGGAGTAGTTGATGATGTCCATGTAGTTGGATGCTATTCCTTCGCTTACCGTAGTCTTTCCGTTGTGGTCCTCTATCTCCTTTATCCGTTCTATCTTGGTGAGGATAAGGTCGGTATATGAGCTCACACGCATGTCCCTCCAAGCCTCACCATAGTCGTGGTTTTTCTTCAGCATTAAGTCGAAGGTTTCCTTTGCGAACTTGTCGTAGAGCGCAAGAGCCTCTTCGCTGCTAATGTCCACACGGTCGGCGTAGCCTTTCTCTAGCTGAATAAGCCCTATGATACCGTAGTTTATGAGAGCCATGAAGTCCGACTTCATGCTGTCTCCTACGCGGCTGACGCCTGAAATCTCAAAAGCCCTGATGTTCTTTGCCTTTATGAACAGTTGGTCTGTGAGCGTCTGTGGTCTCATAATGCGCCATGAAGCGCTATAATCCTTCAGCTTGTTGGCGAATACCTCTCTGCATTCGGCCATAGCCTGTGTGAATTCCTTTTCGGTCTTTGTAGTGTCCAGTGACATTTCTTCGTTTAAATCTTTGATTTGCAAAAATACTTATTTTCGTTGGAATGACAAAAAATAAGCTGTAAAATATCTGTAAAAGGATAATGGATAATGTAATTTTCAGGTTTTAATTTTCAATTATTAATTATTCTCTTTACCTTTGCACACCAAAAATAAAAATCCATTGTAATGAGAGATTTATCAGACGAGCAGCTTGCCAAGTTGCTTGATAAAGACATATTCCATCTTATTTCCAAAGCAGCCGACGGACTTGGGCTGGACTGTTATGTTGTGGGCGGTTTCGTTCGCGACCTTTTCCTGGAGCGTCCTTCCAATGATATCGATGTCGTTGTAGTGGGAAGTGGCATTCAGGTGGCCTCGGAGTTGAAGAAGCTCCTTGGCAGGAAAGCCCATCTGTCGGTGTTCCGCAATTTCGGAACAGCACAGGTGAAATACAAAGACCATGAGGTGGAGTTCGTCGGAGCGCGAAAGGAGAGCTACAGCCATGACAGCCGTAAGCCGGTAGTCGAAGACGGCACTCTGGAAGACGACCAGAATCGTCGCGACTTCACTATAAACGCATTGGCGGTGTGCCTTAACGCCGACCGCTTCGGCGAGCTCGTGGACCCCTTCGGTGGCGTCGATGACCTCTGGGACGGCATTATCCGCACACCCTTGGACCCTGACATCACATTTTCCGACGACCCGTTGCGTATGATGCGGTGCATCCGTTTTGCCACACAGCTCAACTTTTTCATTGAGGACGAGACCTTTGACGCCCTCATGCGAAATGCCGAGAGGATAAAGATTGTCAGCGGAGAGCGTATCGTTGACGAACTCAACAAGATTATGATGACCAGTCATCCTAGTAAGGGCTTTGTCGACATGCAGCGCGCGGGACTCCTTCAGCTTATCATTCCGGAACTTTCGGCGCTCGATATCGTGGAGAAACGCAACGGAAGGGCACATAAGAACAACTTCTATCATACCCTTGAGGTCCTCGACAACGTGTGTAAGGCACAGCAGAGCGGTTTCGACAAGGATCCTCTATGGCTGCGGTGGGCTGCTCTCTTCCATGATATCGGTAAGACAAAGAGTAAACGCTGGGACCCTGCGATAGGCTGGACGTTCCATAACCACAACTCCATAGGAGCCAGGATGATACCCTCCATCTTCAGAAGGATGAAGCTCCCGATGGACTCAAAGATGAAATATGTTCAGAAACTCGTAGACCTCCATATGCGTCCTATCGCTATTGCTGACGATGAGGTTACCGATTCCGCTGTCCGCAGGCTGATGAATGATGCCGGCGACGATATTGATGACCTTATGACATTGTGTGAGGCCGACATAACCAGTAAGAACGAAGCCCGTAAGAAACGGTTTCGCGAGAACTTCCGTATGGTCCGTGAGAAGCTTACCGACCTGAAGGAGAAGGATTATAAACGTCTGCTGCAGCCCTGCATCGACGGTAATGAGATTATGGAAATGTTCCATTTGAAGCCGTCGCGAGTGGTGGGAACACTGAAGCAGACACTTAAGGACGCCGTCCTTGACAATAAGGTGCCCAATGAGCGTGAACCTCTAATGCAACTGCTCAAGCAGAAGGCCAAGTCATTGGGACTGGAACAATAATTCACCAACAAAAAATCCCCCAAGGAAAGGAAGTCTGATTTTGGTGCCATCGGTTCTTGCCGATGTTATAAGCACCCGGACATCCTCCCCTTGGGGGATTTCTTGTTGAGTATTTATTATATTCTGTTACTCCGACAGAGGAACAGCGAAGTAGGCCTTCTTGCCTGTTGGATAGATACCAGATATGTACAGTACCGGCTCCTTACTTGTGGATGCCGACTTGACAAGCTTCTGCAATTCGTCGATGCTGTTGACATTCTCGTCATTGACCTTCTGGATGATGAATCCGCGGTTGATGCCTGCATCCTTCAAAGCACCGTTGCTGACCTTTAGAATCTCGAGACCGTAGGTGATGTTGAGCTGTTTCTTCTGTGCCTCGGTGATAGGACGGAACTGTCCTCCGAGAACATCGATGTCAGCCTGCTCTATAATCTTTGTAGTGCCTTGCGCATTCTTCAGCGTGATAGTCTTCGTTACCTTCTTCTTGTTGCGCAGATATGTGATGGAAGCCTTGTCGCCAGGGCGCTTGCTATTGACAGCAGCCTGCAGCTCCGACATTTTTTCTATCTTCTTGCCGTCGAACTCAGTGATGACATCGCCCTTGGCGAGACCAGCTTCGGCACCGTTGCCGTCTGGGTCTACAGTAGCGATGTAGACTCCCTCGTTCGTTCCGAGGTCAACATCCTTGCCCTGTTCCTTCTGGTTGTTGATGTAGTTGAGGACATCCTGTCCGCTTACGCCAAGCATGACACGCTGTACGCTGCCGTATTTCTTTATATCGTCGACAACTTTCGTCATGATGTTTGTCGGAATGGCGAAGCCGTAGCCGCTGTAAGAGCCGGTCTGTGAGTAGAGCATTGCGTTGATGCCGACGAGTTCGCCACGGGTGTTGACAAGGGCACCACCGGAGTTACCCGGGTTGATGGCTGCGTCAGTCTGTATGAAGCTCTCGATGCCGTTCGGGGTGGCTCCCAGTCCGCGCGCCTTGGCACTTACGATACCTGCTGTAACGGTAGAGTTAAGGTTGTAGGGGTTTCCCACGGCGATGACCCATTCGCCGACCTTTAGGTCGTCGGAGTTGCCGATGGGCAGTGTCGGGAGATTCTTTGCGTTGACCTTGATAAGAGCCAGGTCCGTCTGCTTGTCCGTTCCGATGATACGTGCTGAGAACTCGCGGTTGTCGTTCAGAGTGACAGTGAGTTCATCAGCGCCTTCCACGACGTGGTTGTTGGTTACAATGTATCCATCACTGGAGATGATGACGCCTGAGCCTGTAGCTTCCTTCTTTGGAGTCTGCACGCGCTGCTTGCGAGTGCCGCCCTGACCCTGGTTTGGTGAGCCGAAGAAACCGAACGGGTCGAAGAAATCACCGAACGGATCGTCTTGTACGTCAATGGTCTGCGTCTTGGAATTCTGTACGTACTTAATATGTACAACGGCTGGTATGGCCTTCTCAGCCGCATAGGTGAGGTCTACCGGCTGTCCTGCAATGTTGGCTTGTGGTTGAGCAGCATAAACTCTTATGGCTGTTGCCGTCGACAGCGTCAGCGCAATAGCGCAGGCGCCGCACATAAGAAACTGTGGAATTTTCTTCATTTTACTTTATCGTTAATTTATTTCTTTAGTTCATCATGACAGTCCTTGTCATCTTCCGATGCCCGGACTGAGAAAAGTCGGAAGCTTGGTTCTCTGACATTCCTTTTTACGGGGTGCAAATATAGGTGCAAATTTTGTTAATCTGACAATTTGGCCGACCTATTTATCCCCTTTTAACAATCAAAATTAACATTTTAAATGCTCTTAATTTCTAACAAGTTTATTTTTACATTCGTTCAGAAAGCTGCACCCTGCAGCCGTCCGACATTGAGGCACGGAGTGGTTTCCAGGGGAAATTGAGAAACACGAATTTGAAATTTGTTTACAAGTTTTTAAGCTAAGCCATTGTCACAACCATGGTACTGTCTTGCTCCTATTCACATCTTTAGTTCTAGCGGTCGCAAGAGTTACTCTCATTCAAGTTTTGCAAATACTGCGTTCAATTTGTTGCTCTCATCTTGGGCAAGAACAGAATTAGTGCTTCGAAGAGGCTCACTCTTAGTTATTCCTTTTAAAATGCCTTGGAATAGGTCGAACTAAAGGTGTTGAGATCTGAAAACGAAAAAAGGTAAACAAGCAATCTTTGATGCAATTGCATGTTTACCCTTTCAGATATTTCCGAACCTTTTCTTATGTTCGTTATTGTCGGGATGACTGGACTTGAACCAGCGACCACTGGTCCCCCAGACCAGCATTCTAAACCTACTGAACTACATCCCGTGGCTTTTTTGCGAGTGCAAAAGTAATAAAACCATCCGTAACCACCAAATATTAATCTGCTTTTTTACTTTTTTTGGACTATTAAACCTTGCGCTTTTGGCTATTACATACAAAATACGTACTTTTGCAGATGGCTTTATTCTTTATAAGCGTAAGCGGCGAGAGTAATCAACTTAATGTAACTAACGACATTTTGGAATGAAAAATCACATTCACATATTATATATATTGCTGGCGGCTCTGCTGCTGGCAGCGTGCGGCAGTGATGATGATGTGGTGGGATACAAGCCGTCGGCCAGCAATCAGGACGATGACAATACCACAAGCGTTATCAATGACAGCTATACATACAAGTTGCCGGTTATCTTTCATGTCCTTTATACTGACGACAACGACTCCGTGCGTGCCCTGGCCAGCAGACTTCCGCTGATCCTTAAATACGTGAACGAGATATACAAGGGAAACATTTACGGATGGCGGGGCGTGTACAGTGAGAATGTCAATATAGACCTCCAGCCCGCTACAACTGATGAGAACGGCAATAAGCTTTCCACACCAGGCGTGGCCTTCCTGAAGTGGAATGGCACCTTCCCTATCGAGGCCTCGTCGTTTATGTCGTCGAAGAACTCCAGACTTATCTGGGATCCCAATGACTATATCAATGTCATGGTCTACCCCTTTAAGCAGGAAACCAAGGGCAGCATAATCCTTGGCATCAGCCATATGCCTTACAGTATCAACGACTCCACCTATCTCGACGGGCTTGAAGCTACGTCGTCGCATTTTATAGCTAAGGGTAAACTCAGTTTCCCTTACTGTCTGTCGATAAACAGCTCTTACCTGTACCGTATGTCGACAAGATATACGCTTGCAGACCATGGTGCAAAGTCGTATATTTACGACTCCACCGACATCGTAGCTACACTGGCGCATGAGCTCGGACATTATCTTGGACTCCATCACGTGTTCACCGAGAAGAAAACAGAGAATAAAGGCAGCGCTGCCTGGACGTCTGTTGACGACTGTTTCGACTCAGATTTCTGTGATGACACCCCGTCATACAACAAGGTGGAATACGATAAGTATCTCACTGGCGTCAAAGCAGGTGCCAAGATGAATGAACTTGTCGAACGCACGTCCTGCGACGGCACCGTGTTCAGCTCCAACAACATCATGGACTATGCAATAGGCTACGCTTTCCGTATAACACCGGAGCAGAAACAGCGCATCCGCCACGTTCTTTATTACAGTCCGCTAATCCCAGGTCCGAAGAAGAATGGTGCCAACAAGACCCGTGCCGCCGCTTCTAACGATATAATTAATTTGCCAATAGTAACATCTGAATAGACAGAAATGATATACAAGATTACGGCCCCAAGCCATATAGACACCCGTATCAACCTTCCGGCGTCAAAGAGCATCAGCAACCGTGCGCTGGTGCTGCACGCACTGTCGGGGGAGGACAAACTTCCGGAGAACCTCTCCGACTGTGATGACACAGAGGTTATCGTTAATGCCCTAAGAACTATGCCTGATGTTATTGACATCAAGGCGGCGGGTACTGCCATGCGGTTCATGACGGCTTATCTGAGCGTAACTCCGGGAACGCATACACTGACGGGAACGGAGCGCATGCGCCATCGTCCTATACGCATCCTTGTCGACGCGTTGAGGTCGCTTGGTGCCCGGATAGACTATGCCGGTGAGGAGGGCTTCCCGCCACTGCGTATTACTGGCGGTGAACTCGAAGGCGGTACGCTGACCATCCCCGGCAACGTGAGCAGCCAGTATATTTCAGCCTTGCTGATGATCGGACCTGCCATGCGACAGGGACTGACACTTTGGCTGACGGGAGAGATTGTCTCGCGTCCGTATATCGACCTTACCATTCATGTGATGCACGAGTTTGGTATCGATGTGGAGTGGACCAATGTCGATACCATCCATGTAGCACGCCAGCAGTACCGTCAGCCGCCATATATGATTGAGAACGACTGGAGCGCTTCGTCATACTGGTATGAGATACTGGCGATGCTCGATGACCGTGAGTCCAAGGTGGTGCTGCCGGGATTGAAGGACGGCTCGCGGCAAGGCGACTCTGCTGTGCGCTATCTCTTCAGTATGCTTGGCGTGAAGACGGCCTTTACTACTGATGGAGAGGTCGTTCTGACACGTCATAACCGCACACTGCCACGGATGGATTACAACTTTATCAACCAGCCTGATCTGGCACAGACGCTCGTCGTTACCTGTATCGTGCTCGGGCTGCCGTTCCATTTCACGGGCCTCGGCAACCTAAAAATTAAGGAGACTGACCGCATAGAGGCTATGAAGGTGGAGATGAGAAAACTTGGATATGTTCTTGATGACAGCAAGGATACAGAACTGGCATGGAACGGTGAGCGCTGCGAGGCCCGTGATGTGCCGGTAATCGACACATATGAGGATCACCGTATGGCTATGGCTTTTGCGCCAGCTGCCATCAGGCTTGGGGAGATAAGGATAAATAATCCCGAAGTGGTGTCGAAGTCATACCCTAGCTATTGGGACGACCTGCGTTCCGCCGGTTTCACAATAGAGGAGATATAACACCTGCAGCGGCCCTCCGCATCTTTGTCCTGTTGGTTGAGTATGCCGCAGTTAGCTGCATCTTCCTCAGCCCTTCTGGTTGGGTATGCCGCAGTTATGCTGCGGCCTCTGCCTCCTTTAGCCACGCCATCTTTCGCAAATCATCGCTTATCAATCATTTCTTAGATGAAAATCATTCTTATAAGCATAATAGCAATAATAGTCCTTGGCCTTATCGTCATGGTATGTACAAAACTCTTCGGCGGAAAGACCGATGAGCCTATAGTTGTCCCGAAGTCCGACTGCTCCACATGCGACGGCGTGAACACGGCATGTGAGCAGGTGTGCCAGATGGAGGCGGCGACGAAGCCGGTGGAATACTATGATGACGAGGAACTCGACGCATATAAAGGACGCCGTTCTGACAACTATTCCGACGATGAGGCTTCAGAGTTTGCTGATGTGTTGGAGACTCTTCGTCCGGAAGATGTGAAACCCTGGAACCGCAGTCTTATCCTCCGCGGCATCAATATGCCCGACCAGATAAAGGACGAATACATAGCACTAGCCGAAGGATAAGACTTCCTAAGGCAATAATTTGTTCAAAAAGGAGTTTATTATAGAGTGAAGCCGCATTATTTCAGATATATAGTCTCAATCTTTTCCGCCATCATCCTCCTGGCGGTTACGGCTTGCTCTACCCAGAAAAACACATCAGGCTCGCGCTTCTGGCATGCTTTCAACGCAAAATACAATACTTATTTCAATGGTGCCCAGGCCTATATAGATGGTTCTTTGGAGAAGGAGAACGGCAACAAGGACAACTTCACGGAAATGCTGCCGCTGTATACCGTTGGAAATAAGAACAGCCGTGAGCTGGGCAAGGGAAACTTCGACCGTGCCATAGAGAAGGCGGAGAAGGCCATAGCCCGCCACAGCATCAAACGGCGTCCTGTATGGACCAAGAACAGAAAGAAGACGGAGCGCGATATAGAATGGCTGAGCAGAAAAGAGTATAATCCGTTCCTGTGGAAGGCGTGGATGCTCATGGGACGGTCGCAGTTCTTCAAAGGCTCCTTCGATGAGGCGGCGGCTACGTTCGCATATATGAGCAGGTTATACAAAGGACAGCCGGCCATCTACGGGAAAGCACGGGCGTGGCTGGCGAAGTGTTATATCGAGGAGGACTGGCTTTATGATGCTGAGGACGTGATACGCAACATGCGTCGCGATTCCATCGACTGGCGTGCGCAGAAGGAATGGGATTACACTATGGCGGATTATTATGTCCATACAAAGGAATATGCGAAGGCCATCCCCTATCTTAGGAAGGTTATTAAGCATGAGATGCGGCGGAAGCAGAAGGCCCGTGAGTGGTATCTCATGGGACAGCTGCAGGCTGCCGTGGACAACAGGGCAGAGGCTTACAACGCTTTCAAACACGTCATTCGCCAAAATCCACCGTATGAACTGGAATTTAACGCGCGGATAGCTATGACCGAAGTGATGGCAAGAGGACATTCGAAGCAGATGATAGGCCGGTTGAAGCGTATGGCGGCGTCGGACAAGAATAAGGATTACCTTGATCAGGTCTATTATGCCATGGGCAATATCTATCTCTATGACAAAGATACGACAAGGGCAATCAATGCTTACGAACAGGGAAACAAAAAGGCGACGAGAAGCGGTATAGAGAAAGGAGTGCTCTTGTTGCACCTCGGCGACCTCTACTGGACAAAGGAGAAGTTCAGCGATGCGAAGAGATGCTATGGTGAGGCCATTGGTCTGCTCGACAAGGACCGTCCCGACTATGAACAGCTGTCGAACCGTTCTAAAGTCCTTGATGAACTGGTGCCATATACCGATGCCGTTCAGCTCCAGGACTCGCTCCAACATCTTGCGAAATGTCCTGAAATGGAACGTAATGAGGCCATAGACCGTGTCATCGACGCTCTGAAGAAAAAGGAGAAGGAGGAACGGCGCAGTCAGGCCGAGCAGGAACAGGCGCAGAACGAGGGCGATAACGGTGGTGGAAGGGATGCTTTCATCAACAACCGTAACAACCGTAACAATACGCAAACGGTCAGCAAGCAAGGCAGCACATGGTATTTCTACAACCCTATGGCGGTAAGCCAGGGTAAGGAGACCTTCCAGCGGCAGTGGGGAAAACGTGAGAATACTGATAACTGGCAACGTGCTAACAAGACAGTTGTAGCAAACGTGGGCAGCGACAATGCTGTTGCTGAGCTGTCGGACGAGCAGCGTGACTCCATTTTTAAGGCGGAGGAAAAGGAGGATTCCCTCGACCAACGCCTCGACAGTGCACAGAACGACCCGCACAAGCGGGAGTATTACCTTGCGCAGATACCGTTTACGGCCGAGAAAATGGCGGAAAGCAATAAGGTTCTGGAGGACGGACTGCATCACAGCGGTGTTATTTTCAAGGATAAACTCGACAACCTCGGATTGGCGGAGAAGGCCTTGCGGCGTCTTGCCGATAACTATAGCGACTACGAGAACATGGATGACGTGTTCTATAACCTTTACCTTTTATATATGCGTAAAGGGGAACCGGACGTGGCCAATTCTTATATCGACAGTCTGAAGAACCGCTTCCCTGACAGTAAGTGGACGGTTCTGCTCTCTGATCCTAACTTCGTGGAGAACTCAAAGTTCGGCGTCCAGATAGAGGACTCGCTCTATGCCGCCACTTATGATGCTTTCAGGGCCGGACGATACAGTGAGGTTGCAGGTAACGTGAAGGTTTCTGACAACAGATTTCCTCTCGGTGCCAACAGGGATAAGTTCCTGTTCATTGGCGGATTGGGCAAACTGAACAGTGGAGACGTTGACGGGTGCTTGAAGGATATGAAGGAGGTGGTGGAGAAATTCCCGCAGAGCCGTATCAGCGAGATTGCAGGAATGATTGTCAATGGAGTGCATGCGGGACGGAGACTCCGCGGTGGCAGCTTCGACATTGGCAGCTTCTGGGACCGGCGTGCTGAGGTGCTCAACGACAGCGACTCTATACGTAACGTGCGGTTCACCCCAGAGAGGAATATAGACTTCAAGGTTATGCTTGTCTATAGTCCCGACTCTCTCAACGAGAACAAGCTCCTCTTTGAGGTGGCAAAGTTCAATTTCACTCATTTCGTGGTCCGCAACTTCGATATCGAGATCGTTGACGACGGAGGAATGCACCGCATGCAGCTCAGCGGTTTCCGGAGTTTCGATGAAGCCTATCAGTATGCCCGCGAGTTGGCACGCACCAAGAGTGTCGTGGCGCAGATGAACAAGAGCACAAGAGTAATCGTGATAAGCGATAAGAACATTCAGCTCATCGGACTACAGCTTAGCTATAACGACTATGAGAAGTTCTATGAAAAGAATTTCTCACCCGTTCAGGTGTCGAAACGTTATCTGCTTTCAGAGCCGGCGGAGGTTGCTACACCGCGTGAACGGGATCTTCAGGATGAGATGCAGAGCAAGGCTCCGACACAGGAGGATATAAACGAGCAACAGAAAGCGGCGCAGCAGGCCGAGGAGACCTATACCATCCCAGAAGAGGAGACAGTTTCAAAGAAGGACTCCGTGAACAGTGAGGCTTCGGTTGACGGAATTTCCGTTATGGATACAGTCTCCACTGTTGTAGGCGTGGAGAAAAAACAACCGGATAATGCTTCCGATGATAACTCGAACGCTTTCATCCTTCCTGAGGAAAAGCCTTCTCAGCCGTCAGTATCCGTTGATAAGCCGAAGGAAACAAAAAAGAAGCAGGAGCCGGCTTCGGTATCGCCGACGCAGCCACAGGATAAAACAAGTCCGTCAGAACCGGCTGAGAAGAAACCTGCGCAAGTTGTTCCGAAGCAGCAGGATGAGCCTGCCAGCGACGAGCCTGTTATCATCTTTGATGATGACTTGGGCGCCCCTGCTTCCGGAAACAACAATACCACGCAGCCTACCGATGACAGCATCGAGGATGAGTACTATGATTTGGACGGGTTCTAAAGAATATCCGTCCATTCAATGCTCTCAGTAGATATCGTATATATAATAAAAGAACAGAAAGGATTCAGTATAGATGAGTAACGGATTATTACTTTGGGTCGATGACGAGATAGAACTTCTCAAGGCACATATAATCTTTCTGGAGAAGAAAGGTTATGAGGTGGTTACCGTCAGCAATGGACCTGACGCGATAGACCAGTGTCGTCAGCAGACATTCGACCTCGTCCTTCTCGACGAGCAGATGCCAGGCTTGTCGGGACTGGAGACCCTTCAGCAGATAAAGGAGATACAGCCGGCGACGCCTGTGGTGATGGTTACGAAGAGTGAGGAGGAGAATATCATGGACCAGGCCATTGGTTCGAAGATTGCCGACTACCTTATAAAGCCGGTAAACCCCAGTCAGATTCTGCTTGCACTGAAGAAGAATATCCATCAGAAGGAAATCGTTACCGAGGTGGCGCAGACCAGCTATCAGCAACAGTACCAGCAGATAGCGATACAGATAGGTGATTGCCGTTCCTTTGACGACTGGAAGGAAGTATATAAGAAACTTGTCAGATGGGAGCTCGAACTTTCCAGTGCCGACAGCAGTATGATGGAGATGCTGAGAATGCAAAAGGAAGAGGCTAACAACGGCTTCGGAAAGTTCATACAGAAGCATTATCTCGATTGGATAGAAAAGAAAACTGACGACCGACCGCTTATTTCCCCGGAAATCTTCAAGTCCCAAATCTTTCCTTCCATTGACAGAGGGAACAAAGTCTTCCTTATTGTTATCGACAACTTCCGTTACGATCAGTGGCGTGTCCTGTCTGAGGAGATCGGTGATATGTTCGATATCGACGAGAACCTGTATATGTCCATCCTACCTACAGCCACCCAGTATGCACGTAATGCCATATTCAGTGGACTCATGCCGTTGCAGATTGCCAAGATGTTTCCGGATCTGTGGGTAGATGAAGATGAGGAGGAAGGCAAGAACCTTAATGAGGCTCCACTGATAAAAACGCAGATAGATCGTTATCGCAGGCATGATAAGTTCTCTTACCACAAGATAAACGATTCAGCGGCGGCCGACAAACTAATCAAGGAATTCAACAATCTGAAGCAGAACGACCTCAATGTGGTGGTCATAAATTTCATAGACATGCTCTCACACGCCCGTACAGAGATGAAGATGGTGCGTGAGCTGGCTAACAACGAGAGTGCATATAGAAGCATAACGCTCAGTTGGTTCCGTCATTCTGTGCTTTCCGAGCTATTCAAGATGCTGGCTCAGACCGACTACGAGATCGTTATCACCACCGACCACGGGTCTATCCGTGCCACGAAGCCTCTGAAGATAATTGGTGACAGGAATACAAACACAAACCTAAGGTATAAACTCGGCAAGAACCTGAGCTACAATGCTAAGGAAGTGTTTGCCATTCATGACCCGGCGAAGGCACAGCTGCCGTCGCCAAACCTGTCGACGAGCTATGTCTTTGCCATGGGAGACTCGTTCTTCGCATATCCGAACAACTACAATTACTATGTAAGTTACTACAAGGATACATTCCAGCATGGCGGGATATCCATGGAAGAGATGATTATACCATTAATAACAATGAAAGCAAGGAGAAGATGATGGAAATAAAGATAAAAGACCTCGCGCATATACGTGAGGCAGCTAAGGAGTTCATTAAGAACATGGGCAAAGGAAATGTCTTTGCCTTCTATGGTGATATGGGCGCAGGCAAGACTACGTTCATTAAAGCCTTGTGTGAGGAGTTGGGTGTTGAGGACGTTATTACCTCTCCAACATTCGCCATCGTGAATGAATATACCGACGGAAAAGGTGATCCGATATATCATTTCGACTTCTACCGCATCAAAAAACTTGATGAGGTGTTCGATATGGGTTATGAGGATTATATCGACAGTGGTTGTCTCTGTCTCATGGAATGGCCAGAGCTGATAGAGGAAATTCTTCCGGAAGATGCTACGAAGGTTACTATCACTGTCAATGAAGACGGTTCCAGAACCCTGAAGTTTTAGTATCAATAAAAAAGCTTCCCCAAGGAGTAGGATGCTCTGATGCCCTAATAACCTGCCGCTTCATTGCAGGGACGGGCATAACGTCCTCTTCCTTGGGGAAGCTTGTTTTGTTTCAGGCTTACAGAAGAGCCTTGAACTTCTCGTCAAGAACATCCTTTGGAGCTGCGCCGACGAACTTGTCGACCTGCTCTCCGTTCTTGAAGAACAGTATTGTCGGGATACTGCGCACACCGAACTGTGCTGCCAGCTCCTCGTTGTCGTCAACATTGCACTTGCCGACAACAATCTTGCCGTCATAGTCCTTGGCAAGTTCTGAGATGACAGGGCCTACCATGCGGCAAGGACCGCACCAGGGTGCCCACAGGTCAACTACCAACGGCAGTTCGCCGTTCTTATAACTCTCGAAATTCTGTGATGTGATTTCTACTTCCATTGTATCTTCTTTTTAATGATGAAATAATTTTTCTGTTCGATATATTCTTTAGTGGCAAACAGCGTGCCAAACCTTCTTGTCAGTTTATCTTATAATCCAGGGCTTCATTATCCTTGATATATGAGATAAGTTTGCTTTCCACATTTACGGCCTTATTTGAACTCCTCAGGAATACATCTGTACCTTCACCTTTAAGTTTAAAGAATAGCTGTGTACTTCCCGGACAGGAGTCTATGACCTCTGCAAGGTCGGTGACCATAGTGACATCAATCTGTTTCGGGTCAAGGGTTATGGTGAACTTCTCAAGTCGCTTGGCTTTAACATCATAGAGCTGTTCTACGTTCTCGATATTGATGTTGTAGACATTTGAATCCCTGAAGCGCGGAACACATTTGGCGGTGATGAAGACCGAATAGTCCTTCTTAAGCATTCCGTTCCAACGTGCCCAGTCGTCGCCGAAGATGCCAATCTCTCCGGAGGAGTCGAAGTCCTCTATGGTAACGAAGCCGAATGGCTTGCCCGTCTTCTGTGAGAAGCGCTCGGTAACATTAGTTACTATGCCACCGAATGTCAGTTTGTCAAGCTTTGCCAATTCTTGCTTGTCAGCGTCGCGGCCAATATCATTGCAGTTGATGTTGCACATATTCTCAAGGATGACCCTGTACTCGTCGAGTGGATGCGCCGAGAGATAGATGCCGACAAGGCTCCGCTCCTTGTTCAGTTTCTCTATTACAGGCCACTTCTCCACCTTTGGCGGCACCGGATGTTTTATCTCCACGTCATCGCCACCGAAGAGGGAGTTCATCTGCTCCCGTTTCTCACGCTGGAACTCCTGCCCATAGTGTACGAGCGTGTCGAGGAAGTTGCCACCTTTCCCATTCTCGCCGAAGTACTGCTCCCTCTGTAGTCCGAAGCTGTCGAAGCCTCCGCTGTATGCAAGACTCTCGAAAGCCTTACGGTTCACCCTTGTGAAGTCGATGCGTTCTGCGAAGTCATATATGTCCTTATACGGTCCGTTCTTCTCGCGCTCCTCCACGATGGCGTCTGCTGCAGCACCGCCCATTCCGGAGATGGCCGACATTCCGAAACGTATCTCGCCCTTGTTGTTCACGGCAAAGCTGCTCCGGCTCTCGTTAACATCTGGACCGAGTGTCGCAATGCCTAAGGACTTGCACTCTTCCATAAGCTTTGAGATTTCCGTCTTCTGGTCGAAGCGGCGCGTCATCAGTGCTGCCATGTACTCAGCGGGATAGTGTGCCTTGAGATATGCCGTCTGGTAGGCTACCCAGGAGTAACAGGTGGCGTGAGATTTGTTGAATGCGTAACTTGCGAACTTCTCCCAGTCGGCCCAGATCTTCTCCAGTTTCTCCTTGGGATGTCCGTTCTCCTGTCCCTGCTTGATGAACTTTGGCTTCATGGCGTCGACGATAGCCTTCTTCTTCTTACCCATAGCTTTTCGCAGGGCATCGCTCTCTCCACGCGTAAAGTTGGCAAGCTGGCGGCTGAGAAGCATCACCTGCTCCTGATAGACCGTGATACCGTATGTGTCCTTAAGGTATTTCTCCATGCAAGGGATGTCATACGTTATCGGCTCTTTGCCGTTCTTTCTCGCAATGAATGAAGGGATGTAGTCCATTGGCCCCGGACGGTACAGCGCGTTCATAGCGATGAGGTCCTCGAAGACCGTCGGCTTGAGCTCGCGAAGATATTTCTGCATTCCCGCCGACTCAAACTGGAACGTACCTATCGTCCGTCCCTGCTGATAAAGCTCATAGGTCTTTTTATCGTCGATAGGAATGTTGTCCAGATCGATGACATCTCCTGTGGTCTCCTTTATAACTTTCACGGCCTCCTTAAGCTCCGAGAGCGTCTTAAGGCCGAGGAAGTCCATCTTGATAAGTCCCGTTGACTCGATCACGTGACCGTCATACTGTGTCACGTTACACTTCATCCCCGGGAAATCGGGGTCGTCGGCGGTGCTCACCGGAACCCAGTCGCTGATAGGGTCGCGGCAGATGATGAAACCGCAGGCATGTATACCTGTTCCACGGATGGTACCCTCCAGCATCTTGGCATACTTGATAGTATTGCTCTCCCGGCTGTCGAGGCTCACCTCGGCCTCCTGTAGGGCCGGCGTGCACTTTATAGCATTGCCCAGATTCATCTTCATGCCGTCGGGCAGACGGTCGGGGATAGCCTTGCATAGCGCGTTTGATATGTCGAGGGGCAGCCCTTCCACTCGTGCCACGTCCTTCAACGAGTTCTTCGTGGCCATAGTAGAGTATGTGATAATGTGTGCACAGTTGTCCCATCCGTACTTGTCCATGACCCACCTAAGCACCTTTCCTCGTCCGTCGTCGTCGAAGTCGGTGTCGATATCCGGGAGGTTCACACGGTCAGGGTTGAGGAAACGCTCAAACAGCAAGTCATATTTCAGCGGGTCTATCTTTGTTATTCCGAGACAGTACGCCACCACAGAGCCTGCGGCAGAGCCACGGCCCGGTCCTACCATCACTCCCAGTTCGTTGCGTGCGGCATTGATGAAGTCCTGGACTATAAGGAAGTAACCCGGGAAACCCATGGTCTTCATCACATGAAGCTCAAAGTTGATGTGCTCCTTGACATTGTCGGGCAGGGGGTCGCCATATCGTTTCTTAGCACCTTCATAGGCCAGGTGGCTCAGGTATTCAGCCTCGAATTTGATGCGGTACACCTTGTCCCAGCCTCCGAGTGCCTCTATCTTCTTCATCCCCTCCTCTTCCGGCAGCGTGTTCTCTCCGTTCTCGTCCGATGAGAACTCCTTGAGGAGGTCTTCCTTCGTGTATTTCTTTCTGATGTCGTCCTCTGTTCCAAATTCCTCCGGGATGGGGAAGAACGGCATGATTGGTCCGTGGTCGATGCTGTAGAACTCCACCTTGTTGAGGACCTCCAGAGTATTTGACAGAGCCTCCGGAATGTCCGAGAAGATCTCATTCATCTCCTCGCGGGTCTTGAACCATTCCTGCTTGGAGTACCTCATGCGGTTAGGGTCGTCAAGGTCCTTGCCTGTGGCAAGACAGAGCAGATGGTCGTGAGCCTCTGCCGTCTCCTTGTCCTCAAAGTGGCAGTCGTTGGTACACACCAGCTTTATGCCATATTCCTTGGCAAACTGTATAAGAACCTTGTTGGCTTTCTGCTGCAATGGGAATGTCTCGCGGTTGGCGATGATGTTCGGGTCCTTTACCTCATGCCGTTGAAGTTCCAGATAGTAGTCGTCTCCGAACAAGTTGTGGTACCATTGGCACGCTTCCCTTGCCCCTTCGATGTCGCCCTTCAGAATTTTTGATGGCACTTCGCCCGCAATACATGCCGAACAGACGATAAGTCCCTCGTGATACTTCTCAAGCTCGCTCCTGTCGGTACGTGGCTTGTAATAATATCCTTTCACCCAGGCGTGACTGACAAGCTTTATGAGGTTCTTATAGCCCTTGTAGTTCTTGGCAAGGACTATGAGGTGGTATCCTCCGTTGTCGCCATGCTCCTTCACCTTGTCCTCCATCCTGTGGTGTGCGACATACATCTCGCAACCATATATGGGCTTGAACGGCTCAAGTCCGTCTTTCTTCCTGCCCTTGTTGATTTTAGCGCAGTAGTCCGCGAACTCCTTGATGCCGAACATGACGCCATGGTCGGTTATCGCCATGCCCTTCATGCCGTCCTTGACGGCTTTATCCACGAGATGCGTAACCTTTGACTGTCCGTCAAGTATAGAATAATGTGTATGACAATGCAGATGTACGAAGTCTTCCATAAGTATCTATTTGTGAGTGCTAAGTTACGGTTAAAATCCGAGATAGCCAAAAGAAAGAAACAAAAATTTGCCTGTCGTACAAAAAATCATTACCTTTGCATTTCGAATAAGTTATCACTGAAACAAATAAGCATCAACCATCATCTATGGTACAGAAAATAAAGAAACTAAAGAAGATACGATTCCACAGTGAAGGCCGCGACCAGTTGTTCTATGGCGCTGTGCTTATCATTCTGGTGGCACTTCTTCTCTGGTTCGGATTTAGCACTAAAATCCCATTTATCATATTCCTTATTGTCTTTGGAACCGCTTATGGCCTGGTGGTCAATTTCTATCGTTGTCCTATCAGACATTTTCCCTCTGAGGAAACGGATGATATTGTCGTGGCACCTGCCGACGGCAAGATTGTCGTCATTGAAGAAGTCGATGAGAACGAATACTTTCATGACCGCCGCCTGATGATTTCCATCTTTATGAGTCCGCTTAATGTGCATGCCAACTGGTTCCCCGTCGACGGCAAGGTGAAACTTGTCAAGCACTTTAACGGCAATCACCATAAGGCGTGGCTCCCAAAGGCCAGTGAGGAGAACGAGCATGCCGACATACTGCTTACAACCACAAACGGTCATGATGTACTTTGCCGGCAGATTGCCGGAGCCATGGCACGTCGCGTTGTTACTTATGCCGTGGAGGGTGAGGACTGCTTTATAGATGAGCATTTAGGATTCATAAAGCTTGGAAGCCGCGTGGATGTCTATCTGCCATTGGACTCTGAGGTCTGTGTAAAGATGAACCAGCCCACGACAGGCGACCAGACAGTCATAGCTAAGTTGAAGTAGCAGGTTTCCTGCAAAAGGGTAATTATTTGTCCCCATATCTTTCGGGGGTGGGGCGGAGTATTAACATCAGAATGAGCATTATGGAACAAGAGAATACGAAGGATATTTCCAAGCAGCACCTTGATGGCGTTGACGTGCAGAAGGATGCTCTTTGCAGGCAAGCTCCCGTAGCTGATGAGAATGGTGTCGGGAACTTGGTTTCTATTCCCAACTGCATAACATGCTGCAACCTCATCTCAGGATGCATAGCAACATATTTCGCGTTTTGCGGCGACCTCACATGGGCTTTGACGTGGATAATAATAGGTGCGGTCTTCGACTTCTTCGATGGCATGAGCGCACGCCTGCTGCATGTGGCATCGCCTGTAGGAAAGGAACTGGACTCTCTTGCTGATGACGTTACCTTTGGGGTCGCTCCTTCGACAATGATTTTCTTTGAGCTAGGCGTGATGAACTATCCAGACGGAATGGAAGGGTTGCGTTCCTGGCTTCCGTTCATTGCGTATATAATGGCAGCGTTCTCTGCCTTGAGACTGGCGAAATTCAATTTGGACAAGCGTCAGTCCATGGGGTTCATAGGATTGCCAACGCCAGCCAATGCCCTCTTTTGGGGCGGCGCGCTGATAGGCATGCAGTCGACCATTGAGACTCATCCTTGGGCTGTAGCGCTGGTAGTCGCCGGCGTGTTTGTCAGCAGTTGGCTGCTTATTAGCGAGCTCCCGATGTTCGCTCTTAAGTTCAAGCATTGGGGCTGGCAGGGGAATGGCCTTCGCTACAGTTTCATTGCGCTTGCTGCCGTAATATTTCTGGTGGCGATATTCGCTCACGGGTGGACCGGGTTCCTTGAGGCCTGGGCTCCGGTGATAGGTATTTACCTCTTGATTTGCATCTTCCTGCGCCTTATAAACAAGTAATCAGAAGAACGTATTAAACGGCTTATCTGTAAAAGGATAGTTTTTACATAATAAAAGAGGGTGTGTCAAAATAGGCACATCCTCATTTTTTTTATCGCAAAGCCCCGACTTTCTCAAGCCAGGGCTTTGTTATGTCGTAAAAATGTTGTACCTTT
>ONDK01000019.1 GCA_900316565.1 uncultured Prevotella sp. | reverse complement strand
TAAATTGCTGGTTATTTGTTGTTTGGCGATTACAAATATACAACAATTTTCTGAGAAACTGTCATTTTAAGCCACCTTTTTAGGGGTGGGAAACTTTAGTTAATTTAGAAATTATACGTTAACTTTGCATCTACAACAAAAACCAAACTAAAATGAAAAAAATACTGATCCTTATCTTTTGTATGATTTCAATGTCATTGTCAGCACAAGATTTCATCACTGTCAAGAATGGACATTTCCTGCGCGACGGGAAACCATATTATTATGTAGGCACAAATCTCTGGTATGGCGCCATCCTGGGTAGTGAGGGACAAGGCGGCAACCGTCAGCGGCTCTGTAAGGAACTCGACGCGCTGAAGGCTGCCGGCATAGACAACCTCCGGGTTCTTGTGGGTTCCGACGGACACCGCGGAGTGAAGACAAAGGTGGAGCCGACGCTGCAGGTGGAGCCGGGAGTCTATAACGACACTATCCTCGCCGGCCTCGACTACCTCCTCATGGAGATGGGGAAACGCCACATGGTGGCTGTTCTCTACCTCAACAACTCATGGGAATGGAGCGGTGGCTACGGGCAATACCTGGAATGGGCCGGAGCAGGAAAGGCACCACGACCCAACGAGGACGGTTATCCGGCATTCATGAAGTTCGTGGCACAATATGCCAGCAATGAGAAGGCACACAAGCTCTTCTACAACTATGTGCGTGACATCATCTCCCGCACAAACCGCTACACTGGTCTGAAATATGTTGACGACCCGACTATCATGTCATGGCAGATAGGCAACGAACCGCGTGCCTTCGACAAGGCACAGATACCGGCATTCGAGAAATGGCTCTCTGAAGCCAGTGCTCTCATTCGCTCCATCGACAAGAACCATCTGATAAGCCTCGGCAGCGAGGGCGCATGGGGCTGCGAGGGCGACTATGACTGCTATGAGCATATATGCGCCGACAAGAACATCGACTACTGCAACGTCCATCTGTGGCCATATAACTGGGGATGGGCTCACAAGGAGAGTCTCATAGAGGACCTGCCGGTGAGCTGTAAGAACACCAAGGACTACATCGACCGTCATCTTGAAATCTGCGACCGACTTAACAAGCCGCTGGTCATGGAAGAGTTCGGTTATCCACGTGATGGTTTCTCGTTCTCACAGACAGCGACGACAAAGGGACGCGACGGCTATTACAAGTACGTATTCTCCCTCGTTGCCGACAACGCTGAGAAAGGTGGAAAATTTGCAGGATGCAACTTCTGGGGATGGGGAGGTTACGCTCAGCCGCATCATGAGCAATGGCAGGTCGGCGACGACTACACCGGCGACCCGGCACAGGAGCAGCAGGGCCTGAACAGTGTCTTTGCCTCTGACTCCTCAACCATAGCCGTAGTGAAACAGCAGGTGGAACGCATGACAAAGCTAAATGAATAATACATTGCGCTCCAAACAAACATCCTAAGGGCCTCTCTATATCCAACAAAACGGAAATTAGAGGGGTCCTTAAGTTAGTTATACACCACCTAAGGAGATTTTAGTCCAAATGGAGATGTACCGTTTGTTTTAAACTCACACACAATTTGTTAACCACGCACGAAACCAAAGAAAATAAGCCGGAAGATGTATTGACGGAATAAAATAATTTTAGTATTTTTGCAATAAGAGATTGATAAAACCAAACAACAATAATATTAATTAAAAACCAATTGTCTATGAAAAAATTATTTACTCTTCTCTGTGCGATTGCAGCAGCAGTCGTAGTCAATGCATCAACAGTAGATGTTGTAACAACCCCGGAGTTACCTGTTACATTCGACGAATCATGGGGGCAAAGTTTCGTCATTGACGAGACGAACCTAAAAGCTGGCGACATTCTCACCTTTACCGCTGAACCGATAGATGCCGTATCATGGACATACGGCTCGCAGATCTTCTTTAAGACCAACGCATGGAAAGACATGCCAGGAACTCAGGCAATAAAGATCACCGCCGCAGGAGAATACAAGCTCACGCTGTCGGCAGAGACGGCAGCGGAGATAAAGGCCAACGGCAAGATGCGCGTGCAGGGCATCGACGCCAAGGTAACAAAGGTTACGCTCACCACAGCGGAGGACTATGAGGAGACGGGTATCAACGTAGAGTTCGACCAGTACGGAAGTATCCTGGCCTCAGCCTTCGACGGTCTTAGCGACAACGACAAGATAGTCTTCACTTACACCACAACGGGTGAGCTCACCAACGATGACGGTTCCATAGTCGGCTGGGGAATAGGCGCAATAAAAAGTCTGAAAGGAAATGTTACCGTCGTAGAAATCAACGCTACAAAGCTCGGCGACAACAGCATATCTCTACTCTACAAGGATCTGAAGCCTGCACTTGAAGACGAGGCTGACCAGTATGGGCGTCAGGGTATCAACTGGAATATGTGGAAGCAGGGCAACAGCGTCAACACCCGCAAGTCGGTAACAATATATAAGGTTAAAGGCGGTTCTGCAACAGGAATCAATGTTGTCAGCTCAAAGGCAAAGAGTCTTGACATTAACGCTCCTATGTATAACCTTGCAGGCCAGCACGTAACGAGCAGCTACAAGGGAGTTGTCATTCAAAACGGGCACAAGATGCTAAGGAGATAATCGCCAATAGTAAGTAAACAGACTCATATAAACAAACGGGGATGGAAGCCAATTGATTACTTCCGTCCCCGTTTCTTTTTATTTTCAGCCCAGAGAATACGGTCTAAGACAAAAAGCCGTCGTCAGCGGCTCAACATCACTGTCAGTGCTTGAGATAAAGACCGTTAAGACTGCTGAGGAAAACCGTCAGAGGGTCATTGTAGAAGTTTGTGAAATCGTGGATAAGGTCATTGGAGATGCCGGGATAAGGCACATAGTAATGACCATCCTTGAAATCGCCATGGTTCGGACCGAACATCACATACGACAGGCGAGTCTTATGCAGGCAAGGCAGCAGACGCGAGGAGAAGAATGTAGAATCGCTCAGTCCCTCAATACCTGTTGTAAGACCTGCAACAGCATCGTTGTCGGACGCTGCCGAAGCAAGCTGCGGAAGGACTCGGTTTAAGGTTACAGCATACTCATCACCATTGCCACTATTAGCATGGAGAAGATATGTGAGGTTTATCACACTGATGCCGTCAGGATAGAAACCACGGAGCTGCTGGCCGTTCCATTCCTCTGAATAGCCATAGATGACATTCGTCACCTCCTTGTCTTTTAAGGCATCCGTTACCTTCTCGAACATATCCTCATAGTCGTCCTTAGACAGGCTGCTGTACCACGTACCCTGATGAAGTGGATTAACAAAGAGCACCACCGGCGCCTTGATGCCATACTGGTCCTGAAGGGAGTCGAAGAACTTAGCCAGCTCCTGTGTCCAGAGATCTATCTGCTTATCGTCGTCGGTCTGCTCCGGCATGGCCCAACTCATTAGAATCAAGCCGTTGCGATGGAAATAGTCAATGACGTTCTTACGTATATCGGCAAAGCGAAGACTGTCGGGATTGATGTCGGCTCCACTCTCTATTCCGTCGATACGGTAGCCGACGACGGCGGGATTGTCGTTGGTAATCTCATAGATATCGCTTCGGGCACTGTCGTTCTTCCAGCCAATGCCCTCAATGGTCCCGTACATCTGACCAATCATAATCCCTTTATTGACATACGTCTTGAGGTTGTCGCGGAGATTCTCCGTACGCTCCGTCAGTCCGTCAAGACCAACCTTATCGTAGGACTTCTTACCCTTACCGCCGCCACAACTGCAGAGCAGAAGTACCGCGGTAAGAAGAATAAACAATTTTATCGACTTCATTAAATTACTGTTAGGGAAAAATGAATTGAAAGTTTCTGTCCTCAGAGAGGAAGCGTTTGTGTTCAACGCAATATCGCCAAAGCTCCCCCTCTGCATCCTGTCATTCATTATAAGCTTTATTCATAGCCTCGACAACTATTGGCAGGGTCCACTGTGGAACTGTACGGTCAGCATCCTGGAAGATTGACATCCAGTAGAATGTGGCTATGCCCAGGGCTTTTGCCTTCTTCACGATGTCGGCTGCCTGGTCGGCGGCTGCCTGCTTCTCTGCGTCTGTGCTTGACTTGCTTACAGAATTATCGCCATGAGTGCCGTACTCGCCGATGACTACAGGCACCCCCTTGCTGACAAACGTATTGTTTAAACGAGTGAACATATTCGTAATTTCAGTCTGGCAACTGCTGTCCCATGCACCTTTATTCGAAAACCAGTTCCACGGGTCATAGCTGTGTATCTCAACGGCAATATGACCGGAGACCTTGTCGGTAGGAACGGTGAAATTATTCAACACGGCATCGCTGTTGGCAGCAGCATAGGTGTTGACAATAAGATTACGGGTAGCATTATTACCTCCGGTAGCGCGGACCGCGTCGACGAAGTCCTGAGCGTAGGCGTTGACGGCCGTGTAGCTCGATGCCTCCTTAGGAGCGCCCCACGTGCTGCTGGCATCCAGCATCTCGTTATATCCCTCGAAGAGGAGTTTGTTACTGTAGTCCTTAAAGCGTGAGGCTATCTGTGTCCATAGGTTCTTGAACTTTGCCTGGTTGGCGGTATGGTTCTGCACGTCAGCCTTTATCCAATGGACTGAGCTGCCATTGGACTCGGCACCAGTGTCGTGGTGGACATTAAGAATGCAGTACATCCCATTGTTGATAACGTAATCGACAATCTCCTGGACGCGGTCCATCCAAGCCTTGTCGACAGTGCCGTCGGCATCCATGTGCTGGAACCAAGTGACAGGAACACGGACCGCATTGAAGCCGCCGTCCTTGAGGAACTTCATCATTGCATTAGTGGTAACGGGCTGTCCCCAGCAGGTCTCAAAATCGGCGACGCTATTCTTCGCCATGCTTTTGTTTGTGTCATAGGCGTCCATAGTGTTGCCAAGATTAAAACCCAGACCCATATTGACTACGGCATCCTTGGCGCTCTCGGCTACATAAGCGTTGTTCTGGTCTACCTCATCTCTGGTGATGACGGCATCCTCATTGACAACTTTAGACCACCAGCTGTCGGAAGGCATGGATGAGCCATACCATGGCATGAACCACGACCACTTGGCACCTTTATCCCATGCTTCCTGAACATCGGCAGTGGCTGTAGTACCGTCTTTCAGTCCGCACTCTGCGAGGGTAATCATCTTCCCAGGATAACGTGCCTGCAGCTGGGTAAACTCCGTCTTCTGCTGATCGGCATCATAGCCATAGAGATCGCGGCCGATGATATCAACATAGCTGTCGCCGGGGTACCAGTCGCTATCTGAATCGTATTTGCTTTCGTCACCGTTATAATTCTGCGAGGTCCAAACCCAGATGAGGTTATGGATACCCTTCTGCTGGAAGTAGTTGAACATTGTTGTCCACAACTTCTTATAGACGTCAGCGCCATCATAGCCCCACCAGAACCAGGAACGGCCCCAGTCAGCTTTTTCTTTCAGTGTTGCATTGCCTGCAGCCTCATGGAACGGACGCCACAGGGCAACGACACCGGCATCCTGAAGTTTCAGAAGGACCTCGCAGACTTTGTCCATCTGACCATAGAACCACTTATTCTCCCATGAGCCATCAGTGAAGACATTGGCTGCGCGGAAGGTCGTTTCCGACGGAGTGCACGTCACCAGGCCGTTATAGTTCGACGCTGAGGCATCAGCCTCGGTCTTAGGAACATTGAAATGCCACATCAGAGAAACTATTCCGTTGGCATCCGACCACTCTGTAACAGGGGTGATGTTGTCATAGTCTATCCAGCCTCCTTTTGCGGAGCTCATGATGTGTATGAAATCATAGCAGTTGATGGCTGGATACTTGCCGGTAGCCTTAAAGACTTTATCAGCCTCGTCGTGGTTCCAGCTCACATTGGCCATTATTCCAGAGAGAATCTTGGTACCATATATGGACTGAAGATAACTGTAGAGTTTCTTCGTCTTGGTAGTGGCAGAGGCGTCGGCAAGCTTCACATTGCTATAATCGCCTTCGTGATAAACACTGAAAGTAACACTATTCACATCTGAGACCTTGTATGAGTCGTTAATTCCGAAGTTCTCGAAGCCGGTCATGAGATTACCAAAAGTGTTCTCATCTGTGAATTTTATGCCGTCATTGTCTACAATCTTATAGTTTTCGGATGTCCCGTCTTTTTTGTTTACAGTCCATGTGTCGCTAGAGGTCTGTGCGAACACGCCCACACTTACTAGCAGAGCTGTAATAATAAGCAATAATTTCTTCATGAATATTCCTCCTCTCTTATCTGATTATTTTTACAACCTTGCCAGCCGCACGGATGATATAAACCTTTCCTGACGGCAAGGAACTGAGGTCGACAACAGTAGAGCTATTGCCGGCATGACTCACGCTGACATTAACTTCAGTGCCATCAAGGGCAAAGGCATTTACACTTGCATTAGCGTTTGGAATGATGAGGGCATCGCCGCTGACGGACAGCTTCCCTGTATTTACAGCATTAATAGCAGTAGCATTCCCAAAGGTGAAAGTCTTTACTGTATAGAGGTCATACTCAGCAGTCGTAGTACTGGTCGTAATAGTCATCTTGTCATTTGCCATTCTGATATCCGGCAGTGTCGACAGCAGAAAAGACTGATGCGAGCCATCAGCAAAGGTAACGATGAGGGAGTTCTGCGCTCGCATCATCGCCGTAGAAGCCAGTATGACCATTAAAGTAAGTAACAGTTTCTTCATAATTGGTTTGCGTTTAAAATCGATTGAAGTATCTTACGAGTAAAAATGTGGCGTAGTATTCCAATGATACCACGCCACAAAATTACGCATTATTTTCCAATCAAAAACATTTTTCGATAAGTATTACGGAAGGATAACGATTCCGGTAACACCTGTGAGGTCGCCCTGCAGGATGAATGCGGTATCGCTCCAACCGTCAGTCTTTGTAAGTCCGGCCATCATTGCATCGTCGAATACCTGAACAAGCTCTGTTTCTGAGCCGGTCCAGTCGGCAATAGTATAGATGCCGCTCCAGTTGGCATCGTTGATCTGTACCTGGCCAGTCGCGCCTGCATTCTTGCGAATGATGAGCTTGGAGCCCTTCTTGACACCAATCCTATTGAGGTCAGCTTTATTGATGCGGAAGCGTCCATTGTCACTCCATGTGAAGCTGTAAGGATAAGTGATTGCGCTGCCATCCATGTTGGTAACGCCGAAGTCCTTGGCAATATCGCTCTCAGGAGACTTGACGGTGAACTTGCCGACAACAGTGCGTGTGCCATCAGGACTTATCATTATGAAGTCGTAAGTATCGGCGGCAATTGATGTTGGAACCTGGAAGGTCATGCTCTCATCGCTCTTCGACTGGAACTTTGTAACCTTTGTCTCGCCGATATAGACAGCCTCAACGTTGTTGAAGTTCTTACCAGTAACGGTGACGTATGTTCCTTTAACGCCACTGGCATCGCCGTTGACAGCCGGCGTCGTAGCTGCAACAATAGTCAGCAAGATTGCCGGCACAGCTACCTTAGTACCGTTCTTAAGATTCAGCGTAGCACCACTGCCATAGGCGGCTTCCGGTACGACAGTTCCAATGGCAGAGGCAGTAATGCGTGTCTTGGCTGCATCAGCTGTAAGGGTAACATCACCAGGGAAGGAGACGGACTCTACAAGGTCAAGGTCTGTGCCGAGGAACATAACCTTATTTCCAGCAACGACGCTGTTTGGCGTGCATTTTTTAATGTTCGGTTTGACAAGAGTTATAGCCACGCCTACAGTCTTGCCGTTAGCAAGGTGAAGGACAGCGTCGCCATCCTGAGCCTTTGTCGGAACCTTGACAACAATCTGGGTAGAGGTCTGGGATTCCAATGTGCGGAGGGTATCGTCGTTTGCAAACGATACTGCTGTTACCAGGTCAAGGTCCTTACCGCTGATGGTGAGATTGTTGCCGTTCTTCACTGGTGATGGAGCAGCAATGAGTTCGGTAGGTACCACAGTGGTGATGGAGCCTGCCGGGATTTCAACGCCAGACTTTGTAACGAGAGTAACCTCACCGTCAGTAGCCTTTACAGGAACTACTACGCTCAGCTGTTTGCCATCAGCGGACACCTTGAAGTCGGTAACTGGCTCAGAGACGCCTACGAACTTCACACCGGCAATCTGTGAGAGGCTCTCACCGGTAACGGTGATAACCTGCCCGGCCTTTGGATTCTTATTGTCGATGGAAGCGGCAGTAGGCAGGTTGACGGTAAGGATATCCTCCGTCTCCATCTCTACAGGAGTAGCTGCAAGGTCGGTAAGCTTAATCTTTCCGGTCTTTGCCTCTACAGGGATGGCCACCTGGATGGTGTAGCGGTCATGCTTGATGAACTGATCTTCCTTAATGGTGTCCTTATCGGTGAAGATAACGCCATGGAAGAGATTCAGATAGTCGCCCTTGAAGGTTACGACATCGCCTACGCTACCAACCTTGTTCTCAGTATCGTCGCCAGCATAGAAACCGGAGAGAACGATGTCCTCACGATATGTAACTAGAGTGACACTTGTCAGCTCCTTACCAGTGGCGGTCTTAAGGGTAACCTTACCGGGGCCACACTTCTCCTTAGGCACCTGAATGGTAATCTCACTCTGAGAACCACTCTTGACAACCTCTATCTGTGTGATTGGATCAGCTTCTGGAAGATCCACTTCGGTAATCTGCTCCAGATTCTTACCGTAGAAGTGAAGAGTACCTCCACGCAATACTGGGCATGGGCCGAACGACTCCAAGGACACATCACCTACGTACTGGTTTGTATCCAGGTTATCTTCGTCGTTACAGCCTGTCAGCGACAGCCCCATAAGAGCTATCACCAACAATACTAATATATTTCTGAATTTATTCATTTCTATAATAGTTTAGCTGTTATTAGTTGTAAGGAACGACACGCATATTGTCAATACGAATTATAGGATGTCCATCCTTTCCTTCCGGCAATACAGACTTGTCATTATATGAGCCACGAGCTATAAATAGTGTGAGTCCTGCAAAATCCTGAATGCTTGTGAATGTGCATTTCAGTGCATTTCCGTCCCAATCTTTATTAAAACTTGAGAAAGGAATCGTCACAGTTACCCACTTGCCATCAGTATCATAGCTCAAATCGCTATTGTTCCAAGGCATATATATAGCACGGCTAATCTTTCCCTGTTCATGAAGGAAGTCATTATTCCAAGCCCTACCATCAGACTCTGAAGTTGATACAGACGCATTTGAGAAAATAATCTGCAGAGGGCCGCATGTCCAAGGATGCTCTTTTGGTATGCACATCTCGAACTTGAAAGCTTTATGTTCCCATTTGGAGAAATCTGCAACCTGATTCATCTTAGGACCTGTACCTGTATAGCCACCGCCCCATGTACCAGGCCAATACTCAAAGGAGAAATTATCTTCAGAAGGCCAACTAAGATCTTTCACATTAAGATCTGCATTTCCAAGCGTTAGATAGTTGCCTTCAAGAGAATACTCATCTGACTTAACAGGGCCACTATGCCAACCAGTAGCCTTAAGGACATTAACACCATCCCAAGGAGTATCGAAGTCGAAGAGCATACCTGTAGTATCCATGTACTTGAACTTTGCAGTAGTAGTACCATAGATAGTCCTTACCTTGATATAATCCTTAGGCATATCCTCTGGAACAGTAAATTTGATAGCCGTCTGGGTTATAGAAGAGATGGCGCTACGTGGAATTTGATAACCATCATCACCGACATAAACCCTCAAGTCTTGTCCTTCGCCGTCATAGTCAAGGAAGTAGTTTCCTATGATAGTGGCTTCTTCGCCTGGCTTTGCATGTTCATTAGACATTGCCGAGACCACAGGTGGTGGTATAACAACCTTGAACGGATAAGCAATAGTATCATTACCACTTGTAATCATATACAAACTGTCGGTAACAGTGTTGGGAAGTGTCTGCGGAATAGTAAGCAGAATGGTGTTATCGGTCATATAACTCGTATTGAGCACTGCCGGTACATCATTGAACAACAGCTTAGTTATACTGCGCAGATTGTTACCTACGATGCAGATGGAGTTACCCAGCGAGCCTTCTACGAGCAACGAATCCTTAGCAGCCACGTCCACCGGCCGAATGTAGCTGATGGAAGGAGTGCCACCAGTAATCTCGTACTTATCAGGCTCGTCCTCACAAGAGGTCAGTCCTAAGCCGACGACTGCCAATGCCATCATTATCGACCATTTAATATTTCTTATTTTCATCTTATAATCAATTTAAGCGTTGATAATTAATAACTGTAAGTACTGCGTACATCAACATGTTCAGCTTCCGCATTCGAAGCCAGGTTCGGGTTCAGAGCGACATCCTCTGTCGGGAATGGCAGCGTAAAGCTGTTTGCAGTAATATTCGGAGCAGCTGTCTGGGTGTCATATTGTATCTTGGCAGGATCCCAAACACCGCTCTGATACCAGTTCTTGTAAACCTCATCGCAATTCCATATGGCATTACGGCGCTGCGACTGGATTTCCTTAATGCAAGACTGAACGTCATAGTATGCACGACGAACATAATCATACCAACGGTCACCCTCTCCAGCGAACTCAAGACGACGCTCCTTCCAGATATCGTCGAATGTAAGAGATGTCTTTGCAACATCGTTAGGACATGCACGCTGGTGAACGGCATTGAAGCACTCAAGTGCTTTTGCATCGGTGTTGTGGCCCTGAAGGACCTCAGCCTCAGCAAGTACGAGATAAACATCGCTCAGACGAAGGATATGAGTAGCCAATGAATAAGCCATACGTCCTGAAGCCTCACCCAGTTCAGCCTGGTGGTCAGCCTGATCTCCATAAGCATGTTTTACATTCTGAGCTCCGCAAGGGCCTTGGAACTGTCCGGTGGCGGCATCGTTGTAGTCCTTGTTATAGTAGAAAGTGCATATCTCGAAGCCATTCTTACCAGAATTCGTCTGGCCATTATTAGAGATTTCCTTATTATCGCCAGCCTTAGGAATAGTCTTATCGCGCCAGAAGTAAGAATAGTAGTCGCCTGGCATCATTATAGTAGCCTTACGACGGACGTCAGTATCAACACGACTATTTGGATTATCAGCAGGACTTACGCCGAAAGCATCCATAAGGTCGGCAGAAGGGCCGCCCCAACCGCCCCAGCAGTCTCCGTTCTCATCGAAGCCGGCTGGCATAAGATCGCTCTGAAAAGTATTCTGACTGGTCCAGTGAGCACCATATTTCCAACGCCAAGCGATAAGGCTCTCGTCGCTGACATTATGGCTTCCACGGAAGATGTCCTCATAGTTAGCCATCAGCTTTCGACCGCTGTTGTCTATGACATCCTTTGCATAAGCAGAAGCCTTCTGCAAGTCTTCATTATTCAACGTTCCGGTAACGCCAGCCTTTGTAAGGTAGACCTTTGCGAGAAGCCCCTCAGCGCAATAGTAGTCTATACGTCCTGTTGTGCTCTTAGCTTTTGGAAGTAGTTCCATAGCCTTCTCAAGAGTCATGATGATATACTCGTAGACATCAGCCTTTTGGACTTTATGCAGAGAATTGTACTCGCCTGAAGCCAAAGTTACAGAGTTGTCATGAACGATTGGCACATCACCAAATGAGCGGACAAGGAAGAAGTAGGCCATAGCCTTCCATGCCAGACACTCGCCCATGCACTGATTCTTTACGCTTTCCGAGGCATTAGCACCCTTTAGAGAGTTGTAAACAGTATTGGCATGACCGATTTCAGCCCACAGAGAGTAAGACATATCGACCAAGTCTTGGTCAGTACCATTGACACTGAAGTTCAGATATGGACTTGAGCCCCAATACATATTTCCAGACAGCACCTCACCGACCTTGATGAAACCACGCTGGAAATCATACCAAGGAGAGTTGTACAGGTAGTTGACACCAGAAATACAAGCCGCATCAGACTCATAGAAGTTTTCGGTATTGTATTTGTCCGTTGCTGGTTTGTCCAGGAAGTCATCGCAAGAGGTGAGCGCCAAGCCCATCATGCAAGCGACAGCTATATATTTAATACCTTTCAATTTCATAATATTTATGCTGTTAGTAATTTAGAAAGATGCTGACAGACCAAATGACACAGTTGTTGGCGACGGATAGCGTCCGTTATCAAGACCATATACATTGGCAGCAGCTGTAGAAACACCGACCTCAGGGTCGTAACCGTCATAACCAGTAATGGTGAAGAGGTTGGTGGCGTTGAGAGTCAGGCGAAGGTTCGTCAGACCAATCTTGTGAACAAGCTCCGGCTTGAATGTATAGCCAAGAGTGATGCTCTTAAGACGCAGATAAGAAGCTCCTTCTATGTAACGATCGCTCCATGCGTCGTTATCGTTAGGGTCATTGATTGAAGCTCGTGGCGTAACCGTTCCTACGTTAGAAACAGTAACGTTTGAAGCATCATCGTACCAGTTATTGATGGTAACATCCTTCATATGATTAGGATTATCCTTTGTCGGGTCCGTTACTTGGACAGTGAACGGATATTGCTTGTTAGGATCAATAGGCTGAAGTATGGCGTGCTTGTTGACATCAGTCAGCTGGTTAGACCAAGCAGAATTCATATGTGTCAGTTTCATCTTCAGGTAGTTACCTACCTTGTTTCCAACAGAGCCGTTGATGAAGATGTTGAGATCCCACTGCTTCCAACGGAACGTGTTGTTCCATCCGAATGTCCATTTAGGCATTGGCGAACCAATATTTGTTTTATCGTGTTCATCAATAACACCATCGCCATTTACATCTTTGAACTTCAAATCACCGATAAATGTAGTGTTAGTACGGCTATACTTACCAGCCTCTTTGCTCCAGTGCTTCTTACCATCAGCATCAGTAACGATAGGGTTGTTCTGCTGAAGTGTATTAACAGGAGAATTCATTATGTCCTCAAGGCTAGTATATACACCTTCAACCTTATATCCATAGAAGTTATACAGAGATTCCCCTGGAACGGAACGGCTGACAACATCAGTCCACTGACCATAACCGACAATAGCTGTTGAGCCTGAAAGGCTCTTCAGTTTGTTGCGGTTGATAGATATATTGACATCACTGTCCCAAGTGAAATTCTTTGTAATGATTGGGTGTGTACTCAATGCAAATTCAAATCCATGATTTTCAATATCACCATAGTTACCCCAAGGTGCAGCCAGAGCGGACGATGGATTTCCACTTGTTCCCATGATGGACGGGAGGATGAGCTGCATAAGCATGTCCTTCGACTCCTTCTTATACCAATCGACAGTAAGGTTGACACGGCTGTTGAAGAAACCGAGGTCAAGTCCTACGTTCCACTGCTCCTGAGTTTCCCACTTAATGTCCGGGTTCTTCAGGTTGGCAGGCTTATACCCCATGCCAAGTCCGGTCTCCATTGGGTCGACGGTAGAACCCCATTTGTATCCACCGATATTTGAGTTACCGGTCTGACCCCAGCCAAGACGGAGTTTGCCATTAGAGAGCCACTTTCCTGCGAATTTCTTTATGAACTTCTCATTGGAGAAGCGCCATGCTAAAGCAAAAGAGTGGAATCCAGCCCAACGCTTGTTAGGTCCAAAGTTTGACGAGCCATCATAACGATAGGTATATGTGCCAAGATAACGGTCATCATAGTTATAGGTCTCACGAGTGAAGAAAGAAGCCATTGATGTACTTCCCCATCCCTCGAAAATCTTTGGTGTGCCCTGACCGAGTGCCGGATTGTGGACTACATCACTTGGAAGATTAGTATTAAAGATACCAGTATAGTCATAATTTGATTTCCATGCCTCCTGTCCGATCATAGCTGTGATGCCATGCTTGCCGAACTGCATGTTATACTGTACATAGTTATTGAACGACCAGAAGTATCCACTGTTCTTCTGGATACGTCCCTGGTTCTGTGAACGATCCCACGTTCCGAGGTGAACCATTGGCTCATAGGTCTGTGAGCGTGAAGAGTTTACATCATATCCGAACTGGCTATGCCAAGTAAGATTCTTGATAGGAGTTACATCGATATATATGCTTCCATTAAGAGTCTGTCGCTTCAGAAGAATATCATCCATCATTGCCATTGCGATAGGATTAGGATTGGAGAATCCTTCCTTCGAGACGCTTGAGTAAGAACCGTCAATATTATAAATCTGAATGTCAGGAGGTGTAGTCAGAGAATAGCTGATAAGTCCTTCGTCAGAGTCAGCGAGTTTTAGCGACTCGTGAGTTTGTGCGAATGTTCCATTGAATCCGATCTTCAACCATTTCTTCAGTTGAGCGTCCAAGTTGACACGAGTGTTGAAACGGCGGAAGTTAGAGCCGATGATAGTACCATCCTGATCGTCGTAACTGCTTGAAATGTAATAGTGTACCTTTTCTGTACCGCCTTCTGCACTCAACTGATGTGTTGTCTGCCAAGCAGTACGGAAGATAGCGTCCTGCCAGTTGGTACCACGACCGAGGACAGACGGGTCGCTATAGAACTTATCCGGCTGAGAGAGTTCTCCTTGCTGCACGAGTGTATTGTAATACTCTGCGAACTGACGGAGGTTCATGATGTCTATACGCTTGTTCTGCCGGCTTACCGTTACGCTGCCTGTATATGTGAACTTAGCGTCGCCGCTCTTACCTTTCTTTGTAGTAATGAGCACGACACCGTTAGCACCCTGTGCACCGTAAATGGCTGTTGCAGAAGCATCCTTGAGGACCTCTATGCTTACGATATCCTGTGGAGCCAGCGTAGACAGAGGCGATACTGAAGAGTGAGAGCCATTACCCAGTGCGTCGCCGAGACCGAGCGAAGCACCGCTGTTGCTTTGCGCGTTGAAGATAACTCCATCGACAACATACAGTGGGTCGCTGCCTGCGTTGATGGTAGCCTGACCACGCACCTGAACGGAGATGCCAGAACCTGGCGCACCGGATGTCTGAACAGCGTTGACACCGGCTACACGTCCCTGGAAGCTCTGGTCGATATTTGTCAGAGGCGCGCTCTTGAGGGTCTTCTCATCAAGAGAAGTGGAAGCTCCTGCGAGGTCACTTTTCTTCATGGTACCATAACCAACGACGACGACCTCATCAAGGTTATGGTTGTCTTCATTAAGAGTAATGTTGAAGGATGTCTTGTCGCCAACTTTGAACTGTTGGTCAAGATATCCGACATAAGAGAGTTTGATGACCGTTGACGGAGTGGCATTAGGCACAGAGAAAGCACCATCAATGTCTGTAACGGCTACAGGCTTACCATTAGCCAATACTGTTACGCCGATCATCGGTTCACCGCTAGCATCTTGTACAGTACCCGTAACTGTCTTCTGGGCCTTGGCCACAAAACAGAACAGGCTAAGAAACAGAGCGAATGCAGCTCTTTTGACTTGTAGATACATAAACGATAGTATTTATTGTTAATTGTTTGATTTTAGACACCATCGGGTGTCAGGTTTAGTTAAGAAGAGAATTGGCACCATTCTGCCCAAGACAGAAAAGCGTCAAGTGGAATTTGATTTTAGCAAAGACTGATTTTTCATAAGTTTTTATTTTAAATTAGTTAAGTCAATTTTACAATGTTATAGCGTTATCGGCTTTAATTAGGTCAAACCATATTCGATTTTATATCCTTTAACGGTGCAAAGATAAACAAAATAAGTATAACTTTATAATATTTTATTGATGAAAAGTGATACTTTTTTGTTATTTTCATAAAACACTCTAATATAATATAATGTGGAACTATTTATTCACTGCAATCGATTGACAAAAAAATCAAAATTGACCAATATCAAATATAAAGTACATATATTGCGCAAAAAAGTATAAATGATTTTGAAATAAATTACATATCTTTGCAGCAGTAATTTACAAAACCAATAATTAGATGAAACGCTTAACTATACTTTTCTTTGGACTAATGCTGCTTCTGCCACTCTCGGCACAGATAAGAGGCAACAACATTGTAGTGTCGATCTGTCCTGACCATAAAGACTGGAACTACAAAACTGGCGAGAAGGCCACATTCACCATAGAGGTTCGCAAGTCGGCGACACTGCTCAGCAACGTAACTGTCGACATCGAAGCCGGACCCGTCATGTACCCTGACAACAGAAAGACAGTGACACTGAAGGACGGAGCCACAAAATGGACCGGCACGATGAACAAGCCGGGGTTCTACCGCGTCAAGGCTACGGCCCACGTCGCAGGCAAGGACTACGAGGGCCTCTGCACGGCAGGCTTCTCCCCCGAGAAGCTCACTCCATACTGCCAGGAGCCTAAAGACTTTGACACGTTCTGGAAGAAAGCACTCGACGAAGCACGCAAGAACGACCTCAACCCTACGCGCCGTCTGCTTCCCGAGCGCTGCACAAAGGATGCCAACGTCTATGAGATAAGCTATGTCAACGACAGATGGAACTCACGCATCTTCGGCATACTGTCAGTGCCCGTGAACCCGGGAAAATACCCGGCACTGCTACGTGTCCCAGGCGCTGGAGTACGTCCCTACAGCGGTGACACATACACGGCACCTGGTAAATGTATCGTCCTGGAGATAGGCATCCACGGCATTCCCGTCACCATGCAGCAGGATGTCTACGACGACCTCCTCAACGGTGCGCTGAACAACTATTGGGAGGTAAACCTCGCAGAGCCCAACAAGAACTATTATAAGCGTGTGGTAACGGGAGCAGTGCGCGGCGTCGACTACATAGCCTCGCTACCGGAATGGGACGGAAAGACTATCGGCGTTACCGGTGCAAGCCAGGGTGGATTTCTCTCTCTCGCTACAGCGGCTCTCGACAAGCGGATAACATTTCTAGGTGTGGTCCACGATGCTATGTGCGATTATGAAGCTGAGGTGCACAATGTAGGAGGAGGCTGGCCGCATCCATTTTACTGGGACATGAAGAACGGTCTCGACAAGACTCTGATGGAAAAGAAGATAGAAGGTGCAAGATATTTCGACGGTGTCAACTTCGCCCGCCGTGTTACCCAACCTGGCTGGTACAGTTTCGGATACAACGACGAGACAGTGCCACCTACATCATCCTACTCCACATATAATATAATAAAGGCACCGAAGACGCTCTCCGTCTATCAGATGACGGGACATTTCTGGTACCAGGAGCAATGGGACGAATGGCAGGCTTTCATTAGAAAGGAGATGAATATCCAATAATCCCCGTTTTATACAAATCAATACACATTAATTATATATGAGAAAGAAAACAAGGCTTATAATGTTGGCAGCGACCCTATTCTGCACAGCAATTGCTATGGCAGCGAAGACACCGGCGCAGAAGCTGATGAAGCGTCTCACAAAGATACAAAAGTTCGGAGTGATGTACGGGCACCAAGACGACCCGTTCTACGGGATAACATGGGAATACGTGCCCGGACGGTCCGACACCAAGGACCTCACAGGCTCCTACCCTGCCGTTATGGGCTTCGACCTCGGTGGTATTGAGATGGGTGACAGCAAGGACCTCGACAGTGTCCCGTTCAACCTCATTCACGACGAGGCAATAGCCCAGAGTGAACGCGGTGGCATCGTAACATTCTCCTGGCATCCGCGTAACCCTCTGACAGGCAGCACGGCATGGGACACATCGGACAGCACGGTGGTCAGAAGTGTTCTGCCTGGCGGTAGCGAGCACGAGAAATTCCAGACATGGATGAAACGCGTAGCCGACTTTCTGCTCACCCTTAAGGACAAGAAGGGCAGAAACATTCCTATCGTTTTCCGCCCATGGCACGAGAACAACGGCTCATGGTTCTGGTGGGGACAGAAGTTGTGCTCAGACGAGGAATACAGAGGTTTGTGGGACATGCTTCAGGACTATCTCAACAGCCGCGGACTGGACAACCTCCTTTACAGCTACTCTCCGAACCTCGACGGAGAATGGACAACAGAGCGCTTCCTTAAGCGCTATCCGGGCGACGACCGCGTAGCCATCATCGGTGAGGACGCTTACCAGTGGGGCACGGAGGCCGACTTCGTGAGGATGACCAACGCCGATTTGACATTCATTACCGCCTTTGCCAAGGAGCACGGGCGGCTAATAGCACTGACGGAATGCGGCTACAAGAACTCACCGGACGCCACATGGTGGACACGTGTACTGAAACCGATACTCGACAGATATCCTGTCTGCTGGTTCCTGCCTTGGCGCAACGCCAAGAAGGAATACTTCGGACCATCAAAGGACGAACACAGCGCACAGGACTTCATGAAGATGTACAACAGCGGCAGAATCCTCTTGGCCGACAAGGTAAGAAAGATTAAGTAACCACTGTCAAAATCCTCCAGCGCAGTGGCTGTCCATAAAGAGTATTGGTACCACAGCTTTGGATGATGTGAATAGAAAAGAGATTATCTTATAACGGAAACTGATAACAATATATAAATTAAGAACAACAATGGCAAACTTTCAAGAAAAGGTAAAGGCTTTGAGAGCCCATCACGAAGAGCTTCTCAGCCGCAAGAACATAGCAGAGGAGTGGGGAAACGGCATCTACACACGTTACAAGTATCCTATCCTCACCGCAGAGCACACACCACTGGAGTGGCGCTACGACTTCAACGAGAACGACAATCCGCACCTCATGCAGCGCATCATGATGAACGCTACGCTCAACAGCGGAGCCATTAAATGGCACGGCAAGTACTTGCTTGTAGTACGCGTGGAAGGTGCTGACCGTAAGAGCTTCTTCGCTGTAGCTGAGAGCCCTAACGGCGTAGACAACTTCCGTTTCTGGCCGGAGCCCATCACCATGCCGGAGGATGTCATCCCGGCTACCAATGTCTACGATATGCGTCTCACAGCACACGAGGACGGATGGATATACGGCGTGTTCTGCGCCGAGAGACACGATGACAGTCAGCCCGGCGACCTCAGTGCAGCCACGGCAACAGCAGGTATAGCACGCACCAAAGACCTCATAAACTGGCAGCGTCTCCCGGACCTGAAATCGAAGAGCCAGCAGCGTAACGTCGTCCTGCACCCGGAATTCGTTGACGGGAAGTACGCTTTCTATACACGTCCTCAGGACGGATTCATCGATGCAGGCTCAGGCGGCGGCATCGGCTGGGCTCTTGTCGACGACATCGAGCACGCCGAGGTTAAGGAAGAGAAGATTATCAACCTTCGCCACTACCACACCATCATGGAAGTGAAAAACGGTGAGGGTCCACATCCTATCAAGACTCCTAAGGGATGGCTGCATCTGGCACACGGTGTACGCGGCTGCGCCAGTGGTCTCCGTTATGTCCTGTACATGTATATGACTGCCCTTGACGATCCTACACGTGTCATCGCACAGCCGGGCGGATACTTCCTAGTGCCTCAGGGTGAGGAGTATATCGGTGACGTGATGAACGTCGTGTTCTCCAACGGATGGATTGCCGATGAGGACGGCAAGGTCTTCATTTACTACGCTTCCTCCGACACACGCATGCACGTGGCAACATCGACCATCGACAAGCTCGTCGACTACTGCATGAACACACCTTCCGACGGGTTCGCAACCGGCAAGAGCGTGGAGACGATTAAAAAACTCATTGCTAAGAACAAAGAGAACCTGAAATAAAAAAGTCCAATACTTGCCTTTGCCGGAGCATCGCATTACTCTGGCAAAGGCTTTATCAGCAATATCCAATCAATGGCTAAAATCAAACTATCAGAAAAAATAGGCTACGCACTCGGTGACGCTGCCGCAGGCGGTATCACGTGGAAGATAATGTCCATAGCCTTCCCACTATTCTTCACCAATATCTTCGGTCTGACATTTGCCGACGCGGCCACTCTAATGTTGGTGGCACGCCTCTTTGATGTTGTTACCGACCCTATAATGGGCTCCCTTGCCGACCGCATGCAGTCGAAGTGGGGCACGTACAGACCATTCCTCATCTTTGGAGCACTGCCTTTCGGACTCATCTTCGCCCTGTTGCTCCAGACTCCCGACTTCGATATAACAGGCAAGCGTATATACGCCTATACGCTCTATCTGGCAATGATGGCTATATACACCATGGTGAACGTGCCATACGGCTCTCTCTTAGGAGTGATGACCGACGATGACAATGAGAAAAACCAGTTCTCGTCGTTCAGAATGGTAGGCGCCTACGCCATGGGCTTCATCACCCTCTTGTCGTTCCCATACGTGCAGAAAATGGTTGGAGGCACAGAGCAGCATCAGTACTCCATGATTGGCATCTTCTTCGGTATCATCGCGGCCGTAATGACATTCGCATGCGGAATGATGACTAAGGAAAGGCTAAAACCGAAAAGGGCCGAGAAATACTCCGGCAAGCAATTCATAGACCTAGTGAAGAACGTGCCTTGGCTCTATCTCACTGCCATTAGCGTTTGCACCAACTTCTTCAACGGCTTCCGTTATGCAGCTGCAGGATACATGTTCACATACTGCCTTGGTGGAGATATAACCATGGGACATCTCATCATCAACTACACCGTCTTCATGACCTTTGGTGAGTTGACATGCATGATTTTCGGCGGTATCTCACCTTGGTTCACCAAGAAGATGGGCTCTAAAAAGAAAGCGTTCATGGTAGCGGCAATCATCTGCTTGGCATTCTCCGTTATCTTTTTCTTCATTCCTATGAAAGCCTCATGGATTTGGGTGATGGTAGCCATCGTGATACTGACATCCATGGGAATAGGCATCTATTCACCGCTGCTATGGTCAATGTACTCTGACGTTGCGGACTATGCCACGGAAAAGAACGGCACATCATCTACAGGTCTGATATTCTCATCAGGAACAATGGCTCAGAAGCTCGGAACCGCGATCTCAGGTGCACTAGTAGCACTGTTCCTCGGCATTGCCGGAGCAAGTATGACAACCGACGCAAGTGGCAATTCCATTGTAGACCCAGCATCCATCACCCCATCGGTACTCAACATGATTTGGTCGCTGTTCTCGCTGTTCCCTGCTATAATAGCAGCTTTGATGATTGTATTGCTCATTAAATACCCCATCAAGAAGTAAAAAGAAGAAACGATATGGAAGAACTTAAGAAGCAGTTTCGCGACTGTCTTGAAAACAACATCCTCAAGTACTGGATTGAAAAAGTGACCGACAATGAACGCGGAGGCTATTACGGTCGCGTCGACGGACACGATAAGGTGCACCCGGAAGCCGAAAAGGGAGCCATACTCAACGCCCGCATCCTGTGGGCCTTCTCAGCAGCATACCGTGTGCTGAGGAAGCCCGAGTATCTGAAAGCGGCCGAACGCGCAAGAGACTACATCCTCGACCACTTTGTTGACAAGGAGGATGGCGGTGTTTACTGGAGCGTCGACTGCGACGGCAATCCACTTGACGAGAAGAAGCAGACCTACGCCATCGGCTTCACCATCTACGGCATGAGCGAGCTGGCACGCGCCAATGGAGACAGAAAGGCTTTCGACTGTGCCGTAAAGATGTACCACGATATCGAAGAGCATGCCTTCGACCGCCAGAACAACGGATATATCGAGGCACTCACCAGGGACTGGAAGCCCATCGCCGACATGCGCCTCTCCGACAAGGATGAGAACGGCTCACGGACCATGAACACCCACCTGCATATCATCGAGCCGTACACAAACCTGCTGCGCGTTCTTAAAGGCGACCATCCGGCATCCCTTGTTTTGACCGATGAGGAACGGACTACTCTCAGAGGTAAGGTGGAACACTCGGTACGCAACCTCGTTGACATCTTCACAGAGAAAATCCTGAACAAGGAAACATATCACCTCGACCTTTTCTTCAACGACAAATGGGAAGGCAAGCGCAACATACAGTCCTTCGGACACGACATCGAGGCCAGCTGGCTGCTGCATGAAACGGCACTCGTCCTCGGCGACAAGGCAACCCTTGAACGCATAGAGCCGATAGTAAGATACATTGCCAACGCAGCTGACGAAGGCCTGCAGCCCGACGGCAGCACCATCTATGAGAAATGGCTCGACGACGGACGCGAGGACAGGCAACGCCAGTGGTGGGTGATGTGTGAGAGTGTCATAGGCCACGCGAATATCTATGAGCACTTCGGCAGTGCACAGGACCTGGGCAAATGCATCAGGGCTTGGGAATACATCAAGAAGTATCTCATAGACACCGAAAATGGAGAATGGCACTGGGCTCGTCTCGACGATGGAAGCATCAACTATGATGATGACAAGGCGGGTTTCTGGAAATGCCCGTACCACAACAGCCGTATGTGCCTTGAGATTATGGAACGCGACATTTAAAGGAATTGCACATTTTTCATAAACATTTTTCTGCCATATTTTCTTTTTCTTCTGGAAAATTTTCTATATTTGCAACTTGAAATACAAGAAACTTAAAGAAAGAAAGGAAATATGGCAGATCGTGTTTTGCATGAAATAACGCCATTGATGGGCAAGGACGCACTCTATATCGCAGACAGGAAAAAGAAAGAATTCGCCTACCCTATTCATAACCATGAGGTATACGAACTCAATTTTGTGGAAAACGCGAATGGAGTGAGAAGAATCGTCGGCGACTCTTCTGAGGTTATAGGGAACTACGACCTCGTTCTTATCACATCACCGGTGCTGGAGCATGTGTGGGAGCAGAACAACTGTACATCGCAGGATGTGCGGGAGATAACCGTACAGTTCAAATTCGGGCTTGATGAGGAGGACGGTCTCTTTGAGAAAACACCGTTCGCCAGTATCCACCAAATGCTGAAAGAAGCACAGAAAGGACTTGCCTTCCCTATGCAAGCCATAATGAAGGTGTACGGGCTCATCACTTCCATCAGTGGAATACAGGACAGGTTCGAAGCTCTGATGCAGTTCATACGCATCCTGCACATCCTTTCCGAGGAGGACGGAGCACGAAGTCTTGCCTCAAGTGCATACGCAAAGGTCAAGGTTGAGGACGACAGCCGAAGAGTACTGAAGGTAAAAAACTACATCAACGAGAACTACATGTATGAGATAAAGCTCGAAACACTGGCCGACATTGCCAATATGAGCCAGAGTGCTTTCAGCCGCTTCTTCAAACTCCACACCGGACGCACACTGTCGGACTATATCATCGACACGCGGCTGGGCTATGCAACGCGCATGCTGCTCGACACACAGGACAGCATAGCCAACATCTCATTCAATTGCGGATACAACAACTTCAGCAATTTTAACCGCATCTTCAAACGGAAGAAAGGCTGCTCACCCTCGGAATTCCGGGAAAAGTACCGCAAGACAAAGATTATTGTTTAGAGAAATAAAATACAGTTTGAGTTAAAATACAGGCTGAATTACCGTTCGAACATCCTTGTCTATACGCAAGGCAGACGGTGTCTCCTGTAAAAAGTTATTAAAAAAAATGTTGATAAAATTTCAGCCTCTGCTGAAGCAGACCATTTGGGGAGGCGACAAGATTATCCCCTTCAAGCACCTTGACAGCAAACTCAGCCAGGTCGGCGAGAGTTGGGAGGTATCAGGTGTTAAAGACAACGAGACCATCATCAGCGATGGTGAATACGCAGGCACAAAACTTAATGACCTTGTAGCAAAGTTGAAGGGCAAGCTGGTAGGTGAGGAAAACTACGAGCGCTTCGGCGATGTCTTTCCCTTGCTTATAAAGTTCATTGATGCCAAGAAGCAACTGTCCATACAGGTCCATCCTAATGACGAGACAGCACACAGACTGGGCTACCCTATGGGAAAGACAGAGATGTGGTATATCATGCCTTCTGACCCGGACGCCAAACTCCGCAGCGGTCTTAAGAAAAAGATAACACCGGAGCAATATAAGGAAATGGTGGAAAACGACACCATCACCGACGCCATTGCCGAGTATCCCGTAAAGGAAGGCGACTGTTTCTTTCTGCCGTCAGGACGTATCCATAGCATAGGGGCAGGATGCTTTCTCGCCGAGATACAGCAGACCAGCGATGTTACGTTCCGTATCTATGACTTTAAACGTAAGGACAAGAATGGCAACTACCGTCAGCTGCACATAAAGGAAGCCGCTGAGAGCATCGACTACACCGTGAAGGACGACTATCGCACACATTACGAGCACAAGGAGAATGAACCTATGAACCTTGTGCAGTGCAAGTTCTTCACCACGACCCTCTACGACCTCACAGAACCGATGACGCTTGACTACAGCGACCTCGACTCCTTCGTGATTCTCATAGGCGTCGGCGGCGAGGGAACCGTTACCGACTCTGAGGGCAACACCACAACACTCAACGCCGGAGAGACCGTTCTCGTGCCAGCTACAGAGACAATACTGAATGTCAAAGGCACGCTGAAGTTCCTGGAGTCCTACGTTTAAGTCTGCGCAGGACACCACGGCGGATTAACGACTTGACGAGCATTACTAAAATAGAATAATTATGAAACCAGCAATATCTATAATCATGACTGTTCTGCTGTCATTGTCCCCATACATGTGTATAGCTCAGACAACATCCATCTTCGACGCCTCTGAGATAAACAAGGCGGCAAAACAGTTCAACGAAGTAGAGACGAAGACCACAAAATGGGCGGATAATGTCCTGAAATTAGGGAAAATCGACAAGGACAGCTCCATCTGCTATGTGTTCAACATACCGGCAGATGACTCTCTGTATGTCGCTTCCGTCTACGACTGTATAAGGATGTTTGTAGCCCAAAGACGCACCGAGAGACAGATTGACTACAAGAGTTCGTCAGCGGAGCACATTGTCATCAAGACAACGTTTCCGAAGATAATATACAGCGACGGCTCTGTGTCTTTCGCGATGTCCATTGATGCGCACGGAGAGATGGTCGTCGACATTGCAAGCAGAAAGCTCACACTGACTATGAAGGTCCAGCGGTATGTTAACACCGCCCCCTATGGCCGGGAGGCAGGACCTTCCTACGGCACGGTATGGCTTCCTGTTGGCAGCGTAGCACCGTTCAAGAACAGCGGAGACAAGAAGGTATGGAGCAAGGCATTCATAAACTCCAACGCCGAATGCCTTAATCTGGCTAACAACTTTGTAGGAATTCTAAACGCCTACTACTCAAAGCCGGAATATTTCTAGCGCCTTCAATGCCATTTCCACCGTCAATTTCGAAACTACATATACGTAAAAAGTGGATGCCTTCCTTAGAGAAAGCATCCACTTTTATTTTGTTGGACTGATGGAAGAGACTCTACATAAACAACATAGCTTATAAGGGGAAACGACTTTCACCCTCTTTCTTTATCTATCCTAAACAATCTTAACCAACTTCAATTAACTAACACCTAAAATCCACTATTGCCGTCACCGGTTAACGTGGAAATAACCATCAAGATTAGAGTACCTAATTCACCAGTCCGTTGATGTTTACGGGCGCAAAGTTACCAATAATTTTTTATTGTTGTTTCGCCTGCGCCCATAAAATCTTATATTTTTTGCATCTTTTGCAGATTTTAATACAATCTCTTATTTATCAACGTCATAGAACACATATTACTTCTTCATACGTGCCTTCCACAGAGCGGTCATGTCCTCAAGTGTCTTGCCCTTAGTCTCAGGCACAAGCTTCCACACGAAGACAGCGGCAACAACACAGATAACACCATAGAGACCGTAAGTGAACCAGTGTCCGAAGTCATCTCCCTTTGCAAGATGCATGTTGAACATCGGTACAAACGAAGAAGAAACGATGAAGTTGAATATCCACTGGAAGGCAACAGCTATTGCGGTAGCGGTGCCACGGATAGTATTCGGGAACAACTCAGCCATATATACCCAGCATATCGGTCCCCAAGAGAACATGAAGCTTGCTGAATAGACCATCAGCGCAACCATTGTTACCATGTTGAGCGACTGGTTTCCGAAGGTTGCGGCAACAATGAAGGCACCAATGGCCATACCGACGGAACCCCAGATAAGCAACGGCTTGCGACCGATTTTCTCAACGGTGAACACGGCGACAAGGGTAAACGAGATATTGATGACACCCATCATGACTGTCTGCATCATAGGATTGCCCATGCCCATGTCGTTGAAAATACGAGGAGCATAGTACAACACGGCGTTGATACCTACTGCCTGCTGGAAAACAGAGAGCATGATACCGACGAAGACACACATGAAACCATAGGTGAAGAGCTTTTCCGTCTTCGTCGTCAGTGTCGACTTTATCTCCTTTATAATCTCCTCAGCCTTAGAGAAGCCATTGATACGCGAAAGAACTGACAGGGCCTTGTTGTCCTGGCCAGACATAACGAGGTAACGGGGAGACTCCGGAACAAAGCAGATAAGAATGGTGAAAAGTCCTGCCGGGATACACTCCGAACCAAACATGTAACGCCATCCGGTAGTGATGGTCCATGGGTCGCTGTTCGGCATAACGGCCGAGAAGCCCTGACCGATAGACTCTATGACCGGATTTGTATGGTCGCCGAGAATAAGGAAGTTCACAAAGTAAACCACCAGCTGACCGAAGATAATGGCAAACTGGTTGAACGACACCAGCATACCACGGATATTACTTGGTGAAATCTCACCGATGTACATAGGGCAGAGCGCTGAAGCCATGCCCACGCCTATTCCTCCGAGCACACGATAGAGGTTGAAGACCACCAGGAGGTCCCACGACGGCTTCCCGTAAGGCAGCAACCCGAAGGTCTCCGGGTTCATACTGCCCCATGCCGATATGAAAAAGCAGACGCCGGCGAAGATCAATGACTTCTTACGCCCGAAATGTCCGGCAAAGAAACCCGACAGGGCAGAGCCGATGATACAGCCTATGAGGGCCGAGCTGGAAGTAAATCCATGCATGAAGTCAGAATACTTGAAGTCGGGTGCACCGAGGAAGAAAGCCTGAAGTCCCTTCTCAGCGCCGGAGATGACCGCGGTGTCATATCCGAAAAGCAGGCCGCCGAGTACGGCAACCATCACAATACTAACGAGATAGCCGCGACTACCCCTTTCGTTGTAATTGATTTTATCCATATATAGTTTTTAAGTGTTAAGATTCAAGTATAGCTTCTGGTCTATTCTTTTGTCAGTTTACACATGGTTATAACGGAACTTTCCACAACATATTGCCACATTTTAAGAATAAAATCACACTTTATCATAACTTTTTTGTACTTTTGTGGGCTATAAAACAGGCGAGATGAATATAAAGCAAATACTAAACGACAATAAAGGACGGCATTTCTCGTTCGAGGTGCTGCCTCCGCTGAAAGGCAACGGCACAGAGGGTCTGTTCCGTTCCATCGACAAGTTGAAGGATTTCAATCCTCTCTTCATAAACATCACCACCCATCACAGTGAGTTTGTCTACCGCCAGCGCGAGGATGGTCTTCTCGAACGGCAGAGCATAAGGCGCCGCCCCGGCACCATAGCCATTGCCGCTGCCATCCAGCAGCGTTATGGCATACCCGTCTGTCCACACGTCATCTGCTCAGGAGCAACCGCAGAGCGCATAGAGTACGAGCTCATCGACCTGCAGATACTCGGCATAGACAACCTCATGCTTCTCCGCGGCGACAAGGCACGCGAGGACAGGCGTTTCACTCCCGTCGACGGAGGCTATGCCCATACCACGGAGCTTATCAAACAGGTCAACAAGTTCAATGAAGGACTGTTCGTTGACGGCACGCCCATAAAGCATCCCGGAGCTCCTTTCCATTTCGGCGTGGCGGCATATCCCGAGAAACACGAGGAGGCTCCCAACCTTGAGCAGGACATGATGTACTTAAAAGAGAAGCAGGACCTCGGCGCAGAGTATGCCGTTACCCAGCTTTTCTACGACAACAGCAAGTTCTATGCCTTCCTCGACAAGGCCCGCTCCATGGGCATCACCATTCCAATCATCCCCGGCATCAAGCCTTTCGCCAAACTCTCGCAGCTCACCGTAGTGCCCAAGACGTTCCATTGCGACATTCCTGAGGAGCTTGCAGGACTGGCACGCCACTGCACCAGCGACGACGAGGCACGCCAGCTGGGAGTGGAATGGGCTACACGACAGGTCCGCGACCTCTACCGCCACGGCATAAACAATGTCCACTTCTACACTGTCAGTGCCGTCGACAGTGTACGCGAGGTAGTCAGCAGGCTGTTGGAGGAATAACTCCACAGCGAGAAACAGAATACAGGAAAAATCAAAAGTGATATGACGTTCGACGATGTTATAGGACAGAAAGAAGCTAAAGAGCGGCTCTTGCAACTCATCAAGGAGAACCGCGTACCCCATGCTATGCTCTTCACGGGACCAAGCGGTACCGGCAAGCTGGCCTTGGCCGTAGCCTTTGCCAGTCTTCTGCTCAATCCGGAAGACAATCCGAACTACAACAACGCCAAGGCTATGCTCGACAACTTCGAACATCCCGACCTTCACTTCACCTACCCCACCATAAAGCTGCCGTCGATGGCCTCCGACTACAAGCCCGTCAGCGACGACTTCGCCCAGGAATGGCACAGCCTCATCACCAAGACACGCTACTTCTCCATCGCACAATGGACTGCACAGATTGGCGACGACAAAAAAAGAGCCATCATCACGGCCGGAGAGAGCGAGGCACTCCTTCACAAACTTTCCATAAAGTCTAGTCAAGGCGGCTACAAAGTCTCCATCATCTGGCTGCCGGAGCTTATGAACCTCGAATGTGCCAACAAGATACTGAAGCTATTGGAAGAGCCGCCTAAGGGCACCATCTTCCTCCTTGTCAGTGAGGAACCGGAGAAACTGCTGGAGACCATCCGCAGCCGTACACAGAGGTTCGACGTTAAGCGCATCGCCGAGGACGACATCCGTCAGGCACTTATAACCCGCCGCAGCATCAACGAGGACGATTCCACACGCATCAGCCGCATAGCCCACGGCAGTTGGAGCGAAGCCTTGCAGGCCATCGACGTCGGCAACGAGGAGCGCCAGTTTCTCGACATGTTCGAGACGCTCATGCGTCTGTGCTACATGCGCCGTGTCAAGGACCTTAAGAAATGGACCGATGCCGTAAGCGCATACGGACGCGACAAGCAGCGCCGCATGATTGTCTACTTCCAGCGTCAGGTACGTGAGAACTTCGTATACAATTTCCACAATCCTGAGCTCAACTACCAGACCAGGGAAGAAGCAGGTTTCTCACGGAACTTCGCCAGGTTCATCAATGAAGCCAATGTCATAGGCATCAACGACGTGCTTCAGACCGCCTACCGTGACCTTGGTCAGAACGCAAATGCAAAGATAGTGTTCTTCGACCTGGCACTGAAAATGATTGTGCTATTACTTACAAAATAAAAAAACATATAGAGCTCCCGGAAGCGTAACACGCTCCGTGAGCCAAAGGAAAAGATACAAGATGGATTATAAGAATATGAAATTCGAACTCTGGCACGGCTGCGACCGTGGCCTTTGTCATGGTGCTTGCGGACGTCAGGACCGTCAGCTCAACACCTACGACTGGCTCGCCGACGTGCCGGGAAACGCAGAGAGCACCGACCTTGTGGAGGTTCAGTTCAAGAACACCCGCAAAGGCTATTACCATAACGTCAACCACCTGCCACTGGAGAAAGGCGATTACGTTGCCGTAGAGGCCAATCCGGGCCATGACATCGGTGTGGTAACACTCACCGGCCGCCTTGTCCTCCTTCAGATACGCAAGGCAAACATAAAAAGTCCGGACGACATCAAGCGCATATACCGTAAGGCAAAGCCCATCGACATGGACAAGTTCCGCGAGGCTAAGGCCCGCGAGCACGACACGATGATTGAAAGCCGTAAGATTGCAAAAGGTCTGGGCCTGAAAATGAAAATTGGAGACGTGGAGTATCAAGGCGACGGCAACAAAGCCATATTCTACTATATCGCTGACGAGCGCGTCGATTTCCGCCAGCTCATCAAGGACCTCGCCGCAGCCTTCCACGTCAGGATAGAGATGCGACAAATCGGAGCACGCCAGGAGGCCGGCCGTATCGGCGGGACAGGTCCCTGCGGCCGTGAGCTCTGTTGCGCCACATGGATAAAGAACTTCACCACCGTCTCCACAAACTCGGCCCGCATCCAGGATCTCTCCCTCAACCCGACGAAGCTCGCTGGCATGTGCGCCAAGCTGAAATGCTGTCTCAACTACGAGATCGACGAGTATATCGAGGCACGCAAGAAACTGCCTAGCAAGGAGATACCGTTGGAGACGCAGGACGGTGAGTACTATCTCTTCAAAACCGACATACTGAGTGGTGTCTGCACTTACTCTACCGACAAGAAGATGGCCGCCAACCTGGAGGACATCAGCGCGGAGCGTGCCAAGCAGATTATCGAGATGAACAAGAAAGGCGAGAAACCGCTGTCCTTGCAGAATGAGGAAAATATCAAGCCGGAAAAGAAACCTATCGATCTCCTTGCCAACGATGACATCAGCCGCTTCGACAAGTCGAAGAAGCGTCGCAAGAAGAAGCAAAAGCCTAAGAACAACGGCAACAAGGAGCAGAAACAATAGCATGGTCGTGGACAGTCCCTACCATGCTTTAAAAAAACAACACATCATGCTGGACAAACCCCACCGGCAATAAGCACCAGGAACAGTTGAAACGCTATACATTATATATAATAATTCTCTTGATGGCTATCGTCGCCCTCACGGGCTGCAACAACGGCCGGGCATACGACAGATACCGTGCACTCGACATCGAAGGATGGGACCGTTCTGATACGGTCGACTTCAATGTCTGCCGTCTGACACCGGGAACCTACAATATGTACGTGGGCTTCAGGGCCACCAGCAGCTATCCTTTCCGGGATTTGGGCATCAATATCAACTGGACCGTCTATCCGTCGGGAAAGAGCTTCCACAAAACTGTCAGATGCAACGTCTTCGACAACAACGGACACATGAGCGGACGTGGCGGAATAAGTTCCGACGACTTCCTCTATCGCACCGGACAGATAACCGTCGCAAAGGGCGACTCAGTGGTCTTTACCGTCAGCCATGCCATGAACATGGACCAGATACCGGGACTGACCACCATAGGACTTCAGCTTACGCCATCCGACGGTACTGCACACTAACGAAAAAACTACAAGACTATGCCATAGGACAGCCCCGTCTGTCCTTGGCACAGTCTTTTTTTATATACTAACGAAGCAATGAAAAGAATCTGTATTTTAGTAAGCGGCAACGGAACAAACTGTGAGAACATCATACGTTACTTCCAGCAGAACGGCAAGGCCGAGACAGCACTCGTCATAAGCAACCGTGCCGACGCCTACGCTCTGGCCCGCGCCAAGCGGCTGGGCGTAAAGACCTGCGTCATGACACGCCAGGAGTTTAACGACCGTGAGAAAGTCCTCGCCATGATGGAGCGAGAGCACATCGACTTCATTGTCCTCGCCGGTTTCCTGCTGCTCATCCCCGACTTTCTCATAGATGCCTTCGACCACAGGATGATAAACATCCACCCCGCCCTTCTGCCGAAGTTCGGTGGCAAAGGTATGTATGGGCATCACGTCCACGAGGCCGTAAAGGCGGCTGGAGAGACAGAGACGGGGATGACAGTCCATTGGGTGAGCCGCGAATACGATGCCGGAGAGATAATAGCACAATACAAAACGGCAATATCTCCGGCAGACAGTGCCGACGATATTGCCGCAAAGGAGCATGAGCTCGAAATGAAGTACTTTCCGAAAGTTATCGAGCGACTTCTTACCACATAGGACCACCACCGTGGCCGCCGCCAGGAGGAGGCCCCATAGGCCGTCCGCCGCCTTTTGGTTTACCGAAGCCACCGCCAGGGCCATCAGGACCGTGGTCGCCCTGACGCGCCGCCTTACCACCGAAGAGGTTCAGACGGTAGCTGGCTTTGAACATCACATAACTATTGATGGAGTTATACTCCGTATCGGTGCGGCTCGTGGCCGATATCGAACGGCTGAGGTTGCTCTGATTGTGAAGTATATCATAGAACTGCACGCTGAGCGTCAGAGCGTTACCCTTCAGCAGCGACTGTGCTATCTGTGCGTTCCACAGCAGCTCATTAGTGTTCAGCGACGCGTCATTATATCCGCGGCGGCTCTGTTCATGCAGGTCGGTAGAAATGCTCATGTTCCACGGCAGCGTCAGATTGATGTTCGTTCCGTATGCAAACTGCCATGTGTTGAGGTTGCTGGCCGACTGAAGGTTGTTCTTGGTGTGGGTATAGTTGAGCGAACCGTCGAGTTCCACCTCCAGCCATGAGAGTCTGTAGCTTGCAGAGAGACGCTCGCTGACCGTTGTGCTATTAGTAATGTTCTTCGCCATCTCGTCCATTGTACGCAGTTGGAGATAGCTGGCATAACGGTTGTAGTTGAGATTCGTAAACGTATTAACGTTCCATATTCCGGCAGAGTCTATGCTTGTATTGAACATTACCGCCGCGCTGGCATCCCAGTTTCCATTCACGTTCACTGGGCGCACGGTTCTGGCACCGGTCTCCGCGTCGTAATACACGCTATTGCCGATGGCATTACGTGTCGTGGAGAAATTCAAGAACGACATGAAGCCTTGGTAATGGCTCTGACGGTAGGTGTTGTAAAACAGCCGCAGACGGTTGGTGAACGCCGGTTTCAAGCCCGGGTTACCCACGGAAACATTCTGCGGGTCGGTATTATCGGTGATGGAGAGCAGCTGACTCATCGACGGCTGAGAAGACGTACCGCGGTAGTTGATGCGGAGGTTGCTCTGCTTATTGAATTTATACCGGAAATCGAGGGTCGGACTCCAATTCATCACGTTCCTTGTTGTATCCACGTGCACTCCGAGGTAGTCCTGCATATAGCTCGAATGTTGCGGCTGTGCCATAACACCAACGTTCAACCGCCACTTCGTCCTGTTCATTCTCAGCATAAGTTGTATCTCGTTGATATAGTTCCTATACTCAGAGTAACGGCTCAGGTCATTGTCGAAATAGTCCTCCAATGGGTTGGTGAGCAACGAGAGATAGCTGTTCCACGACCGATAAGCGGGAGTAACGCCGGAGAAAGTGCCGGAAGGGAGATTGGAGAAGTCATACGTCGAGCGGTCGCTCTTCGAGAAGGAGTACTTGTACTTATACGACAGCTGCAGATAGGTTCTGTCTGCTATCGGCTCACTGTACGTAGCCTGCAGGGAGTAGTCCCATGACTTCACCGGCATGGTATTGAAACGGTACGCACGGTATGTGGAGTCGCCGCCGAGGGAGTTGACGAGTTGGAAATACTGTATGTCCTGAGTGGAGAAAGTCTTCGAGTCTTCATCGTCATAATCACCGTCGACACGAAGGGTTATGTTACGGCCTCTCTTTCCGAATTTCCTGTTCACCTGAACCATACCGCCCAGTTTGGTGGCGTCGCCATAGGTTATCGACGTGCTGTTCTGCGTGTTGACCATCAGCCCTTTCTCATCGAGCTTTTTGATTTCCTCGTCTGCCAGCGGCTCGTCGGTATAGTCGTAAGGATCATCATTGTATGACGCTGACGTACGGACGGTGTTGCCGTCGCTCTTGGAAAGCTGAATGCTTGGGCGGAACATAATATCCCACATCGAGTCGGGGTTCCACTCCAGGCGGAAACGGCCGTCCCAGGAGTTGGAGCGGGTATAAGCTTGGGAGAGACTGTTGCCGTAGGAGCCCTGAGTGGCCACGAAGTTCTCCGACGAGACACGCGTCCGTGCGTCGCCATCGGAGTGGTTCCACCTGACGGAGCCATCCCACTGGAAGGTTTTGTTATTGTTATAATTGAGATTGAGGCCTACCATTTTCGTGGCGTTTAACCCCTGACGTAATCCGCCGAAACCACCACGAGGGCCTCCGCCGAAGCCCATGTCATTGACATTATTGGCATTGACAAATGCCATCATCCTGAACTTATCATTGAAGTAAGCCGCCATACCGCGCTCAGCATAGCGGCTCTTGGTGCCTACACCCAAGTCGATATTTGAGAAGAGACCTTTGTTCATGCCTTTCTTCACGCCGAAGTCAAGCACCGTCTGCTCCTCTCCGTCGTCGATACCCGTAACACGGCTTAGGTCACTCTGCTGGTCATAAGCCTTAATGGTGTTCACTATCGAGGTTGGGAGGTTTTTGATGGCGGTCTTGGTATCTCCGGTCATAAACTCCTTTCCGTCAATAAGAATTTTCTTCACCTGCTTGCCGTTAATCTTTATCGTTCCATCGTCGCTGACCACTGCGCCAGGAAGCTTCTTGACAAGGGCTTCGAGCGTGGAACCTTCGGGCACCGTGTAGGCGGCAGCGTTATATTGGAAGGTGTCGTTCTTAAGGACAACCTTCGGCGGCGTGGCCGTCACGGTCACCTCCTTAAGGTAGTGCGTGTCATTATAGAGTTCCAACTGTCCTATCTTCACGTTCTGGTTATTGGAAACAGTAACGTTCTGTACAATAGTCTTATAACCTACATAGCTAGCACGCACTATATAACGTCCGTTCGACGGTGCGACAAGTGCGAACTGTCCCTTCTCGTCGGTCGTCACTCCGGTGACATAGGTGGAGTCGGCATTGTCCTTGAGCAGCTGAACAGCCGCGTAAGGCACAGCCTCCTTAACCTCTCCGTCGTAGAGCGTACCGGTAATGGTTCTGTCCTGAGCTATAATCGCTACGGCTGAAAGAAGCAGAACCATCGTGAGTATTAACTTTCTCATAACTGTAATTTTGATCGTGTTACTTGTTTTAAGTGCTGCAAAGGTAGTCATTTATTTCTTATAACACGTATTTTTTCAACGAACGCCCGTTTTTGCTCAACTATTCATATCAAACGGAACAAACCCTACCGACATTCCCCTTCATCAACGGTCGTCTGCCAGGGCGTTCGTATTGTAAAAATAATTCAAACAAAGACAAGTTCTTTTTCATCCTTGCTATCCACTGACTGTCAGCGACTTACCAATTTGTATTGTTTTGCGTCCTAAAAGCATAGGTTTTACGACGTAAAAGCATAGGTTTTACAAGGTAAAAGCATAGGTTTTACAAGCCAAAAGCATAGGTATTGGAATACTGTAAAATAAATTCACTGAAATCTACATTTCCCTTAGACTTGAATGGTCAGGCCATAGGAGAAATGAAATCGTGGAACATTGCTACTTCATCATCTTCCTAAGGACATAGAGCATAACCATTGATAATTTGAAACTGAACAGATTTAGTGCAAATTTATTGCACACCGTAACACTGATGTGCGCAAAAATAGCAATCTGATAGTAAAAGGTTGTTAAAAAAAGAATTGGATATAGTGAACGGATAAAGGAATATTGGTATATTTGCATAAAACTAATACGTTATTGTTATGGAGCAGAGAATTATCATTTCAAAGAATTTTGAGACTGAACTGGCAACAGCCCTCACCGAATGCGAGCACGACCGCATCTTTGTTATCACCGACGAGACGACAGCCAAAGTCTGCTGGCCGCTCGTGAAGGACTTCTTCTGCCTTCACGGGGCTTACCTTATAACAATAGGCGCAACAGATCTGAACAAGAACATCGACTCACTGACATACGTTTGGAAAGAACTCCAGAAAGGAAAGGCTACCAGACACTCATGTGTCATAAACCTCGGAGGCGGAATGGTCACCGACCTGGGAGGCTTCGCGGCATCAACATTCAAGCGGGGGATGAACTTCATAAACATTCCTACGACACTGCTCGCCATGGTCGACGCCAGCGTAGGCGGAAAGACGGGCATAAACTTCGGAGGACTGAAAAACGAGATTGGTGTGTTCAACGACGCTAACTTCGTCATCCTTAACACGAACTTCCTAAAGACACTCGACGAGAAGAACATACGCTCCGGATATGCAGAGATGCTTAAACACGGGCTCATCTCCAACGAGAAGCACTGGGCAGAGCTGATAAACTTCAATATCGCTGAGCCGGATCTGCGCAAGTTGGCTTCCATGCTCGGAAGAAGCGTTAAGGTGAAGGAGCGTGTCGTGAAAGAGGACCCACACGAGAAAGGCATACGCAAGGCATTGAACTTCGGGCATACGTTCGGACATGCCTTCGAGAGCTTCTCTCTGAAAACCGAAACACCGCTGCTCCATGGCTATGCCGTGGCCTTCGGTATGATTCCGGAACTATACCTCAGCGCCATAAGGGACGGCTTCCCACAGGACAAGCTGCGCCAGACGGTGGCGTTTATAAGAGAGAACTACGGACAGTTCACCATAACCTGCGACGACTATCCGAAGCTCATCGAACTGATGCACCACGATAAGAAGAACACGGGCAATGAAATCAATGTAACCCTTCTCTCCGGTATTGGCGAGATTCATATCAACCAAACTCTTACTGAGGATGAGGTCAAGGAGGCACTAGACTTCTTCCGTGAGGGCTAATGCCTCCCATAATCTGTAGGATCCACCTTCTCTTGTAGGCTTTTACCATTTGTCCCATTCGTCGGATTCCTCATCCCAACAATTGTGACCCTTGGCAAGGTTGATGTACTCATCGTCACCGTTGTTGACTTCATCCTTGTAAGAGTGGAGGATTCCACCGACATAGTGACCGACCTTAGTGTTGACGAAGCCGTTCTCCTTGTATTGCTTGAAAGACCCCGCCATAATCCGTGTCGGTTCAACAGTTGTCAATTCGGTAATAGGCTTGATATATATATTTTTCATTTCACAGTCTTATTAATAGTCATAAACAATCTTCTTCAACGTATCTGTAAGCTGCAAGACATTCGTTTTCATAAGCCTACAATATTAAAAAAAATAAAACGAGAACAGAATCCATTTCTTTTTACTAACTTTGCAGATTGGTAAAACTACATTGTAAATTAGAAATGAACATATTAGAGCTTAGTGAGCAGGAGATTGGCCGCCGCCAGAGTTTGCAGGCACTCCGTGATATGGGCATTAATCCATATCCAGCCGAGGAGTTCCCGGTCAACGCGTGGAGCGATGACATCAAGGCCAACTTCAATGAGAACGAGAAGCGTGAGGTAACCATTGCCGGACGCCTTATGGGTAAGCGTATCATGGGCAAGGCATCGTTTGCAGAGCTTCAGGACAGCAAAGGCAGAATACAGCTTTACATCAGCCGTGACGACTTATGCCCCGGCGAAGATAAGGATATGTATAATAAGGTGTTCAAGAAACTCTTGGACATCGGCGATATTATTGGCGTCAAGGGATATGTCTTCCGCACACAGATGGGAGAGATTTCCGTTCATGTCGAGAGCATAAAGCTTCTGTCGAAGAGCCTTAAGCCACTGCCTATCGTGAAGTATAAGGATGGTGTTGCTTATGACAAGTTCGACGATCCAGAGCAGCGTGCCCGTCAGCGCTATGTCGACCTTATCGTCAACGATGGCGTCAAGGACACATTCCTGAAG
>ONDK01000059.1 GCA_900316565.1 uncultured Prevotella sp. | reverse complement strand
GTTCTGCTCTGGAATTACCTTTAACACTTGAAGGTTCTGAGTAGTTACTCTGTCGCCTCCCATCTGGCCGCCCATGCGCATGCCTTTGAAGACCTTTGCAGGGTACGAGCAGGCACCGATAGATCCCGGCTTACGGGCGCGGTCATCCTGTCCGTGAGTAGACTGTCCTACACCGCCGAATCCGTGACGCTTAACGACACCCTGGAAGCCTTTACCCTTCGATGTGCCGACGACGTCGACAAACTGTGCATCGTTGAAGATATCAACTGTAATAGTGTCTCCGAGGTTATGCTCCTCGTCAAACTTGAACTCGGCCAAGTGCTTCTTTGGTGTTGTGCCGGCTTTCTTGAAGTGTCCCTTAAGAGGAGCGGAAGTTCTCTTTTCCTTTGCCTCTCCGAAACCTAACTGAACAGCCTTGTAACCATCCTTTTCAACGGTTTTAACCTGGGTTACAACACAAGGACCAGCTTCGATAACAGTGCACGGTACATTCTTACCGTCGGCACTGAAAACGGATGTCATTCCGATTTTCTTTCCTAATAATCCTGGCATTTCAATTAAAATATTTAAATGTTATTTTTATAGATTTCTATAGATGCTATAGTTGCTATAGAGGCTATAGTTGCTATAGAGGCTATAGTTGCTATAGATGCTATAGATGCTTTTAGACTGCGAATGGTGAAACAATTAGACCTTGATTTCTACCTCTACACCTGAAGGCAACTCAAGCTTCATCAGAGCGTCAACAGTCTTTGGAGAAGCGCTGTAGATGTCGATAAGGCGCTTGAAGTCGGAGAGCTGGAACTGCTCACGGCTCTTCTTGTTGACGAATGTAGAACGGTTTACGGTGTAAATACGCTTGTGTGTTGGGAGTGGAATAGGACCGCTGACGATAGCGCCTGTAGCCTTCACAGCCTTCACAATCTTTTCTGCTGACTTGTCGACCAGCTGATGGTCGTAGCTCTTCAGCTTGATACGAATCTTCTGACTCATTTCTGTTTAAAAGTTATGATTTATAATATTTGTTTTTACAAAGAGGTACGCTGCCATAAGAGTCATTCGCTATGGCAGCGCCTCCCTGTTAATGCTTTGCTTACTTAAGCAGCTCCGGGTGTCCGCCAACCTCAGTAAGGATTTCCTTAGCCAGGTTGTTGCTTACCGGTGCATGGTGGTCATACTCCATAGAAGAAGTAGCACGGCCAGAGGTGATAGTACGCAGGGCGGTAACATAGCCGAACATCTCAGCCAGAGGAACCATAGCCTTTACGATACGTGCACCGCTGCGAGCCTCGTCCATACCCTGGACAAGACCACGACGCTTGTTAAGGTCACCGATGACATCACCCATGCTCTCCTCAGGAGTTACAACCTCTACCTTCATGATAGGCTCCATGAGTACCGGCTGTGCCTTCGGGCAGAGAGCCTTGAAAGCCTGGTGAGCGACGAGCTCGAATGAGAGCTGGTCAGAGTCAACAGGGTGGAAGCTACCATCGTTCAGAGTAACCTTAAGGCCAGTCATTGGGTAACCGCCGAGGACACCGTTAGAGAGGCAATCCTGGAAGCCCTTCTGTACAGATGGGATGAACTCCTTAGGAATGTTACCACCCTTGACGTTGTTGATGAACTGCAGGTCGCCATCCTTGTAATCTTCATCCTTAGGACCGATTGTTACGTCGATGCAAGCGAACTTACCGCGACCACCAGTCTGCTTCTTATAAGTCTCACGGCTCTGAGCAGTGCCGAGGATAGCCTCCTTATAGTTAACCTGTGGCTTACCCTGTGTGCACTCCACCTTGAACTCACGCTTCAGACGGTCGATGATGATGTCGAGGTGAAGCTCACCCATACCAGAGATGATGGTCTGTCCACTCTGCTCATCGGTGTGTACCTTGAATGTCGGGTCCTCCTCAGCGAGCTTAGCAAGACCGTTGTCCATCTTGGCAACGTCAGCCTGGCTCTTAGGCTCCACAGCGACAGAAATCACGGTGTCAGGGAATGTCATAGACTCCAGTACAATCGGATGCTCCTCATCGCAGAGGGTATCACCGGTACGGATATCCTTGAAACCTACACCTGCGCCGATATCACCAGCGTCGATAGACTCCATAGGTATCTCCTTGTTAGAGTTCATCTGGAACAGACGGCTGATACGCTCGCGCTTGCCGGAACGTGGATTGTAGACATAAGAACCGGCGGTTACCTTACCGGAGTAAACACGGAAGAACACCAGACGGCCCATGAACGGGTCAGTAGCGATCTTGAAGGCCAGCGCAGCTGTCGGCTCGCTCTCAAGAGGCTTACGGTCTTCCTCTTCGCCAGTATCAGGGTTTGTACCCTTAATAGCCGGAGTATCCTCAGGAGAAGGCAGGAAAGCACAAGTATAGTCGAGCAGAGGCTGCACACCCTTGTTCTTATAAGAAGAGCCGAGGGTCATAGGAGTGATCTCCAGTGCGCAGGTACCCTTACGGAGAGCAGCGATAAGCTGGTCCTCAGGAATGTCCTGACCGTCGAGATACTTCTCCATGATGTCGTCATCGAAGTCAGCAGCAGCCTCGACCATCTTGTCGTGCCACTCCTGAGCCTCGTCAACGAGGTCAGCAGGAATATCGTCCACCTCATACTCAGCACCCATTGTCTCGTCGTGCCAAAGGATAGCCTTCATCTTGATAAGGTCAACAACACCCTTGAAGTTCTCCTCAGCACCGATAGGAATTTCCACTGGCACTGGGTGTGCGCCAAGGATATCCTTCATCTGCTGCACTGTCTCGAAGAAGTCAGCACCGGAACGGTCCATCTTGTTTACATAACCGATACGCGGAACGTTGTACTTGTCGGCCTGGCGCCATACAGTCTCAGACTGTGGCTGCACACCGTCGGCAGCAGAGTATGTAGCGATAGCACCATCGAGGACACGGAGAGAACGCTCTACCTCAGCGGTGAAGTCCACGTGTCCCGGGGTATCAATCAGGTTTATCTTATATGTCTTGCCTTTGTAGGTCCAGTTACATGTAGTAGCAGCTGATGTGATAGTGATACCACGCTCCTGCTCCTGGGCCATCCAGTCCATTGTGGCTGCTCCATCGTGTACCTCACCAATCTTGTGGGTTTTACCTGTGTAGTACAGGATACGCTCAGATGTGGTAGTCTTACCGGCATCGATATGAGCCATGATACCGATGTTGCGAGTCAAATGTAAATCGCGGTTTGCCATTTTCTTTTTACCTTATTAATATTGTTGTGCTATTATTAGAATCTGAAGTGAGCGAAAGCACGGTTAGCCTCAGCCATACGGTGCATATCCTCCTTACGCTTGAAAGCACCACCCTGGTTGTTGAATGCATCCTGAATCTCAGCGGCAAGTTTCTCAGCCATGCTCTTTCCGCCACGCTTACGTGCGAAAGCAATCATGTTCTTCATTGCTACGCTCATCTTACGGTCAGCGCGGATTTCAGTAGGAACCTGGAAAGTAGCACCACCGATACGGCGGCTCTTTACCTCCACCTGCGGAGTGATATTGTCGAGAGCCTGCTTCCAAATCTCAAGAGGAGACTTCTCGTTATCCTTCATACGCTCGCCTACGAGGTCGAGTGCCTTGTAGAAGATCTCGTAAGAGATACTCTTCTTACCGTCGTACATCAGGTGGTTAACAAACTTTGAGACCTTCTGGTCGTTGAATTTTGGATCCGGCAGGATCACGCGCTTCTTTGGTTTTGCTTTTCTCATTTTTAATTTTAAACTTTATTTGCGGAGGCTGTTTTCTGATCTGTCACTTCAACGTCCTCTCTTGGACATTTACTCAACCTTGTCTTAATAACAATTCTCCAGCAAAACTTGTTTTATAAAGCTTAGCTTCGTCCCGCAAACGATATTGTGTTTACGCTGACGTGCAAAGTTTTTAGTTGTTTTGTGCCTTAGGCCATCAGACATCTCCGACTGTTGACCTTTGGCGTTGGGATGTTCTGTTTACTTTTTCTTCGGCTTCTTAGCTCCGTACTTGGAACGGCGCTGAGTGCGGTTAGAAACACCGGCAGTATCAAGAGTACCGCGGACGATGTGGTAACGTACACCTGGAAGGTCCTTAACACGACCGCCACGAACAAGAACGATGCTGTGCTCCTGCAGGTTGTGTCCCTCTCCCGGGATGTATGAGTTGACTTCCTTCTGGTTTGTCAGACGGACACGTGCAACCTTACGCATTGCTGAATTAGGCTTCTTAGGTGTTGTCGTGTACACACGTACGCACACGCCACGGCGCTGTGGGCAATTGTCCAAAGCTGGGCTGGCGCTCTTGCTGGCAACGACCTTTCTGCCTTTTCTTACTAACTGTGAAATAGTAGGCATGATGTTTTACTTTTTAATTTTATATATTTATTTTGTTTATTATCAACTTGTTACACCCCCTTGAGCAAATGCATAATATTCCGAGGGTTTTTCGGGCTGCAAAGGTACAAACTTTTCGGCAATACACCTAAATATAAGGCAATTAAAAGAGTGGTGCATCAATCAAATTAACAAAATATAACTTATAGGCTAATTTTTTAACCATAAGAAAAGGGTTGCCGTGTTGGCAACCCTTCCCATATATATATAATGTATAGCTATCTGACATTAGTTGTTCTTGAAGCCATAGCCATTGGTGAAGCCACCGTTGGTAATGGTATTAGGAGTGAACGGCCAGAAGTAGATAGGAGCGGAGACATAGTCGTAATCATAGAAGAGATACTTATAGTACTCATCGGCATTGTTGACGATGTCTATACCCCAGTTGACTTTCTTATAGCCTTCCGCCTCCAGCTGCTTAGCCTCAGCACCGTTCGGGTCGATATGCTTGTACAGACCGCGGATGGCGAGGTTGGTCTTAGGAGTCGACGTACCATATTTCAGTCCGTAGCTCTCCCAGTCGTTGTTCTGTCCGCGCCATCCCGGATGCTGTATAGCGTAAGCGTCGGAGCCGTCGTCAGCGCCTGCCGGAGCGGCAGAGATGAGACGATGTCCTATCAGGCTCTTACCGTCGACGAGCTTTGTCCAGACATAGTCGGAGATAGTCTCGCCATTGTCGAATGTATAGTAACCGTTGGTCTTAAGGCCATCTATCATCTTCGCGGTGAGTTCCTTGATAGCCTTCACCTTCTTACCGATAAGTCCTGTACGGATTAGAGTCCATCGGCGGTCGCCCTCACCGGCGAACTCGAAGCCACGCTCGTCGATGACAGCCTCCAGGACAGAACCCTCCTTACGGATGAACTCGTCAGTGTTGGCCTTACCGGCCGGGAAGGCGCGGTTACGGATCTTCTCCAGATAAGTCTTGGCGTCAGCGTCATCACCTGTTGCTGCGCAAGCCTCAGCATATCCGAGGTACATCTCGCTCAGACGCATGTAAGGGAGGTTGATACCTGACTTACGCTGGTTCTTTGTCCATACAGTCTTCTGACGGTTCTCATCCCACTTGTTGCAGGAGATACCACCACCCGATGCCTTTGAGTTCGGCTTGAATGGTATCAGAGTCTCTATACCCTTACCGGTAGAACCTGTAACGGTGCATGCCAGGTCGCGGCGCTCGTCGTTAGGATCGAACATGCCATAGTAGAACGCCGGATTGATACGGCCCTGGCTGTACGACTTACACGGGTAAGCGTTCTTAGAGCCACCGTTCGACGGACGTCCCAGAGAGTAAGGACGTGGTGCGTTGCCACCGCCCTGCTGTACCGGCGACTCGAAGATAGACTCGTCAGCATATGTAGCGTCAGACTCATGCATCTGGTTGAAGAAGGTGGCGAAACCACCCTCTGAGGCATCAAACTTTGCAGTACCAGGGTTGTCGATAACCTTCTTGAAGTATGTCTTCGCAAGCTCATAGAACTTCTGCCAGTCGGCGCGACGGCCATAAGTAGCGTCGTCGTTGTCCTTGCTGCCCGGAAGAGCTACGATAGAGAGTACATTGCCCTCACCGTCGACAGGAGTAATGTCGTGGCGGCGTGTCTGATAGCCTCCGGCCTCAAGAGCCATACGGCCGATAAGACCGTCGACATACTGCTTGGAGAAATAGTTCTTTGCCGACTTGTCATAGTAAGGAGCAGAGCCGAGGTCATACATCAGCGGCTCCACCTTCTGCAGCTGCGCGAGGGTAACGTCATATATAGAGTCCCGTGATGCCAGCTTCTCCGGCACCTCACCGTATTTGGCGGCATAAGGCACGTCGCCCCAGTTCTTCAGCAGCTCACGGTATGCTGAGGCCTTCAGAGCGACAGCCTCGCCATAGAGCTGGCTCAGCGGCGACGGTTCCTTCTGCGTGTCGAAAGCCTTGAACTCATCCGTCTGCTCAATACCGGAGATGACGGCGTTGGCCTTGCTGATAACGGTGAACGCATCGGCATAGATACCGTCCTCCTTAAGATAAGACAGAAGGCCATACTGGCTGGTATATGTACCGTTCTGATAGAACGTCTCAGGATAGTGTCGTCCCGGCTGGTTTTTGAAAGGCTCTGGATGACGCTCTATGTCGGAGCCGGCGATATCATTAGAGTAGAAGAGTCCATCACCGAAGACACCTGAGTTAAGGAACCCGCGGAACTCCTCATATGCTCCGTCCATGGCAGCATGTGCCGTCGTCATGTTAGAGAACACAAAGCCTGCGTCAACCGTTGACCGTGAACTTGTATCCAGGTAATCACTACAAGAGGTAGTGCCTGCAAGAACACCAGTTGCGCAGAGCGCAATATATAATAATTTCTTTTTCATAGAATTCTTTTCCTTGTAATAATTAGAATGTTAAGTTCAGGCCGAAGGTGTAAGAGCGTGTCTTAGGATAAGCCTGATAGTCGTAGTTTGGTGTCGGGAAGATCTTGCTGCTTCCATTACCGGCGTTAGGATTGGTGTTGACATCCGGGTCGAGACCGCTGTAGCCTGTAATGACGAAGAGGTTTGATGCGGTGAAGTACACGCGGAGGTTCGTCAGGCCGATGCTCTGCATCCATGTCTTCGGGAATGTGTAACCGAGTGTCAGGTTCTGGAGGCGCAGGTATGAGGCGTCCTCAACGAATTGTGAAGAAACGAGTCCGTACTCAGAGTAAGGCAGCGCATACTTGGCACCGGTGTTCAGAGCAGCGAGCTCAGCAGGGTCTGTAACCTGATAGAGGTTGCCGTTGGCATCAACATTGTATGACTTCCAGCACTTGGAGACGATGTCCAGGCGGTTTGCACCCAGCATGTTATCCTTGTTACCCATCATATCGTGCATAGCGTTGGCATTGTAGACCTTTCCGCCGATGGCGTATGTGAATCCGAGTGAGAAGTCAATGCTCTTCCAGTTGCCCAGGATATTGAAACCACCGGTATGCTGTGGAACAACATGACCGATATCAGTAGCATCGTTGTCATCGACAACACCATCACCAGTAACATCAGCAAACTTCACCATTCCCGGGAAAGCATTCTGTCCTGCCGGACGGTTGTTCTTGTAGAGGTTTGAAGGATAGTTGACGATGCCCTTAATGTCAGGAACACCCTCTTTCAGAGTATAGACGCCATTAGCATAGTTGAAGTCGTCGAGGGTGTAATAGCCGAGGGCTCTGTAACCCTGGATGGTACCGACAGGCTTACCCACGCGAATCATGTAGTCGTAATGCGGCAGTCGCATTGACGAGCCCCACCATGTCTGTGCGTCAGCGGTAACACCGTCAACGAGTTCCTTAACCTTATTGTGGTTATAGTTATATGTAGCGTTGAGAGAGAGGTTGAAGTCCTTGGTGCGTACGATGTTGTAGTTGAAAGCGAGCTCAATACCCTTGTTCTCTGTCTTACCCACATTCTGGTACTGGTAGCTGTATCCGCTGGCCTCGTTGACAGGGACGACCATCAGCAGGTTCTTGGTGTTGTTGTAGTAGAAGTCCAAGCTACCGTTGATACGTCCGTCGAGGAAACCGAAGTCGATACCGAGGTTACGGCTCACCGTTGTCTCCCACTTCAAATCAGGGTTACCCTTCATATCTCCAGGAACATAGATGGTCTTTGTCTCACCGTCAACATTGATGGAAGAAGTCTTCCATGTCTCACGCCACATAGCGGCAGAGATATCATCGCTACCCGACTCACCGTAAGAGAGACGGAGCTTCAAGTTGCTCAACCAGTCCTTAGTGCCTGCCATGAACGGCTCATCAGAGACACGCCATGCAGCGGCGAAAGCCGGGAAGTAGCCCCAGTGATGGTCAGGAGCGAACTTCGAGGAACCGTCGGCACGGAACGTAGCCGTGAAGAGGTAACGCGAGAGGTAAGAATAGTTCAGACGGCCAAACCATGATGTGGTGTGGTTAGGCTCACCGATGGTGTTGCTGAACGTATCGCGGCCCTTGCTGGCGTCGGTGGTACCGGTCATATTGAACTGTGCGAAGGCATCCTCCATAGAGAACTCCTCTGGATAGCCGTATCCCTTCATGACGCTGGTGTTGGTCTTCGATGCGAGCACCTCATTACCGAGGAGCACATCCAGGCTGTTCTTCTCGCCAAGTCCAGGTATCTTATAGTTTACGGTTGTTGCCCACCGTACATTGTAGCCTTCAGCCTTTGTGAGGTCGGCCTCGTTGTATCCCTGCTCGTCATGACCGCCGTCCCAGTACTTCTGCTGGCGCCATGTGCGGCCGAGGGTCAGCTCTGAGCGTGCTGTAAGTCCCTTCACAGGAGTCCAGGTCAGACCGGTGTTGGCACGCAGACGGTACATATCATTATACTGGTCATAGTTGCGGATGATGTCCACCGGGTTCTGCGACTGCTCCACGAAGGTAGAGCCATTGCCGAATACTGACGGGTCATCCTCGCCCAGCGGCGTGTCGACAGGACGGAAGGTGTAGGCACTGCCGGCAAGGTTGAACTTGGCGCCACGGAAGCGCATCTCGCTGTAGCGTGCGTCCAAATCCCATTTCAATGTCTTTGAGATGTCCTGAGTGAACTTAAAGTTGGCGTTCCAACGACGGAAGCCGGTGTTCAGACGGGAACCCTTGTCATAGAGGTAGTTCACGGATGCATAATATGTGTTATGCTCGCCACCGCCGCTGAGGGAGATGTCGTGGTTCCAGGCATGGGAGGCACTGTTGATGTCGTCCATGTAGTTATGGGTCTTCATGTTGCGGTACTCCTCCAGGTGGTTGCCATTGGCTGAGCCGAGTCCGAAGTACTTGGCGACATTGTCTCCATAGGACTGTCCGTAAGCCGTAGCGTACGACCATGTCCAGAGCACATAGTCATAAGGATCCATGACGTCGAGCTCGTCAGGTTTCTCCTTATATTGGTAATACATATTATATTTAATGGTCGGCGTGCCCTTCTTGGCTTTCTTTGTAGTGATGAGGATAACACCATTGGCACCACGCGCACCGTAGATAGCCGTAGAGGCGGCATCCTTCAGTACGTCGATGCTCTCGATGTCGTCAGCAGGGATGTCGTCGATACGTGACACCTGCACACCGTCGACAACATACAGCGGGTCGTTGCTGCCGACGATAGAGCCGCCACCACGTACACGGATGCTCATCGATGCACCAGGACGACCATCCTGAGAGGTAACACTGACACCGGGAAGTTGTCCTTGCAGAGCCTCAGCGACATTCGACACCGGGTTCTTCGCCAGGTCATCACCCTTCACTGATGCCACGGCACCTGTGAGGTCGCGGCGCTTCATCGTTCCGTAACCGACCACGACAACCTCATCAAGAGTCTTGTCCTGTGGCTTCAGAGTGAAGTTCAGCGATGAATGGTTTCCGGCCACAATAGTCTGGTCCTTGTAGCCAACGTAAGAAACTGAGATTTTCGACGATGGCGAGACGTTTGTCAGACTGTAATTACCATCGATGTCGGTGATAGCCTGTGTCTTTCCATCAACACTGACAGCAACACCAATCAACGGTTCGCCATTTGAATCCTTAATGGTACCGGTAAGAGTATTCTGTGCATAGGAGCAGAGACTACTCAAGCACATTGCTGTACCCAAGAAGGCAATTTTGATTTTTTGATTCATGTCAGATAACTTAATTTTTGATTCTAAGTAGGTTTAGTGATGCAAATATATTAAAAGTTCTCAATAGTTAGCCAAACAGGGTGTTATATTTAACATTTATTTATAAAACATCGTCATAGGGTAAGTACTCAGCACCTCTTGCCCAATACTGACGATAACAAGAAAGAGAAAGAACCATCACAACCTCGACTGACTAAAAGAGCCATCACAGCCTCGGAGAGACTGGCTCTCAATAACACCAGACTAAGCGAGCGAAGCGAGTGCAGCCTGGGGAACTCAGGGAACAAGTCATCTACTCAAAGCGGCAAATTACCATCTGAGTTTGAATCTTTATGACAAAAGAATGTATAGGAAATTCGACAAACTAGAAGACAGAAACCGGTAAAATAGAAGGAATTTTCTGATTTATTTACATCTTATGTGTAAAAGGATATGTTTTACAAGGTAAAAGCATATGTTTTACCTCGTAAATGTACTACACTTACAAAGCAAGTGAGCCACACTTTCTAAGCAAAAATGGACAAAAATAGTCAAAATTTCGTCAAGAAAAATAGGCGTTTAAATAAAATGCTGATTATCAATTATATACAAAACGCTCAAATTTCGCTCATACGACACCAACATTGGTCGTCGTTCAGAATAAAGGAAATATGAAGGGGAAAAACTGTCAGTTTACTTTACAGGTTCATGTTTCGGAAGGAATGACATAGACGTTTAAAAGTTAGCAGTTAGTAATTAGCAATTAGCAATTAGCAATTAGCAGTTAATAGTTAGCAATTTAAATTCCACGAGTAAAAAATATACTCGTATAGGAAGGAAACCTTGAAAATTTACGCTTGTAAATCCAATGTAGTGGTGGGGTTTATCCCCATCCTCCAAGGTAGGCCCCCTCTATTTCCATTAAAATGTAGAAAGAAGAAACCTTGAAAATTTACGCTTGGAAATCCAA
>ONDK01000092.1 GCA_900316565.1 uncultured Prevotella sp. | reverse complement strand
CAAAACCATATAACCTTGCAAGAAACAATCGCGACGCGAGACGCGTCGCCTCCTACATGGCTTTGTAAGGTGGGTGTCTCTATGACGAATACAGGAAAAAATCCCCGCCCGTCTGCGATGCAGATGAGCGGGGATTTCTTCGTTGCCGTTGCCTTACTCCGGGACCTTAAAGCGGTCGCCGGTCTGGCGGATTAGCTCGTGGCGCATGTAGTCGGTGTATCCCGGACGCTTCACGGGGGCTCCTATGCCCGTGGCCGTACGCTCGAACTTACCGTCTTTTTCTGGCTTTACAGCCATGTCGTTGTATTTCACGATAAGGTATATGGCAAGCTGCTTCCAGCGCGAAAGCATGTCGGCGGCTTTGCGGTTGCTGTATTCGTTCAAGAGTTTTATGGCCCCTTGCTTGTTTGTCTTGTAGAGGTCCTCGGCACGTTTCTCTATGCCCGGCTGCTCAGCCTGCCAGCTCTTGTCGAGGGAGTCGCGGACGGCCTTCAAGGCAGGGAACATCTGTGAGTAGCGTGGATATACCATGTTGCTGACCCAGTTGCAGACCCAGTATGCGTTCTTGTCAGAGAATGTTACCGCGTCAGCACCAGGCGTGTTGAAACATTCCGGCTGCACGGTATTACCACAGTAGATAGGGACATAGGCAATCATATTGCCGTCATCGTTTCCCCACCATGTAACTCCACCAATCTCCCGTGGCATGTAGCTGCGTAGCTGCGAAATGTATGAGAAGCCAGTCTGCTGTGTTGATGTCGGACGCTCGTTGAAGTATTTCTTTCCGTCGACCTCATACTCCAATGGTGTCGGACGGTATGGCATAGCCCAGTCGCCCTGTGCAATGTCGTTGTCGAGTGCGAACGGTGTACCCTCATAGTGGTCGCGCATGCATGCTTCCATGTCAGCCAGCGACAGTTTTCTGTTTGGTACTATCCACAGCGGCATGTCCTCAGCATCTTTCTGCTTTCCCTCAGCCCATGGCAGCCAGTGGCTCATGTCCTTGAAGTGGTTGAAGAACGACCATACGCGGGCCTCGCACCAGCGCCTTTCTCCGAAGCCAATCTCAGAGTAAGCGCCTTTCCATGAGAAGTCCTTGTCCTTTCCTTTGAACCATCCTTTCTGTTTTGCGAAGGAAATGACATTTTTGGAGTGCAGGACCTCCGTGTTGTAGTCGGCCAGTCTTCCTATGCGGCTGCAGTTGGCGTGTGCGCAGATGGCGTTGTCAGGGATGCGTACTGCCACCCAGACTACTTTTTGCTTCTTGTCGCCTCCACAGCCTTGCATCTCCATTATCCATGCCTCGTTAGGGTCGCAGATGGTGAAGGTCTCACCCTCACTGTTGTATCCGTATTTCTCAGCCAGGCTTGTCATCACGCCGATGGCCTCACGTGCTGTCTTGGCACGCTGCAGAGCCAGGTACATCAGCGAACCGTAGTCGATTTGTCCTGTTGTGTCCACACAGGCCTCGCGTCCGCCATAGGTTGTCTCGCCTATGCTGACCTGGAACTCGTTGATGTTACCAATGACGTTGTATGTCACCGGTGCCTCAGGAATAAATCCGTGTGAAGCGTGCGTGTCGTAATCAATTATTTCACGCATCTCACCTTTCTTATGTGTGCCTGCGGCATAATGGCAGAGCTTAGTGAACATGCCGTAGTCGTCGGCATTGTATGAGCAGAATACGGAGCCGTCTGTTGTGGCTCCCTTTGCTGCTATGAAGTTTGTGCAGGCATCTGCTTGAATGTTTATTGCAAGCAGTGCCGCGATGACTGTTAGAAACTTTCTCATTCTTACTATAGTTTTTTTTATCAATGTTTCGTGTGTCCTTCTTATAAGCTTAGAAACGGTATGACACTTCGAAGTCGAGGGTGTTATAGTCGCGGTCGGCAGAGCCACGGTCGTGAGTGAAGCAGTACTCGCCGGAAAGGACGATGTTACGGGTGAACATGTAGTCGAGTCCCACCTCATAGTTGGTTTTCTGCATTGATGCGTCACCCGACGGCTGATACATGTCGTAGCGCGCCTTGGCATGGAACTTATTCTTGACGATAGACGCAATGACAAGGGCGTATACACCCTGTGCTTTATCACCGTTCTTGTAGTTTATGTCGGCATTGTTGGATGAAGCCTCATCGGCATCCTGATAGCGGTTCTTGAATCCGTATCCCGTCTGGTGAACATACTCAGAGCGGAAGGTCCAGTCGTTCCACAGGTATTCAGCAGAGAACGCGTAACGGCGCTGCTGCAGGCTTCTCGTGCCGTAATGTTTTGAGCCGTCAGGGTCGGTCCAGTCGCCTTTGCGCGCGTAGCTGCCAGTCCATCCGAACCATCCTAACCGCATGCCTTTGACAGGCATGAACCACAGTCCGCCGATGACATTCTTCTGCTGGTCCACATCTTTTACGTTGATACCCTGTCCATTGAACACACCGGCCTGGTAGTGCAGGAGGTTGCGTCCGTTGGCATTCTTCAGGAAGTCGCCCTGGAGCTGGATACCTATGTCGCGACCGTTGCTGGAGTGTGAGCCGTCACGTCCGTTGAAGTTGGAGAACTGTGTGACAGCCTGTGAGTAGCTCATGAAGCCCTGGTCTATCGGGTTCATAGGGTTCTCGTATGTGAATGGGTTCTTGAACTGTCCCATCTTTACGCGCAGCCAGTCGAAATGCTGCCATTCTACGAAGAGGTCAACAATCTTTGGGCTGGAACCGAGGTTTGAGGTGTTGCCGTTGAGTTGAACCTGTGCTTTCCAGTACCAGTCTTTCAGCACACGTCCGTCGAGGCTGACACGTACGAGCCTGAGGTTGAAGGAGTTTGACTTTGCCCCTTCCTTTCCTACGTATTGGTATTGTGCCATTCCGTATCCGGAGAGCTTTACGTTGTTAATCCACTTGGGTGTTTGAGCAGTGGCGGCCAGTGCAGCTGCCGAAAGCAATAGGGTGGTGAGTACTTTTCTCATTTTAAAATATGCTTAGTTGGCTATTGATGTTATAATTTGCAAAAATAATAATAATAATCTGAATAGCCAAAAGATTTTGTGGGTGCTTTGAATTATTCAAAGAACTGGACGCTGGAAAGAAAAAAGGGGGTGTGTCAAAATTCTCCTTCGTCAATGCGTCACCCTGAATCGGGAATAAGTTTTTGGAAAATAGTCACGTACAGACTTTAGCTCCCCATGGAGCTATGGTGCTG
>ONDK01000027.1 GCA_900316565.1 uncultured Prevotella sp. | reverse complement strand
TAGTAAGCAAAAGAAAATGAATGTCCGCGTCGACTTCACGCCGATGGTGGATATGATGATGCTTCTTATCACCTTCTTCATGCTCTGTACCTCTCTGGCGAAGCCACAGAGCTTGCAGCTGACCATGCCAAGTAACGATAAGAACATCAAACAGCAGAATCAGAACGAATCGAAGGCTTCTCAGTCAATCACCATCTACGTTTGCGGCGACAACAAGTTGTTCTACGGAGAGGGCGTGCCAAGATACGATGATCCTAACTGGCTCAAGGCTACTACCTGGGGCAAGGATGGCATCCGCAAGGCACTGAGATATCATAAGGTCGACGATGGCACTATGCCGGTAGACGAAATCATGCAGGCTACTGCTAAGTTGGCTGCTGACCGCACTGCCAATCCGACCAAGTACAACGATTCTACTTATAACGAAAAGCTGGATGAACTGAAGGAAGGCTACCTCAACGGTAAGGCAGGCGACAAGCTTGCAACTCTTACCGTTGTCATCAAGCCTACCGACGCAGCTTCCTATAAGAATCTGATTGACATTCTCGACGAGATACAGATCTGCAGTATTGGTACTTATGTCATTGACCAGCTTAAGCCGGAAGAGGCAGCAATGCTTGCCAAGAAGGGTGCAAAGTAAAGTCAGGGACATAACAACAATTTAAAAACGAAACAATAATTATGGCAAAAATAGATCTATATTCACCCCAATGGGTGGACATGATATTCGAAGGCCGAAACAAAGCCTACGGAGCATACCAGCTTCGTAAGGGCATCGGCAAGCGAAACGTCTGGGCCATCGTCATTATGCTCGTTGCTGCAGTCATCATTGGTTCTCTCATCGGAATCAACCAGATTGTAGAAGCTCAGAAAGCACACGAGGCATACCTCGCTGAGATGCGTGCTTCTAAGCTCGCTGAGGAGCAGGCAAAGAAGGAAGCCCAGAAGAAGAAAGAAGAACAGAAGCCTGTGGTCCAGGAGGAGAAGAAGGAAGAAGTTCCGGAAGTCCGCAAGACCGTACAGTTCACCGCTCCTGTCATCAAGCCTGATGAGCAGGTAAAGAACCAGATTGACCTCACACAGATCAAGAAGGCTATGGATGAAGGTGCTGCTGCTGGTGGCCAGACACAGGAAGGTTCAACAGAACGTACAAACAACAACAGCTTGGTAACCCAGACTGAAGTACCTATCAAGATTGAAACTCCGAAACCAGTTGAGGAGAAGAAAGTCGAGCAGGTCGTCGAGAGCAAGCCTCTTACCATCGCAGAGAAGATGCCTTCATTCAAGGGCAACGTAAATGCATGGCTGGCTCAGCACATCAACTATCCTGCAGCAGCAGCTGAGAACGGTGTTCAGGGTAAGGTTATCGTACGCTTCGTCGTTGGTAAGGACGGTTCTGTAAGCCAGGCATCTGTAGTACGTAGCGTAGACCCGGCACTTGACCGTGAGGCTCTCCGCGCAGTAAACTCTATGCCTAAGTGGAACCCAGGTATGAACAACGGACAGCCAGCAGCTGTTTGGTTCACACTTCCTGTAACCTTCAAGCTTCAGTAAAACTTAACAAAATGAAAAGACCGATATTCTACATATTCGTAGGATTGATACTAACCCTCGCGCTTCTTCCCTCTTGTCAGGAGAAGAAGCACAAGGGTGGTAGAACAGATACGCCAACGTCAGGGGTGATAGCTTTCGCCTCTGACGAAAGCTTTTCTCCTATCATTGAAGAAGAGCGCGAGATGTTCGAAGACATGTATCCTGACGCTAAGCTCAAACCCATCTACACAAATGAGTACGACGAGGTAGACATGCTGATGCGCGGAAAGATATGTCTTGCAATCACATCACGCGACTTCACCCCCAAACAGCTCAAATACCTCCAGGACAATAATTTCCAGCCTACATCCATTAAGTTGGCATACGATGGTCTGGCACTTATCGTCAACAAGAACAACAATGACACATGCATAAGCGTAAAGGATGTCAAACGTATTCTCAGCGGAGAGGTAACAGAGTGGAGCCAGATTTACCCAGGTTCAAAAAGAGGTAAGATAAAGATCGTATTCGACAATCCAAAGTCCAGTACGGTAAAGTTCTGCGAGGATTCTATCCTTGGAGGACACGGAGTAAGCAGTGTCAACGCATCGGCAGTGAAGACAAGCCAGGGAGTTATAGACTTTGTTGAGAAGACTCCGAACGCCATCGGCGTTATAGGCTCAAACTGGCTCAACGACAAGCGCGACACTACCAACTGCACATTCAAGAAGAATATTCACGTGATGTCTGTAAGCAAGATGGACAAGGCCACAGAGATGAACAGCTGGAAACCATATCAAGCCTACATATTCAACGGACGCTATCCGTTCATCCGTACGATATACGCATTAATCAACGACCCTATAAACGGACTTCCATGGAGTTTTGCACATTACATCCAGGGGCCGAAGGGACAACTTATCATCTTCCGTTCAAGCCTGCTACCATACAGTGCTGACGTACAGATGAGAGAAATAGAAGTAAAGAATTAATAAACAAAAGTTTCAAAAATCAAACAAGCATTCAGGAAGCTTCCTATAATGGAGCTCGAACTTTCCAAGGAGGAAGGCTAAGTACACTTGAAGTTTTAAAGCACAAAGAACCCAACAGTTTAAATTACACTGATTATGAAAACTATCAAATATTTATTCGCAGGAATGCTGATGATGGCATTGTCAGCACCCGCCATGGCTCAGGATGTCGACTATAAGACAGCACTCGAGCCGATACAGAAAGCTCTTGAATCAAACTCACCGGAAGCTGCTGAACTTGCAAAGAAGTATCAGAAGACCTACAAAAAAGACGCCAAAGCAATGGTGGCCCTTGGTCAGACTTACTTCGGAGACAAGAAGTATGACGAGGCAAAGGCTATCGGCGAGGCAATGATCAACAACAAGAAGTTCGCCAACTGCGGCGACGCCTACATTCTTCTTGGCGACGTTGCAGTAGCTCAGGCTCAGGACGGTGACGCAGGACCAGCCGCAACTCTTTACGAGACAGCTATCAGCGTGGATCCAAAGAACAAGACAGCTTACGAGCGTTATGCAACAGTAAACCGTAACGCTGCTCCTGAGGAGGCTATCAGAATGCTTCAGGAGTACAAGAAGATTGACCCGACATATCAGGTTGAGGCTAAGATTGCAGACCTTTACTATAACCAGAACCGTTTTCAGGACGCTATCGACTGGTACAAGAAAGGCGACGCTGCAAACTACAGCTTCACTGATTTCTCAAAGTGGGCTTACTCAAACTTCTTCCGCGCCAAGTACAATGACGCTCTTGCAGTAGCCAAGCAGGGCCTTTCAAAGTTCAACAATAACGTTGACCTTACACGTGCAGCGCTCTACTCTTCCGTAGAGACCGGTGACTTCGCAAGCGCAGTGAACTACGGTAAGGTTCTCTTCGACTCTACTAAGGCTCCTACTGCTATGGACTACTCTTACCTCGGCAGCGCACAGCTCGGCGTTAAGGACTACCAGAACGCCATCACAAGCCTTAACAAGGCACTGGAGCTGGAGCCTAAGGACCTGAAACCAATGGGTAAGATCAGCCAGGCTTACATGGGCCTCGGCGATGAGAACAAGGCACTGGAATACAGCCAGAAATACCTTGAGAAGGAAGAGAACCCTGGCTACAGCGATTACAGCAACCTCGCAGACATCTACACCAAGAAGGGCGACAACGCCAAGGGTGCTGAGAAGGCCGACTGGTACAACAAGGCTATGGGCGTTTGGGAGCTGATGGCAACAAAGGCTCCATCAATCGCCGACATCGCATACTACATGGAACTTCAGATTGCTGACAACCAGCTTAAGGACAAGAGCAAGGTTCGCGAGCTCTATCAGAAGATTATCAGCACTGACGAGGGCAAGGAGAACCTCAGCAGCAACAGCAAGCTTATCCTTACCGCCGCTTATCTCAACGAGGCTATCAACTACAACAATGAGAAGCAGCCGGAGAAAGCTAAGGAGTTCGCAGAGAAGGTCCTGAAGATTGACCCGAACAACGCTACCGCCAAGCAGATCATGAGCTTCGGTCAGGAGGCACCAGCAGAGTAAACAATAATTAAACAATAAGCAAACGGCAAGGAAAGAACTCTTTCCATGCCGTTTTTTTTTATTTCTCATTCCTTTAGCCTTTAGAATAGGACGTGCATCGTAATTATTCGATACAAGGTTAAGGCACAAAAAAAGCGGTACTGAGAAGTACCGCCGTGTGAAGTTGAATCAGTAACAGTGTTACTATTACTCCGGAAGGCTGATAGCCTCCTGTGGGCAAACACTAGCGCAAGTACCGCACTCAGTGCAAGCATCCGGATCAATAGAATACTTTTCGCCCTCAGAGATTGCTCCTACCGGGCACTCATCGATGCATGTACCGCAAGCGACACAGTCATCACCAATTACATATGCCATAATCTTATTCTTTAATATATTAATAATGTTTTAGTATGTACTATCCTTGGTGCTCACCAGTCAGAAAAGGCCGGAAGCATATACCTACTTTTGTACGATGCAAAGGTACAAATTCATTTTCTAATACCTAAAAATTATTAGAAAAAAATACCACAAAAAATATATTTAGACACTTTCGAAATAGGTGGAAGACGATGGACGTTCTCACCAGGTAAAAACGGATGACCCGAAGGGCCGAAACTAAAAGCCGTAACAGACAATAAAAAAGCAAAAAAGACGTTGTATAAAGAAATGAAACACTTTATAATCACCATACTCCTATCAATGCTCTGTGTCCTACCTACCATGGCACAACGGCAGAAAGTACAGAACAGGCCATACACAGACCTGCGAAAACTACACTTTGGCGTCCTCGTGGGCGCACATGTTCAGGACCTGGAGTTCGTCAATCGCGGTCCGCAGACCGTCACCCTCGACGATGGTACCAGTGAGCAGCAGACCATTGTCATGGACCAAGACCGCTGGGACCAGGGCTTCACCGTCGGCGTACTGGCCGAAGCGCGGCTGAGCACATACTTTCAGTTCCGCGTGGCACCGGCGATGTATTTCGGGACGAGGCATATAGTGTTCCATAATATCACCAGACTCGACAACAGCGGTCTTCCGACAGAGAAGACACAAGAGCTTAAGACAGCCTACATCTCTACGGCCTTTGAGCTTATCGCCGCCGCGCCGCGGTTCAACAACCACCGTCCATATGTCTTGGTCGGAATAAATCCCATGCTGAACCTATCGGGACGGGACGATGACATCATCAAACTAAAGAGCAGCGACGCCTACCTGGAGATTGGCGCAGGCTGCGACTTCTACCTTCCATTCTTTAAGTTACGGCCAGAGCTGAAGTTCATGTACGGACTTTCAAACTGTCTCGACACCAAGCACAGCCAGCAGTTGCGCAACAGCGAACTTATACCCTACAGCAACGCCGCGACGAAAGCGAACTCAAAGATTATAGCACTTACGTTCTACTTCGAATAGTCCGCGCAACGCAAAAACTCAGCTCACACAACTTGACACTTGCAAGAACTACTCAGTGCCGCAGAAAGACTCTGGATAATGTCCAAAGCATGAATATCGTTAAAAATCAGAAAATTAACTCTGCAACATTGCATTTATTCAGAGAAAAGTAGTAACTTTGCACCGCTTTTCGGCGTAACCGCTGGCCGTGGAAGAGTCATTGTGCCATGTTGCGTTGGAACGACAAACAACATTTAATCATAACAGAACAATGGATTTAATTAAAGTTGCTGAGGAAGCATTTGCAACCGGCAAGAAGTTCCCTGAGTTCAAGTCAGGTGACACCATCACTGTCGCTTACAAAATTGTCGAGGGTAACAAGGAGCGTATCCAGCTCTATCGCGGTGTAGTTATCAAGATTTCCGGCGAAGGCACAAAGAAGCGCTTCACCGTACGTAAGATGTCCGGAACAGTAGGCGTAGAGCGTATCTTCCCTATCGAGTCGCCGAACATCGACTCTATCGAAGTCAACAAGCGCGGTAAGGTACGTCGCGCAAAGCTTTACTATCTGCGTAAGCTCACCGGTAAGGCTGCACGTATCCGTGAGAAGAAGACTGTTACCAGCGAATAAAGAAGCAGCAATGCGCTTCACAGCCTAAAGGCGGGATTTCCATCATTCAAAGGAGGTCCAAGCAAGGTAAAAAAGAGACAAGAAGAGGTTTCGGAACATTCCGAAGCCTCTTTTTTGTTTCTCTGGTTAAAGTGATCTACCAAACAGGGTGTTCAATAAGATAAAGCCCGAGAAAATTAATACAAAGAAATTGGGCACACTATCTACCAATCGAAAGCCAATGCATTGAGCAGACCCCCACCCTATTTTCGTAGAGCAAAACGGCCTTTTCGTTGATAGTTTTTGGTGGGATGACATCTTATAATTAAATTTGCACATTGTAGGAGACAAGATTGATTATGCCAAAGAAGTCTATAGCAAAATTTATACGCAGGCACGGGGAGACTCTAGCCTACCTCTTTTTCTGGGTGATGGTTTACACCACACCGGTCCTAATGATGTATCTGCGCACGCAAAACCACACAGATTTGGAGTTTGAATGGGATGAGATATGTCATTTATGGTTTCTCGCGTCCGTATTCTTCGTACTTTTCATAGTGCATAACTTTTTCCTTGCCCCCCTGCTCGTTTACAAGAACCGTCGGAGCCTTTATTTCCCTATTGTCTCCGTTATCATTATTGTCTATGGAATATTTCAATTCACCATGCGTCCTACTAGACCACGACATAAGCATCATAACTTTCGAACAGAGATAAGACAGCCAGCTCAATACGACAAGACAGGCATGGGTCCATACAAAAAGGGGACAAGAGACATACAGCCGACACAACCCTTCCAGATGGAGCCGCCTCGCGGACCACACCATCGTCCGTTCTTCGTCGACCAGTTCGACTTCATCAGTGTCATCATCCTTATCCTCATGTTCGGAATGAACCTCGGCATTAAGCTCTTCTTCAAGCAGGAGGAGGACGAGAAGAAACTTCAGCAGCTCAGGACAGAGAACCTGAACCAGCAACTGACATATCTGAAATATCAGATTAATCCGCATTTCTTCATGAACACGCTGAACAACATCCACGCCCTCGTTGACATAGATCCCGAGAAAGCCAAGGAAAGCATCATCAAGCTGTCTAAACTCATGCGCTACGTGCTCTATGACGGCAACATGAGAATGTCGAGCCTGCAAAAAGAAAACGACTTCATCGCCAACTACATAGAGCTTATGAGGCTTCGCTACAGCGACAAGGTCGACATACGGGTGGACACAGACTCTTCATTCCCCGATGCGATGATAGCTTCACTCATCACCGTCACCTATGTGGAGAATGCCTTCAAACATGGTATCAGCTACAATAAGAGCAGTTTTATCCACATCACAGCACATGTCCGCAACGGCCGTTTTCTCTTCACTTGCAGGAACTCAAAACATAAGGAGAGCACGGAAGAGCACGGAGGCGTGGGGCTGGAAAACACCCGCAAGCGTCTGAACCTTATATACGGCGACGACTACACGCTGAATATCGAGGACACGGAGGACACATACAACGTTGAACTGGACATACCACTGAACATCGTAAGTAGCACTCCAGAGAATGAAAAGATACAGAACTGAAACAAAACCCGAACATCATGATAAAAGTATTGGCAATAGACGACGAGCCGCTGGCATTGAGGCAGCTGGCTGCATATATTAAGAAGGTGGACTTTCTGGAGCTTCGCGGACAGTGCCAGAGTACTGTCGAGGCAAAGGCCATCATGGACCGGGAACCGATTGATGCGTTGTTTATCGACATCAACATGCCCGATGTCAATGGCATGGACTTCATAAAGAGCCTTGATGCATCACCATTGGTGGTGTTCACCACGGCATACAGCGATTACGCCATAGAAGGCTACAAGGTCAACGCCGTCGACTATCTCCTCAAACCATTCTCAATGGCCGACTTTAAGAAGGCCGCGGAGAAGGTCCAGCAGCAGTATAACCTACGGCATCAGGAGCCCGTCATCTCACAAATCGACGATGACGACTCCCTATTCTTCAAGACCGAGCACCGCATAGTAAGGATAAAGATTGATGACATAAGGTATATAGAGGGCATGAGCGAATATCTCAAGATACACACCGAGGGAAGGAACAAACCTGTCATCGTGCTCCTTAGCATGAAGAAACTTGAGGACCGTCTTCCAAAGAACAAGTTCATGCGCATCCACCGCTCATTCATCATCAACCTCTCCAAAATCCAGGAGGTCCTCAAGAACCGCGTCGTCATGGACGAGGAGACAAACATCCCCGTCGGCGACCTCTACAAGGACGCTTTCAACAGCTATATAGAATCGAAGTTCCTGGGGAAATAACCAAAAATGCCAAATAGCTTGTTATCAGCTATTTGGCATTTAAATATGTGCGCCCAACAGGACTCGAACCTGCACTGCGAAAGCAACTAGATCCTAAGTCTAGCGCGTCTACCAATTCCGCCACGGGCGCTAAATCGTTTGCAAAGGTAACAAAAAAAAATGACCCCGGCCAATCTTTTAATGATTATTTCTTCTTTAGAGCACAATAATCAAAGATCACCTTTAAATCCTAGGAGGATGGGGATAAACCCCACCCTACATTGGGTTCCGCAGCACCGTTTACATCGGATTCCGCAGAGCAATCTTTGAGGATAACATTCTATAGGTATTGATTTTTTAGTGTCGAAATCGAATCATATAAGCGAAAGATAGAAACAGTAAATATGGTTAGAACATTACACTAGTATTACTTTGATTCGTTGGAGCACGTGGCTTCAACGAATAATAATGTGTAAAATAATTTCAAACACGAGCTTTTTAAAAACATTCTTCTAACACGCTGTGGCACAGCTGATTGCATTTTCCGTACACTTACGTTCTATTTTCCGTACACTTTTTTGTAAAAGGGGCACATTTACGATGTATTTTCCGTACACTTACAATGCAAGTGTACTACACCTATTTGTGTGTAAATATTTTTGAAAGTGAAACCATCGCTTGCAGGGCGCGTCTAGGTAGGGTTAGGGGCCGTCCGTCATAAATCGGATGTGTACTTGTTGACCAATCATTCTAATTTCGGTATATCATTGTTGACGGACGGCAACAAGGTCCGCGTCCCGCAAGCGGCTGGTCCGTAGAATTATCTAGTATAGCTACGTGTTTTACCCGAATTAAGGATAGAGACTTATGAGCTTAGCTCTTGCATCCGCCAGCATTAAAGAAGAAGATATGTGTAGGACACGGCACCTGCCACATGGCAAAAAGTTTTTGCGTCCTAAAATGAATTATTCCTTTGAAATTCTGAATTATATTTGTACATTTGCAGAAAATAAACTCTGTCCCCCGACATTGCGGGCGACAACAAAACTTTTTGCTTATGAACTTTTTCTTAAAAGAAAGCATTGAATATGCCCAGCAAAGGACATACCTTGATGACCTATACAGCGTATATCCTACCATCAACAACAACATCAGGGATATAGATAAGAAACTATGGGGGAAGGTAGAAGAATCATATAATAATAAGGATAATGCGGAATTAATAAGGAACATGCTTAAGCTTAAACTATTTCCAATAAAAAGCAGCTACGTTGCATTCCTTAGAAAGGATAAAGATGCTATTCGCCGTAATCCAAAAACTGTCAATCGACTCGCTGCCGAACTAAGGAGTATGAGTTTAGATGACATTTACAAAAAATGCTGTCAGCCCAAGGAAGCAAACAGACAAATAGGGCCTATGTTCAGGAGTTGGGTAGCTAGAACAGAATGGGGCTTTCCAAAAATGAACTATAATGCGTTTTGCAGTTCGGATAATGACGCGATATGCATAGGGACAGACCAAGAAATGAAAGAATTCGCGGAGAAGAACTTGCACTATGTTCATGATAAAGGTCTTGATTTTCTTGCGCGTATAAGTGGCAGATATGTGATTGGAGAAGCAAAATTCATAACCGACAATGGTGGGCACCAAATAACACAATTCAATGATGCAATAGCAACTGTTGAAAGCCGCATAAATGCAGTTAGGGTTGCTATACTCGATGGTGTTCTATATATAAAAAGTAACAATAAGATGTATAAGGGCATAACTGAGGTATATAGCGAGGACAACATAATGAGTGCACTTCTGTTACGCGATTTCTTGTATACTTTATGATGAAAAATCTATTATTAAAAGGCGACAACTTGGAAGCTATGCTCTATCTCATCCGTGAGAGAGGACTTTCAGGTAAGGTGGATTTGATTTATACAGATCCACCTTTCGCCACAAATGTAAATTTCACAATAACCAAAGGACGTGCAACGACCATCAGTAATTCTCAAAAAGGTGATGTGGCCTATAGCGACAAAGTTCTTGGCAAGGACTTTCTGGATTTCTTACGCAAGAGAGTCGCGCTGATGAAGGAGCTTCTATCCCCGGAGGGATCCATCTATCTACATACGGACTACAAAATAGGACATTATGTGAAAGTAATGATGGACGAGGTTTTCGGCATTGAGAATTTCCGCAATGACATTACCCGCATAAAATGTAATCCTAAGAATTTCAAACGAATAGGTTATGGCAATATAAAAGATATGATTCTTTTCTACACAAAAGGCGAGAACCCTATTTGGCATGAACCTACGGAACCGTACAGTGATGGAGATATTGACAAACTATTCCCAAAGAAAGATGAAAACGGAAGAAGGTATACTACTGTCCCAATTCATGCCCCAGGAGAGACTGCAACATCTAAACCATTCAAAGGAATGATGCCCCCTCCAGGAAGACACTGGAGGACAGACGTAGCCACATTGGAACAGTGGGACAAGGAAGGATTAATAGAATGGTCCGACAATGGTAATCCACGCAAAAAAGTTTTTGCAGATGATCGAAAAGGGAAACGCACACAGGACGTATGGATGGGCTATAAGGATCCACAATATCCAAGATATCCGACCGAGAAGAACGAAGGGTTTATTGAAATGATAATAAAGACGTCCTCCAATAAAGACAGTATTGTGATGGATCCTTTCTGCGGTTCCGGTTCGACATTGGAAACTGCATCATGTCTTTCAAGAAAATGGATAGGAATAGACAATTCTGATTTGGCAATAAAAATCACAAAGGGGCGATTTGGAGACGACAATTCCTTGTTTGGACAAGATTATGATTACATAGAAGTTGGATGCCAAACAGATGGGTCATGCCGAGCTGCAAATAAATAATACAAGTATCATAAAACAAACGGAGTTGCACCATGCCGTCATGATGACGGCGATGATGCAACTCCGTTTGTTTTATGTGATATAGAAGAAGGCTTACTCAGCCATATTCACATTGTTCTGTTTGCTGTAGACCGTTGGAACCTTCTCTCCGTGGCGATAGATGCCGGCCATGGTGATATCGAAAATCAGATTGGAGTACGGCTGGATGCCGGGAGTTGACGAGCTGGAAGATGTCGAGGTGGTAGCGCCATAGCTCGTTGTGGTACTCGACCCCGGCGTAGAACTGCCGTAAGCGAGGTTATAAGGTATGTAGACCAACCACCTGTCGCCCTCGTGCATGTTCAGCAGTGCAGTGGTGAAGCCAGAGATGAAGTTTCCGCACGTAGCGGTATACGGCCGCATAATCTGAAGGTTATATCCCTCAGAATAGTCATAGCTGGCATCAAAGATGTAACCGGAGGTATATGTTGGCGACGGGATGAGTCGTCCTAGATAGTGTACCTGCACCGTATCGGTGTAGTTTGGTGTCCTGGCGCCATCACCTTCTTTCTCCACATGCACAATGATGCAGTCGGTGGAGTCGTTGGTGATAACCGTCCCGGCATTCATCGGACTCTGATTGCTCAGTGACCACTTTGGAAGGATCTTCCACGAGGTGTCGCCGGAGGCGATACGCTGCTTGGTCTGTGTGTAGAGAGAGGCCCAGTAGGTATCGTTTTTCTGCTTCCAGTTGTCAAATTCGCTTGTGGTATCGTCGCTCTCAGAACACGACGCGAAAAAGAATGCCGCCACGAGCAGGAACAGAATGTTTCCCGGACGTGCCGCGTTCCAAGTCCTTTTGATGTTAAGAGACTTTGACATGCTATACGTGCGTTTCAAGTTCAATGTCTTTCTTTTTTATTCGTTGCTAAAAGTTTCCCCGTGCTTATCTTCCCGAAGGCACTGCCCCACCCTGCTACCGGAGCCGGGAAGGGCACTGCACGGAGATATGCTCTAAGGGGCGGATGCCTTATACGTCCAGTTTCTTCAGCAGAGAAGTGATGGACACACGGTCCTCGATGATAGAACGGAGGTTCTCGATAGGCACACGCTCCTGCTTCATGGAGTCGCGGAAACGTAACGTTACGGTGTTGTCCTTGAGCGTGTCGCCGTCGACGGTAACGCAGAACGGTGTGCCGATAGCGTCCTGACGACGGTAGCGCTTGCCGATGGAGTCCTTCGCCTCGATATGTGTTGTGAAGTGGAACTTCAGCATATTCTGGATTTCCAATGCCTTCTCTGGCAGACCATCCTTATTGACGAGCGGAAGGACGGCGCACTTGATAGGAGCGAGAGGCTCCGGCAGGTGCAGGACGACACGCGTGGAGCCGTTCTCCAGTTTCTCCTCCTCGTAGCTGTGGCACATCACGGAGAGGAACATACGGTCTACGCCGATGGATGTCTCCACATCGTAAGGCACATAGCTCTCGTTGGTGTCCGGGTCGAAGTAACGCATCTTGGTGCCGGAGTACTTCTCATGCTGTGAGAGGTCGTAGTTGGTACGTGAGTGGATACCCTCGACTTCCTTGAAGCCGAAAGGCATCTTGAACTCTATGTCCGTTGCGGCGTTGGCGTAGAAGGCGAGCTTCTCATGGTCGTGGTATCTGTAGTTCTCGTCGCCCATGCCGAGAGCCTCATGCCACTGCAGACGGTGCTTCTTCCAGTATTCGAACCACTTCATCTCCGTTCCCGGCTGGCAGAAGAACTGCATCTCCATCTGCTCGAACTCACGCATACGGAAAACAAACTGACGCGCTACGATCTCATTACGGAAAGCCTTGCCAATCTGTGCTATACCGAAAGGAAGCTTCTGACGGGTCGTACGCTGTACGTTGAGGAAGTTGACGAAGATACCCTGTGCGGTCTCCGGACGAAGGTAGATCTTCTTTGTGGCATCAGAGGCGGAACCCATCTCTGTGGAGAACATAAGGTTGAACTGACGGACGTCGGTCCAGTTCTTTGTTCCTGAGATAGGATCAACGATACCCTCGTCGAGGATTATCTGCTTCAGAGCTTCCAGGTCAGGGCCCTGCATGGCAGCGGTGTAGCGTGCGTGAAGGTCATCGCGTTTCTTCTGATGCTCCAGTACGCGCTTGTTTGTAGCGCGGAACTCTGCCTCATCGAAGGCGTCGCCATATTTCTTTGCGGCTTTCTTCACCTCCTTCTCAATCTTCTCTTCGTACTTAGCGATCTGATCCTCGATGAGGTTGTCAGCGCGGTAGCGTTTCTTGGAGTCGCGGTTGTCGATGAGAGGGTCGTTGAAAGCGTCAACATGCCCGCTGGCCTTCCAGACAGTAGGGTTCATGAAAATGGCAGCGTCGATGCCGACGATATTGTTGTGCAGCAGGACCATAGAGTCCCACCAGTATTTCTTTATGTTGTTTTTCAGCTCTACGCCGTTTGGTCCGTAATCGTAAACGGCGGCGAGGCCATCAGGATAAATCTCAGAACTTGGGAAAACGAAGCCATACTCCTTGCAGTGGCTTACTATTTTCTTGAAAACATCTTCTTGTGCCATTATATTTCTTTGTTTAATATTGGTGTGCAAAGATACGTTTTTTTATTGAAGAAACCAAAACAGCCCGATAAAACTTAACTTAAAGGACTTGAAATTTGCTATATTAAATGAAATTCACTATCTTTGCATGACAGTTTTCAAATTCCAAAACCGTAGATTTTATCCACTATGGACGACGATATTAAAGACAAGAACAAAAATATAGATAAGGAAAAGACTTCCAAAGAAACAGAAGAAACGGAGAAGCAGGAAGCGAAGAGTGCCGGCGGTAATGCTGACAGCAATGCAGTCAGCAAAGGCAGCGGCGTCTCCGACGGTGAGGACGAGCTTACCGTCGACGAGCACAGCGACTACAAGCCCGCCGACAGGTTCGATGCCTCCGCTGTGCACCATCTGTCGGGGATGTACAAGAACTGGTTCCTCGACTATGCGAGCTACGTTATCCTGGAGCGTGCTGTCCCACACATCGACGACGGACTGAAACCAGTACAGCGGCGCATACTCCATTCCATGAAGCAGATGGACGACGGACGATACAATAAGGTCGCAAACATCGTCGGACACACCATGCAATACCATCCGCACGGCGACGCATCCATCGGCGACGCACTCGTGCAGATGGGACAGAAGGACTTACTCATAGACACGCAGGGTAACTGGGGAAACATTCTCACCGGCGACTCTGCGGCTGCTCCACGATACATTGAGGCCAGGCTCTCGAAGTTCGCCCTCGACACGGTGTTCAACCCCAAGACTACGGAATGGCAACTGTCTTATGACGGCCGAAACAAGGAGCCTATCACGCTCCCGGTGAAGTTCCCGCTGCTGCTCGCCCAGGGTGCCAACGGTATCGCCGTAGGCCTTTCCTCACGTATCCTTCCACACAATATCAATGAGATTTGCGACGCGGCAATACAGTACCTTAAAGGTGAGGAGTTCCATCTCTACCCTGACTTCCCTACCGGTGGCAGCATCGACGTGTCGAAATATAACGACGGACAAAGAGGAGGCTCGCTGAAGATACGTGCAAAAATAGAAAAGCTTGACAATAAGACACTCGTCATCCGTGAGATACCGTTCACCAAGACGGCCAGCTCCTTGCAGGAGAGTATCACGAAAGCGGTGGAGAAAGGCAAACTGAAGATACGCAAGGTGGAGGACATGACGGCACGCGAGGTGGAGATACAGCTTCATCTGGCACCCGGCGTGAGCTCCGACAAGACTATCGACGCTCTCTACGCCTTCACCGACTGCGAGATAAACATAGTACCGAACTGCTGCGTCATCGAGGACAACAAGCCGCAGTTCCTTACCATCAGCGATGTGCTGCGCCACAGCGTCGACCGTACAAAGGGTCTCCTGCGGCGTGAACTGGAGATTCGGAAAGGTGAGTTGGAGGAACAGCTGTTCTATGCGTCGCTCGAACAGATTTTCATTGAGGAACGGATATACAAAGGCAAGCCCTTCGAGAACGCCAAGAACGCCGATGAGCTCTGCGAGTATATCGACGAGCGGCTCACACCGTTCTACCCACAGTTCATACGTGAGGTCCGCAAGGAAGATATCCTCCGCCTGCTCGAGATAAAGATGCAGCGTATCGCCAAGTTCAATAAAGACAAGAACGAGGAACTTATAGCGCGCATCAAAGATGAGATAGCCGGAATAAACAAGGACCTCTCGGAGATGACACGCGTAACGATAGAGTGGTTCGAACTGCTAAAGAAGAAATATGGAAAGGATCACCCACGGCGTACGGAGATAAAGAGCTTCGACACCATCATCGCCGCAAAGGTTGCGGAGAAGAACGAGAAGTTGTATGTCGACAGGAAAGAAGGTTTCATCGGCTACGGGCTGAAGAAGGCGGAGTTTGTGCAGAACTGCTCCGACCTCGACGACGTCATCGTGTTCTACAAGGACGGAAAGTATAAGGTTATAAGGATTCAGGACAAGGTCTTCGTCGGAAAGAATATCCTTCATGTTCAAGTCTTCAAGAAGAACGACAAGCGCACTATCTATAATGTGGTGTACCGCGACGGCAGATTGGGGTCGTGCTACATAAAACGTTTCAACATCACATCCATCACCCGCGACCGCGAATACGACATGACGGCGGGCACCCCCGGCTCGAAGATCATGTACTTCAGTGCCAATGCCAATGGTGAGGCGGAGGTGATAAAGGTTACCCTCAACCCCAATCCGAAGAAGCAGAAGCAGAACATCTTCATGGACAAGGACTTCTCGGAGATAAAGATCAAGGGCCGCGAGGCTAAAGGCAACCTGCTGACACACGAGGGCGTGCACCGCATATCGTTGAAGAGCCGTGGCCGTTCCACCCTTGGCGGACGCAAGGTATGGTACGACCCGGATGTGATGCGCATAAACTACGACAACCACGGTGAACTGCTCGGAGAGTTCTTCGATGGCGATGCGATACTCGTCATACTGAAGAACGGTGAGTTTTATTTCACCGATTTCGACCCGAACAACCACTATGATGGCGACATCATGCGGATAGAGAAGTTCGACCCGAAGAAAGTATGGACGGCAGTGGTCGTCGATGCCGACAACCAGAACTACTATTATCTAAAGAGGTTCTACATGGAGGAGAGCAAGAAGAGGCAGACCGTCGTTGGAGATAATCCCAACTCAAAGCTCATCATCCTCACCGATGTGGCGTTCCCACGCATCGACATCGTCTACGGTGGTGCTGACGCGGCACGCGGACATGAGGAAATCGACTGCGAGCAGTACGTTGCCATAAAGGGTTTCAAAGCCAAGGGCAAGCGGCTGACGTCTTACTCTGTGGACCATGTTGATGAACTGGAGCCGACACGCTTTCCGAAAGAACCAGAGGACGACGGTAGCGGATCTAATGACGGAAAGGATGAGGGCAACGAAATCCCGGAGAACCTGGACCCTGACGCCGGTAAGACGCAGCGCCAGGTCATCGATGAGATAACAGGTCAGTTGGAGTTGTTCCCGGATGAATAACCATAAAACGTTTCGGAGTTACTCCGGAAACAACACAACACCCTCCTGTTTCTTTCCGTCCATCATAATTTTCAAGGGCTTGTCAAAACGTACGTGGCGCACATGGGTAGTCTCTTCAATGGCAGGCATGGCATCAAGCACATCACGTTGGTAAATACCTTCTCCCTTATAAGGGTTTATCGTGAAGTAGCCTACGCCAAAGGATGTGAGGTTCTGGAAGAAATGCGTGCCCTGGCTGGGGTCCACGCGATAGTTCTTAAGACCCTCCTCAACGATGACACGCGCCGCGGAGATATGCGGCCATTTCACAGGGATGCCCAGCCACGGATCACTGGAGCCCCAACGACCGGGACCTACGAGGACATAGTGCTTTCCCTCATCGAGGAATTTATGGTTCATGGTTTCTATCTCGGTAGCTATCATCGGGTTATCCGACGCACTGAACTCCTCACTTGTCTTCACGTAGACCACATCAGTGACATCCTCGCTTACGCCATGGCCCAAGCTCATATGCGAACGGAGCAGACAGTCCTGGTCGGCGATATCCTCAAGGTTCTCCTCGAGGTTCTGCTTGTCGTCAACGATAGGACGGATTTGCAGCAGATAGAACTCTCCTGTGCGGTCTGCATTGAGGTTACAGGCAAATTCTATCTCTACCGGTCGCCTCATAGCACCTGCGCCATACTTCATCGACATTCGTAATATCTCCGGCAATGGGAACACCCCCTGCTGAAGGACGCCACAGAAAGAAATGATTTTCCTGCCACCTTCGTATATCCCGTCGTAGATGGTCTGATCATAAGGCAGATATGTGCTGGCAAGATAGTTCAATGAGTTGTCGGCAACGGCATCCTTAACCTTCAACTTCAAGATGTTGAAGCCGTCGTCGGGTTTTAAGTCTTCACCGACATGCTCCATGTCCAAGGCATAGAACTGTGTCTGTGTCTGACGCAGAGCCAGTTCCGTATCGCTCATCTGCAGAACATGGTCAGGATGATAAGGACTAACACGCAATGTCTGTCCACCGTCCACGATATATTTTCCCAGTCCCACGGCAAGAGAAGCCACTCCTTCGTCAGCCCGCTCATCACCTATCGGATAGTAGTTGAGTGAACGCAGCACACCGGAGATATTCGGATAGAAGCGGTTGCCATACTGTTTGCCTACTACCTGCTGTAAGATGACAGCCATCTTCTCCTGGTCTATGACGTTGCTGGTGGCTGTCATATAAGCTTTGGAGTCGCGAAAGAACACCGAGGCATAGACACCTTTGATGGCACAGGCCAGCATCCGGAGCATCTCATACTTGTCGCTGATGTTCGGTATCATATAAGTGTTATAGATTCCAGCAAACGGCTGGTAATGGGAGTCCTCCAACAGCGACGACGACCGTATGGCTATAGGACTCTGCGTGGCATCGAAGAAAGCGAAGAAGTCGCCTATCAGGGAGTCAGGCAACTGCGCCTTGAGGAATGCCTGAAGTATCTCATCGTCAGAGGCATCGCTCAGTGCGATCTTGTAGAGGTCGTTCTGCTCCATGAAATTGTCGAAGATGTCAGTACAGAGGACGACGGTCTTAGGTATCTGTACGGTGGCTCCAGGATAAGCGTTGAAGTCTGGGTGCGTCTTTATTATATGGTCAAGGAACGCCAGGCCACGTCCTTTTCCACCAAGAGAGCCCTCTCCGATGCGTGCGAAGTGCGCATACTTGTCGAATTTCTTCCGATCGAAGACCGCCACTATACCCTGATTGCGCATCCGGCGGTATTTCACTATGGCATCGAAGATTATCTGACGGTGGACGTCGACATCCTGGAGCTTATGCCACGTAACGTTCTTAAGGAACTGCGACACCGGGAAGATGGCACGCGCCGAGAGCCACCGGCTCATATGGTTGCGGCTGACATGGTAAAGCATGGAGTCGTTGGGGATCTTGAAGATATTGTCCTGCAACTCCTTCAGACTGTGGATACGCAGAATCTCCTTATGCGTCTCCGGGTCGCGGAATATGAAGTCGCCAAATCCCATATGTTCCTCCAGTACATGCTTGAGTTCCACACTCATAGCCTTGGAGTTCTTGTCGACGAAAAGGAAGCCGTTGGCCTCTGCCTCCTTACGGTTGTCGCTCTCCGAACTTTCGATGATAAGCGGGACATACTCGTCCTCCTCGCGGATAGCTCTCATCAACTTCAGACCGGCCTGAGGGTCCTTTTCTTCCGACATTTTCTCTCCTACGGCATAAGGTTCTCCCGGCTTCACGTTGTGCATAGGGAAGCGCACGTCACTGATTACTCCGAGGCAGTTGTCCTTATATTGCGTGTAAATGGTCCACGCCTCATCATACGTCCGGGCCAGGACAACCTTAGGACGTCCTCTCATCCTCAGCGTGGCAGCATGGCGGTTGAGAGCTTCCGTTGAGAAGTTCTGACTCTGTTTCAATATGTAATTATACAGATTGGGCAGTATGCTGGAATAAAAACGTATGGAGTCCTCGACGAGAAGTATCATCTGCACACCGCCTTCATTGACATCATGGGCCAGATTCATACGGTCCTCGATAAGCTTTATGATGGAGAGTATGAGGTTGGTGTTGCCCAGCCAACAGAAGACATAGTCGAAGATGCTCAAATCTTCATTCTGAATGCGGCGCGTGATACCATGACTGAAAGGCGTAAGGACGACACAATGAATGTCGGGATACTGGTCTTTGATGGCCCGTGCGACATCAAAGGCGTCATTGTCAGCGTTTCCAGGCATGCAAATCACCAAGTCGATGTCGACCGTTTCCAGCACATCCTCCGCTTCCTCAATGGTACTCACCTGCGTAAACGTCGGAGGATAGCGCAGACCCAGTTCCATATACTCATTGTAAATCTTCTCTTCCACACGTCCGTCGTCCTCAAGCATGAACGCATCGTATGGGTTAGCCACGATGAGCACATTATATATACGTCGCATCATCAGGTTGACGAACGACACATCCTTAAGTATAAACTTATTCCATTCTGCCGGTATCTGTTCCATATATTCTTTTTTTTACAGTCTGTCAAGCCTTCACAACAAACAAGACATTTGACAATAAGACTATTTTAAAGTTGTCATTACGCTTACCTTTGGACTTCCTTTTGATATTAAAAAGGCTTAAGTTTTCTATGCTTTGCCGTCATCAACATCCTCATTGACCACTGTACAGTTCGGAAGAAGCTGCTTATACCGGAAACACTGACAACGGTGGTCGTTGATAATGCCGATGGCCTGCAGGTGGCTGTAGATGATTATGGAGCCGACATACTTAAAGCCAAGGTGCTTGAGGTCTTTGGAAATCTTGTCGGAGAGACTGTTGCGTACCGTCCACAAGCCCTGGTGAGACGGATAAACAAGCGAATGGCCGCCGGTGAAGCCCCAGATATAGCTGTCGAAAGAGCCGAACTCGTGTTCTATTCTCATGAAAGCCTGCGCGTTGTTTATCATAGCGCGTATCTTCCTCGGCGACCGTATCATACCTTCCGTGGCCATTATCCGTTCCACATCAGCATCACCGAACTGCGCCACCTTTGCAGCATCGAAGCCGGCGAAACACTTCCGGAACACATCGCGGCGATCCATCACCATCTTCCACGACAATCCACACGACATCGACTCCATAAGCAGATACATGAAATGGTCAGTCTCGTCGTGAACGGGCGTCCCCCATTCCTCATCATGGTACCTTACATATTGCGGATCGTCCTCATAAAAACCGCAGCGCACCGGATATTGCAGATGGTTCATGCGGTGTCCGCCCCATGAAGTCTCGTTGACAAACCGGAACCCTATTGTTTTGTATAACCGCTCGGCCCAAGGATGCGTGTGGTCGACGAGGAGTCCTACCGGCTCACCGCCATTCTCTGCCGTCGGAACAGCATGCTCGTTGATGGCCGCACGCAGCAGTTTCGTAGCTATTCCCCGCTTCCGGAACTCCTTCTTCACGCAGAGCGAGTCGAGATAATACTCCCCAGGGCCCGTCTCATCGTCCATCTTGGAAAAGTCCTGCCCAAGATACTTCCTCGCCGCATCGATGAAACGCCGACGGAGCGTGCGCAGGTTCTTACCCTCATAACCGGTAAGAGACCCCGCTATCTGTCCTTCCGACACGGCGACGATTGTATTTCGGTAGCTGTACTGGCTGTCATCCATCCGTACCAGTGCCGTCATCATCTCGTGGAAATCATCGAGCGAATGGTCAGGACCGGCAAAGTTCTTACAGCAGTCGTAGTCCATGGCCTCCATAATCAGCGAAGCTATCTCACCGGCCTGGTCCTTCCTGGCCGGCATTATTTTTATTTTATGCCTTATCTTATCTGTCTTATTCATATTATTTCCTCCTTTTCAGATTATGCTATTTCTATCCCTGCCCTTTCCCGTCTTACCATTCCCGGTCAATTCTATAAAAATGGCCCTGCATGATTACCGGTATTATTGTGTGGCCAAAAGCCGTCCGTAAAGGGAAGATACACACATCGCATACCGGTTGAGCCTTTAGCTCCACCGCTGCAAGGGGGGAAAAAGCAGAATTGCGACGTGATGTCTCATAGATTTGTTGGTTCTCTTATAGTTTGTCCGAGATTGAAAGTGCCTCGACCGTTCTCCATGCAAAGATAATAAAAAATCCCCGTATGCCAAATTCTAAACAGTCTTTTTACGAGTTGCTCCGCTGAAAAGCGCAACATTATGACATTTTCATGATAAAGCTATCGAATGATTAAAAAAGAACCGGCAGAGAAGCCCAAGAGCAACAAGAGACTGCGCTTGTCTCTAATTAAGCCTGTATCTTCTAATTACGTTCTTCAGAACTTTCTCATACCGGCATTATCGGTGACAAGCTGTCGCAGCTTGTACACCGGTATTATGGTTCTAAATAAGTTATCTGTTCAAAAAATTTACCTTTTCTGTATCACTTATGATTCATTGCTTTAGAGATTAGTCTTTACGTAGCCTGTCATTGCATTCATCATGGTCAGTCTTTAATTAGTTTGTTTTCGTTCGTTTCGTATGCTACGTTAATAAAATAATTTATGATACCTACATTGTTTGACTTAGTTGTTACTGTTTTTTCTGCTTGCAAAGATATACAAAAAAATTAAACTTAATATGCCGAGATGCCTTTAAAATAAGGCATTGCGCAAAAAATCCACCCTTTAGAATAAATAGTCCACCATAGAGGAATAAATATGACGGTCGGAGATATCAATAGATTTGCTTTTGAACATTTGCCGGGTGCGTCTAAGCCGGATTAAAAGGCCTCCGCAAACAAACAAAATATTAATAAGCATCCCCCACATTATATATAATAATAGGGAGACGAGATATATAATAATAGAGAGACGAGCTATCAGAACGCAAGACATAACATAAATGTTACATATCACCGGCACCATAGTACTTTTTTGCTCAACAATATTCAGAGGCGGCACGACACCACTCAATCGCATAAAAATAGCCTTATTTTTCACTGTGTGCGCACACAACAGATTGATTTAGGTCAAAAATGCCTTGAAAAATCGAAAAAGAAGAATAAAAGTTTTGGTCGTGAACGCACACAACAGTACCTTTGCAGTGTCAAAAGACAAAAAGATAGTTTGAGAGAACTACATTTTATCGAGGAAGCTTTACAGTGGTAAGACTAAAGATACTCGAGGATATACATAAACGAGCGATTAAGTTTTGCATTATATAAGTTAGTAGCATTGATAAAGAGAGAGAAAGTTTAGTTAGAAAGAGCATAGTTTAAGATTTTAGTTAGTTAGGTTGCATTAGATAATAAAAACTTTGGTATTAAGCTTTTTAGTGTAAGATTAGGTTGTAAATTTAGGATAACATTGACCGTGAGGTCATCTTCATTTAGGTTAGTTTTTAGAGAGTATTAGTTAGTTTGAAGTTAGGTTAGATTGATAGAGGGGCATTCGACTGTGAAAGTCGGATGCCTCTCTTGTTTTATCACCCCTTGTTCCCTATCTATGCGAAGAAGCGTTTCTTTTCACCCCACCTCTCTTTTCAGCTTAAAAAGAAAAGCTTCATTGGGAACAAATCCTTCCTCTTCCCTTTCCCATCTCATTATAAATTAGTACCTTTGCACCACTTTTCAAATTATGGTAAACAAGTTTCGAAAGTTTACAACCCTTTTGCAAGGCGCGCGGTTCTTGTGGCCGTCCGCAAGCAAATAAATGTTTTCTGGAGGAACAAAAGTCAACCATATAGGTTACGTACGGCCACAATGGCCGCGCCCCACAAGCGACTGATCTCCTTCAGAAACTTGATTTATTATGGTATTAAGCAAATCAAAAAGCGACGCGCTGCTCAGCAAGATTCGCGACGGGCTATCCATGACACGCGGTGAGAAGTTCAACCTCATCGTGGCTTTGTCGGTGCCGTCTATACTTGCGCAGGTAACATCCGTACTGATGTTTTATATCGACGCGTCGATGGTCGGTTCTCTGGGTACGGAAGCCAGTGCCGCCATCGGCCTGGTGGAACCGGCCTCATGGCTCTTCGGTTCCCTCACCGCAGCCGCATCCATGGGCTTTGCCGTACAGGTGGCCCATTTCATCGGTGCCAACGACTTTTCCCAAGCGCGTCACGTGATGAAGCACAGCTATCTGTGCTGTCTGCTTTTTTCCTTTATCCTCATGGGCATCGCCGTAGCCATATCCGGACATCTGCCCTTGTGGCTGGGTGGCGGTGCCGACATCAGCGGCGACGCCTCTGCCTATTTCCTTATCTATTCCCTGTCAGCACCCTTCTTCATGCTCGAGAACCTCTCTTCAGCCATGTTGAAGTCGAGTGGCGACATGCGCCATCCCAGTGCCATCGCCGTGTTGACATGCGTCCTTGACGTAGTTTTCAACTTCCTTTTCATCTTCCCCACCCGTACCTTGACAGTGGCAGGCATAAGTTTCACTATGCCCGGAGCAGGCTTAGGTGTTGAGGGTGCCGCTCTCGGTACAGCCTTGGCCTTTGTCGTCACCGCAATAATGCTGTGCTATTATGCCGTCTGGCGCAATGACATCCTGGCATGGCGCAAAGACCATGTTCCCTTTGTCTGGAATGCGGGTTATGTGAGCGAGGCTTTCAACATAGGTGCTCCCATGGCCTTACAGTACGTGCTTATGAATGGTGCGCAGATTGTCTCTACAATGATTGTCGCGCCGTTGGGCAACGTCTCCATTGCGGCCAATTCCTTCGCTGTTACCGCAGAGAGTCTTTGCTATATGCCCGGCTACGGTATCGGCGACGCCGCGTCAACCCTCGTGGGTCAGACCTATGGTGCTGACCGCCGCGACCTCTGCCGCAGCTTTGCCTGGCTCACTATCGCCATGGGCATGGCCGTCATGGCCGTGATGGGTGCTGTAATGTATATCTTCGCTCCGGAGATGATAGGCTTCCTCTCCCCCGTCCCCGCCATACGTTCCCTTGGCAGCGACGTTCTTCGCATAGAGGCCTTCGCCGAGCCATTCTTCGCCGCGTCCATCGTAGCCTTCCGTGTCTGCATCGGCGCCGGCGATACCTTCCGGCCGGCGGTGATGAACCTTGCCTCCATGTGGTGCGTCCGACTTACCTTGGCCTATGCCCTCTCACAGCACTATGGTCTTCGGGGCGTATGGATAGCCATGGCCATAGAGTTGACCTTCCGTGGGTGTATCTTCCTCATACGCATAGCCAGAGGGCAATGGATGAAAGGGATAGACAGAAGGGTAAAGAAATAGTCCCTTCTTCACCGTGAAAAAACAATCAGAGACTTATATCAATTCAAAATGGCGGAAGGCATTGGCTATTCCGTCATCGTCGATATGTGTCGTCACGTAGTCGGCAGAGGCTTTCACCCCATCGGCGGCATTACCCATGGCCACACCGATGCCTGCGGCACGGAGGATAGAGATGTCGTTACCACCGTCGCCGAAGGCTATACACTCGCTGATGTCCAGTCCCTCATGAGCGGCAAGCATCCTCAGGGCGTTGCCCTTGTCAGCACCAAGGCGGGTGATATCAGTGAACTGCGGGTTCCATCGTGCCGAGATACAATGCGGCATCCGCGGCATCACCTCCTTCTCAGCGTCAAGACGGAAGAAAGGAGTGAGTTGCAGAATGGGCTGTCCCTGGAGAGCACTGATGCGCTTATTGATGTCTATATTGGTAACGCCCAGTTCATCGACAAAAACCTCGTCGAAAATCTCATGGTAGTTATACACGACAAGGTCGCGCTTTCCACAAACTATGACAGGATAGCCGTTGACATCGGCGTCTTTGAGCATCACCTGCACGTCGCTGTCGGGAATGGCATCGATGTTTATGTCGTCATTGCCGACAAAGGTGTAGGCTCCGTTGAACGTTATATAGCCGTCGACGATGTCGCTAATCTGCCCAATGTTCGTAACAATGGCAATGGGGCGTCCCGTGGAAATATAGACGCGTCCGCCCCTGTCGTGGAACGCCCTGATGGCGTCCACCGCCGACTGCGGGATTTTATGGGTTTTAAAACTCACCAAAGTACCGTCAATATCAAAAAATGCTGCACGTATCATCTTAAATATCCAAATAATTCATAACATCAAACTCAGCTTCATTACCAGTTCATAATACCTTTTATGAATGGTGTAAGTTCCTGGGCCATAAGCTCCTGCTGCTTGAAGCTCGGATGCCAGCTGGCACCGTAGCCAAGGGAGCCTGTCTGCGGTGTGAAGTCAAAGCGGTAGATGGCTTTGTCGCCTTTCTTCGCACATCGTTTCTGAAGTCTGTCAAGGACTCCTTTCTCTATACTGTTTTCCTTCTCGCCGAGCATGGGTCCGGAGAGCAGCACTATCTTTGCCTTAGGATAGACCTTGCGCACCTCCGCGAGGAAGTTGCCATAAGCCTTCTCATAGAGTGAAGCATCGTAGTTATTGGTGGAGAAATCATTTGTGCCAAGATTTATGCATACCACATCCGGCTGCCAGCGCGAGAAATCCCACTGCCTTGTGGTGTCGGCGAAGAGCGTATGCTTGAACTCTTGAGGCATGCAGACCTTATCACCAGTTTTCGGGCCGTTATAGTTACGGTAGACGCCGATGCCACTGCGCGATATCGACGTATGGATAGCATGAAGGGCATCGCTGAGACGTGTGGCATAGCTGTAGAAATGATTTTCGGTGGCATACTCGAACGGTGCCGACGCCTCGGTACTCTCTACACCGTAGGCGCAGGTTATGCTGTTGCCGATGAACTCTATGCGGCGCTCCGGCAGTTGTGTGGGCCGAAGGACATCGCAGTCCTCGTCGAGAATGAAGCCCCAGAACTCCGGATGTGTCTCCAAGCCTTCCATGGCATAGGCCACACGCACGGAATGTTCCTTGTCGGGGAGGGCCGTGGCGAGTGTCACCACCGAGTCGGCAGGACTGTTGAAACTGACCTTGAAAGCCTCGCAGCTGTCTATCTGCACCATGAAATATCCGCTCATAGGACGTGCCATCATCTTCAGCGACGTACCTTCGAAGTTGGCCCGTATCTCAGTTCCGGGGAAGTTGAATGCCGGACGCTCAGGATTGGAGAAGTCTATACGTCCCACATATTCTATACCTGGGTTGTCAGCTTTTACCACATTACCCTTTATAGGCAGCGTGGAACCTGCGAAAATGCTGGTGGTAAGAAAAAAGGCTGCTACGACAGCAAGGACTCTTTTGTTCATAATATCTGTTACTCTGATTGTTATAAATAGTTTACAGTTTGCAAAAATAGCTATTTTCTGTTGTAGTGGCAAAAAATATAGTACCTTTGTGCATAAAAATTAAAACACGTTATGACTTATTATGACCAGACGGCGGCGGACTGTAGCCGTCAGCTATCCATACTTAGCTCACGTAACAAACTGTTTATCATCAGCGAGATACTGACTTTCGTAATGTTCATAGCCGCCATTGTCGCCATCGCCAACGGCATTATGCAGCAAGTCATGGGCCTCAGTGCCGTTATAATGATTGCCGTTTACTTGTGGATAAGACGGGTGGACTCAAAGACAGATAAGGAGATAATGCGTTTGGAAGACATTCTCTCGGTGTGCAGACGAGAGAACGACTATCTTAACGGATGCCTCGACAGTTTCGACAACGGTGCACGCTATGCCGAAGCCAGCCATCCGTTCACCGTAGACCTCGACATCTTCGGCAAGGGCAGTCTCTACCAACGTATCTGCCGGGCGGTAACATCCGGCGGCGCCGATGACCTCGCCGCAGCATTGCGACTTACTAGCGGCTGTCATGACGAGCGCAAAGAGGCCATCAGAAGGCTTGCCAAAGACGTGGAGCTGCAGACGCGCTTCAAGCGATATGGTCAGCGGAGCGTCGCCGACACCAACGCCGTAAGGCGTGCCTTCGGAAAGGTCGGCGCGACAGTACTGCCGTGGTGGGCTGGCAGTAAGGCCGTAAGACTTATCAGTTGGGCTTACACCATCGTCTTCCTCGTCGCCCTTGCAGCGAGCATCGTCACACAGGAACATCTGCTGGCTATGGTCTGGTGGGCAATCATCAACTTCTTCGTCATCTACTCTCTATGCAACAAGAGCATGAAGGCCATCACCGGAGCCGTCGGCGGACTGACGAAGCAGCTGGGTGTCTACGTGCGGCTGGTCAGGATTGTGGAGACCTGCGACATCGACGAGCCCGTTCTCTGTGCCATCCGCAAGCAGGTAGACGGTGCGGGGGCATCGCTTCAAGAACTCGACGACATCCTTCAGAAGCTCGACAGCCGCAGCAACATCCTCGGACTGCTCATCTTCGACATGCTCTTTATGTGGGACTTCCGCATCCTTACGGCCTTTGCCAAGTGGCAAGGCAACTATGCCAACAGCTTCGACAGATGGATTGACGCCGTGAGTGAGTTTGACATGCTCATCTCCATGGCAACGTTCAGCTACAACGAGCGAGCGCTGACAACAGAGGCGGAGGTCGTTGACACGCCAACAGTGGTCTACGAGGCACGGGGGCTGTTCCATCCGTTTCTCGGAAAGAAGGCCGTCCGCAATGACTTCACCATCTCCGACCGTAACTTCTACATCATCACCGGTGCTAATATGGCGGGAAAGAGCACATTTCTGAGAAGTCTTGGTGTTAACTACGTGCTGGCCATGAACGGCATGCCGGTATTCGCCGATAAGCTGCGCATAAGCCGGTTCAGGCTCTTCACCTCCATGCGCACCACCGACGACCTCACACATGGCATCTCTTACTTCAACGCGGAGCTGCGGCGACTGAGGCAAATACTGGATTCCATAGCTTCTGTGAACACCACATCCAGGACTTCAAGTGAAACCGGCCTCATTAACACTAACGGCAAGGACATGCCATACCTTATTATATTAGACGAGATACTGAAAGGGACTAATTCGGAAGATAAACTGTCGGGATCGAGAATGTTCCTGGAGTATGTGGCAAAGCGGAATGTTACGGGTGTCATCGCAACACACGACCTCAAGCTCTCCGCCATGGCCGACGAATATCCCGATCGTTTCCACAACTACTGTTTTGAAATAGCACTCGGCACCGACGTTACCTATACCTACAAGATTACACCGGGTGTGGCCCGCAACCAAAACGCCACGTTCCTGCTGAAGAAGTTGCTGAAATAGAGAGCCTTAAGCATAAAAGTATTATCCAAGTTCCGAAGCCATCGTTTGACCAAACGTTGCACTCCTATGACCAAACGTTGGTCATAGGAGTGCAATGGTAAGGTAGCCAGTGATATCAATTAAATATTCCTTACTGTACGTGTAGATTTTCTACTTACGGGATTTGAATTATTTGTAAAACAATCTGACAGTTTTCTGCCTTCATAATTCGATTATTCACAACAAAGACCAATTACGGTGTCAAATACGCGAAATTTGACCGTTTTGTATTACACTGACTATCACCACTTTAACAGAAAGACCATTTTAGAAGGGTCGAAAAATGGCGATTTTAGGTCTAAAAGTAAGCCTCACTTGCGTTGTAAGTGTAGTACATTTACGAGGTAAAACATATGGTTTTACATTGTAAAAGTACTACACTTACAAATCAACCCTAAAATCGTTGCCGTTTACTTGACATTTTAAACGATATTAACATCTAGATTGGTCGATTTTCCTGACATGATTTTGTAATAAAAGTTCAGACTAGCAGCAGCAGAGATACCAGCTCACAACAAGAGAACTTAATGCTGACACAGCCTCTGAGAGGCTGACTCTCAATGTCCCCGGACTAAGCGAGCAAAGCGAGTGCTGCATGGGGAACCTCCGGAGAAAGTCAATCACTTGCAGGGTACGGCTAGGTAGGGTTAGAGGCCTTCCACTATAAATTCATCATGCCCTGGCTTGCGGACGGCCACAAGGGCGAGGCTGCTGCCAAACTACCCCCTGTTTTTGGGGGTAGTTTGGCAGCAGCCTCGATTTATACCCATCCACCAAGGGCAACAGTGACTTACGGCCTAGGAGAGGTTGTGAGGTATCCATTCAGCGCGTGGTGTCTGACGGCTGCAGGGTGCGGCCCTTGTGGCCGTCCGTCATAAATTCAATATTCAGATGTTTGCGGACGGCCACAAGGGCCGCACCCTGCAGCCGTCGGTCTGACACGGATATTTTATTTAGCGTTTGGAGTCTGACCGTACCCTGCAAGCGGAT
>ONDK01000013.1 GCA_900316565.1 uncultured Prevotella sp. | reverse complement strand
GCAAACCTGAGCGCCGGTGCCGCGGAGGTCGTGCTTGATGCGGTCGTACATGGCGTTGATGGAAGCCTGATATGGCAATGTGTAAAACACGCGGCCACGGCAGCGGCGTAACAGAAAGTCGGTCTTGCCGGCTCCCGTAGGAGCGCAGACGAGGGTATGCTGCCGGGGATCCACCGTGGGGATGAGTGACAGAGGGTAGAGCTCACTTTGACGGTCATAAAAGTGCAAGTCGGGCTTGACGAAGATCTTGTCAGCAGGCATCTCCTGCTTCCATTCCATTGCCGAGGCCATGTGGTCGGCAGCCATCAGCAGTCCCTTCCACGTCGAGCAGCCAAAAGGCCGCGATGCACAGTAGTCGACAGCGTAGTCATAGTTGGCTTGTGCCTCTTCGAGGCTCACAGGATGGACTTCCATACCTAACGATGCGAGAATCTCTATCGCTGTTGGGCTCCACACGTCAAAGTTCTTCGCATGAACGACAAAAGCATCGTCCATCGACTCGTCGAGGTCGAGCAGCCCCAACTCGCGGACATCCTGGTAGACCGATTTATGGTGCGCTGCTATCATCTCCACCACAGCGTCACGGCGGCTCGATTCTACAAGAGAGAGAAAGAATAGCGAAGCGATCTCGTGGCGGAAAACGAAATGAGGAGCCGGGCGAAAGGCGGAGCTCAGCGTCTTTTGAAAGACAGTGCTCGTCTTGCCAATGTCGTGGAGTAGCGCGCCCAAGAGGGCTGTGCGCTCGTCCATGCCTTCGTGGCGTGCGATGACTACGGCCAGTTCTGCCACATCCTTGAGATGCTGATAGAGACTCACCGATCCATTGCGCTCACTTTTAGCGAGTATTTCCTCATGTCTGTTTGTCATTGCCTTGCTATCTTGTTAACGATATTCCGTTATATTCTATCCATCCGTACATGGGCTTCTGGTTGTCAAAGCGGTTGAATCCCACTAAGAAAGACTGGTCCGACTGCCCTATACGCAGCTCAAATCCCGGGAATTGTGAAAACGTCTGCTCATCCATCTCTTTTATCTCTCTGTCCGGCAGCAGCACGTCTTCGTTGCGGCAGAGACAGACGTGCTGACGCGAGGCCCGTATGGCGTCGTCGACAGCGGCAAAGGCCAAGTGTAGCACGGGATTGACGAGTATGTCGCGCTTGATAATAGACCGCGAACGCTCATGGCTCTTCTTCATGTTTTTCCATCCACGGGCCTGGGTGACCTCCTGCTGTGATGACATCGCCTGGCAGCTGAGTTTGTGCCGTATTATTTTGTGGATGCCAGGAGAAGAGAGCAGTTCGGGGAAGAGCTTCTTTTCGATGCCCTCTATTATAGAAGGTGTAAGAAACTGCTGGCTGAACGTCTCGCCATCGCGGACGGCTGTCCAAGGTTTGATGAACCCAAAGGGCCCCTTGTAAGTGACTATATACATACGCTGTTCTCCTTTAGTATTAATAGATGGCACCGAAGCCAATGCCGGTAGAGTTGCCAATACCCACTTCCCACGCGAAATGCTTGGTTTCCGGATTACCGTGGATGATGATGGGGCAGAGACTGGCTTTGTTGCCGATGTCGTGATAGTGTATGAGTTTCAGTTTTTTCTTTTCATACGACGTGTCAAAGTGGATAGTAAGAGTCTCGTCATCTTCCAGCCCAGCCTCGTGCATTTTATTGACGAGGGTCTCTTTCATGTATTGGCTGGCTTCGGCATCATTAAAATTGAATTGCTTGAAGCTGCCATCTTCCATTTTCCGCTTGATGAGAATAGGGCTGCCACAATAGTACAGGTCACGCTTGGAAAAGTCGGGAACTGGGGCTAGTGTGATGTCCCTTATCTCCATGCCACAGAACATGTCGGGATCGTCGAGTATAGTGCGGATGATGTCTTTAACCACGCTTTCATCATAGAAACTGATAAAGAAACGGGCACCACGAGGAAACGACAGAGCGCTTTTCATCACTACGCCGTCTTGTAGCCAGGAAAATGAGTAGAGGGATATTTTTCCGTGCAATTCATTTCTGGTTCCTATCCACTTGTGTAAGCATCCTACCATTTTGGCCTGGTAGTCGAAGGGAACGGGAAATGTGCTGGCTGTTGTCTTTAAAATGATTCTCATATGTTTGTTAGTTTTGTTTTGCTAATGACGATGCAAGATTACCCTATTGGGCCAATGTGTCCAAATAAGTTTATCACCACAATGTTGTGGTGATATTACCATGTCTTTGTTGAAACGGAGTGTCATCATAGACGTTTAAGTTTGTTCTAAATGCAAAAATAAGAGATTATTCTTAAAGATGCAACAATTAAGCCGCTTTTTTTTGGTGAAAGATTAATCCACATTGCATATGACTCTGAGGAATAATTGTAAAGAACAGATAATGTTTCTTGAACGCAACGTACAAAAAGACAAAAGAATATTTGGTACTTTCAAAATATTAGTTTATTTTAGCCATTGTAAATGTCATTATGATGATATTTATATGAGATATAGAAGCTAAAGGTCCTGCGGCCCGCTTAGCCTTGAGGCACAAGTCAAAAATTCTGCAAAAAGTACACATTAAGCGGAATGTTAAACGTTTGTCTGTTAATATTCCTAAAAATGAGAAATAGCTTAAACGTTTACGTATAAAATTCCTTACATTTGCAAAAGAAATTTACGATACACCTACATGTCAATGACTAAGACCTAGCTGATTACCTAAATACAGGTCGATGTTATCGTATATTTTGAAAAAAGACAACAACCCAACTCGCATGGAATTGAAAGAAAAACATAGAAGATACTACACCCCTCCCGAATGCGTTAGATACCGCATGCTGGCGGAGAAGATGTTGGGAGGTAATTCACCTGCCTGTGCTAGTGAAGGTGCCGGAGAAACTGGAGACAATAGAAACCAAACCGACCTAGCCAAGCCAAACAGCTTCACCAACTCCCAGTCCCATTCCGAACACGACCCCTGGAACCTCTGGGACGAGGAATAGTCTTATACATTATATATAGTACTCTGAAAACCGCCAGACACATGAAAAAGTTACTACTTTTATTACTATTCATATTACCGTTCATAACCGTTCATGCACGTGTAGGCCACGGCTACGTATGCGTATACCTCACCGACGGCAGCGTAGACAGTATCGCCGTCGATGGCATATACGACATCGAGCATACCCGTGATGACGCCTTTGGACGCCACTATGCCGACTTTGTCTCTATGGTCATCACCACCTCCGACGGCCAGAAGCACAGATACATGCTCTCCGACATCGACCGTGTCGTCACTCCCGACCTGCTGATACCTATCGGTTTCAAAGGCAACAAAGACATAGCGAAAGGTCCTAACCGCATACACTTCGGCGGTAACTTCGTCAACAACGGACAAAAGCGATATAACAAATACGTCTGGGACGACAACGACTTCATATACCTCGACACAGGAGAGAAGGATGCCGCCGGCAAGACCGACACCGTCTACCTTGCCAATATTCTCAAGGACACACGTACCGCCGACAGCACCCGCGCCAGCTTCGAGGTGGTGAAGGTACGGCAGGCACCCGAACAGATTACTGTTTATTACCCCGGTCATAACAGTCCGGCCTACAACCAAGTGCGCATAGCCAGCATACAGCAGCAGGACACCGTCAACAGCAGCACGCACATAGCCTGGGACGGCGACTGCGCCACCGACATCGCCCACCGCTTGAAGACGGTCAACGACACCGTTTACTACTACGGTGAGAACCTCAAGCACCACTCCGCCTTCTTCACCTTCCTCACCTACAACAAGCGCTTGCCGAGCATCCGCCTGAAGAGCGTTACCGTCATTGCCGACAAGCCCATATCGGGAGTGTTCAACTTCGACACCAAAGGCATCGACACGGCAAATCCCGTAGAGAGCCACGACACCGTAACGCTGAACACCACGTTCCATAACGACAAGAACTGGCTTCACACGCCACGCCATTATGAGACCTCGCAGGACTCCACGGCCGCCTATATGGTCGTAGCCCCGACAACAGGCCCGACAAAGCTTAAGATGATATTCTCCGTCCGTGATACGCTGAGCCTCATCGACACCGTGTATGTCAAGGAATTCACGCTGCCCGGCGGCATACGCGAAGGCAATTTCTATGTGGCAAAGGCAGAGGTGCCCGACACCCTGTTCTCCATCGTAGACCTCGGCCTCGGCGACATCAAGTTCTCCTACCGTAACGTGGAGGCATATTTCGAGCGCGGACCAGTCAGCTACTACGGCGGAACGTTCTCCTATGGAGAATCCAATACCAAGAACGATTACTCACCGGGATGGAATCTAAGAAACTACCGTGGCGGTTCCATACGTGATGAGTTCACGAAGGACTACGACGTTGCTTTTCAGAGGTGGGGTCATTGCTGGCGTATGATGAACAACTACGAGGGAGACTCGTTGCTAAGGAATTGCAAATTCAAATGGGGCGAGTTCAACGGCGTGGAGGGCGTCTACGTCACCGGACCGAGTGGCAAGCGCATCTTTCTGCCCGCCAACGACAACTGTGTGAACTACTGGACCGTCGACCGCAGTAAGGACATCAAGGACTACTATTATCTCACCTACTATGGCGACTACGCCTACTATAAGATACCTATCCTCTCCGTCGACAAGAACCGTCAGACACCCCTCTACCGCAACGCCACCGAGTTCTACCGGCCCGGCTTCTGCCGCGGTGTTCTCGAATACAGTAATGAGATAAAGAGCAATACCGGCTTCGACCACTCTCTGTTGCTCCTCCGCCATGTTGGAGAGGAGGAAGTCGACGACACCACCTTCGCCATCAACGGCATAGCACGTGCCGTCCGTCCATGGCCTAAGGCCACCACCCCACTCCATTTCGATGAGGTCGGCTTCGTCTTCGGCACCGACTCCACTACACTGTACCGCGATGCCGACAAAGACAGTCTGTGGAACGACTCATTGTTCATAAAGACCAATTTCCGTCCCGTCGACGGTAACCACGTCATCATCAGCTGTGGCGCGATGACCGTTGGTGGCACTGACGACATGTACAATGTAGCTCAGGAGCCTATCGTCGCCAGACTCAACAGCAGCCGCTTCCTCGGCTACCTCGACAAGAAGAAGTCGTATTACGTGCGCGAGTATGCCCGCATCGGCAAGGATTATTACTACGCTACGTCAGCGACGAAGACCTCCGGTTTCTTCCCGCACACCGACAGGGTCGGCTGGGAAGTCGGCATGGACAGTGCCGTGCTGAAAGGACATATAGTCGGCGTCAGCTCCGAGGTGATGGGCGACGTAGGCTTCGTCGTCTCCGACTCCGTCTACGACAAGCCCGACCGCACCAACGGCAAGATACTCGTTGCCAAGGAAGGCCTTCAGGAGGACATGACGTTCAGCTGCACCGTCAAAGACCTGAAGAAGAAATACTATTTCGTCCGCGCCATCCTCCTGTCATACAAGGACGACAACGGGAAGCGCGACACCCTCATCACCTATGCCCCGGAAGTAAAGATTTTCCATCCCCTCGACACCATAGACCTCGGTCTGTCCGTGAAATGGGCGAACCTGAATGTCGGCGGACAGTTCCCGGAGGAATCCACCGGCAAATACGCATGGAACGACAGACCCGACAGCACCATCAGTGAGGTGGTCAGCGACATCGGCGGCACCATCTGGGACCGCACCTTCAATCAGTGGCGTGGCCGTCAGGGATGGACATTCACACTGCCCACGGCAGCGCAGATGCAGGCAGTCCTCGACAGCTGTACCTTTGAGACCGCCAAGCGCTTCGACCGCGACGTGGTGAAGATCACCGGTCCTAACGGCAACTGTATCTATGTGCCTTATTATACATTCCGTGATTACGCTATCTCCTCCCACTGGACATCTGAGCGAAAGTGGGGCAGCGAGATGGCCATGCGTGGCGACTTCCTCGACAAAGACCATCAAATAACGACTGCCAAGGCTACGGCAGAGCTGTGGATGCGTCCTGTCTACCAGGTCAACGCTACGATGAAAGACAAGACACAGCTCTTCATCAGCACCGACACTGTAGGACTTAGCACCGACCACAGCCATGTGGCCCTCTATGGGCGTGTCCTCGGCATCACGGAGAAGATAAAGGCCGCCAACGACGTTGTCAGGGGCTTTGTGCTCAACGACTTCTATGGCGGCACCCTTGCCAACGGTACCAATATCGCTGGTACGGCAAGCAAGAAGGCAGAATACTTCAACGGACTGTACATCGACAATATCCCGCAGAAAGTCATAGATACCATGAGTTCATATAAGACCTACTGGTACAGGGCTTATATAAAGGTTGGCGACGAAGTCTTCTACGGCAAGCCAAAGAAGATTGTTCCACTGACCATCACCATCGACGACATCGACTGGGAGGTCCACGGAAATAGCGCCACGCTGCACAGCTCCGTAGTGGGTACAGTGTTCGTAAAGGACCGCACGACGGCAAAGACAGGATTTATCATCGGCAAGACCGCTGGCATCGACATTGACCACAAAGATTCCGACCTGCCATGCATCTTCCCAGAGGGCAAACAGATTGCCGACGGCAATTATACCGCAGCGATGCCCGTGACAAAGGATACCGTCTACTGGGTCCGTGCCTATGTCATCGCCGACAACAAAACCATTTACAGTACGCCAAGGCAGTTCGGCCTCGACTACGTAGACCTCGGCCTTGCCTCGGGACGTCTCTGGGCGAACATCTCCGTTGGCTCAGCATACCCTGAGGACAAGTCCGACTTCTTCAGCATCGGTGAGGGATTCATCAAGAATCACCATGATGAAGACTCCTACATCGACGACTACATTAAGGGATATAAAGAGAACGGAGAAACGTTCCTCACCACGAAAAAGATGATTGAGGAACTCGATGTGAAGAGTACTAACGGTACAGCCTATAAAGTTCCTTACCACGGCGCCGTAAAACAGATGATGGACTGCTCCAATTCTATTTATTGGAAGCACTACAGTGGCACTAAGAACGACGGTGCTTACGTGTTCTGGGAGAACGCCAATCCAAAGTTCAAAGACAACAGCAAGTATATCTCCCCGGACAAATACGGCGACCTCTTCGTAGAGCCGAACTATGACGAGTGGAAGGAGCTCGTCGACAGCTGTACGTGGACGAGGCAGACGGAGAACGGCATAGGCGGATACAAGGTTACCGGCAAGAACGGCAACAGCATCTTCCTGCCTTACAACGGATACCACTATTGGTCAAAAGTTTGGAACAATCAGTACGCAGACTCTCTGATAAACGACGGAGATGCAGGATACTATCATATTGCCGACAGCACACTGCTGATGACCATTGCTGACAGGGATTTCACCTATGGCATTCTCAAGCCTACAGATCCTGCCCAACCATGGTACGAACTCACCTATTCGCAGTTCTACGGCGGACACTGCATCCGTCCTATCGCCCGTTACAACCTCCGTCTGACCAAGGACAAGGCAAAGCTCAGTGACAACGCCCTCGTCTACCTGACAACCGACACGGCGACATACATCAACTACCGCACCGCCGTGGCCTTGCAGGGCACCTACCGCATCAATCATCCTATTGCGGAAGGCAGCTTCGACCTCGGATTCGTTGTCGGAGACAATGCAAACGTTACCATCGATAACGCCAAGGTAAAAAACGGCTATACCACTCGCAACGCATCACAGTACTTCGTTGTCCTCGACAAAGACAATGGTCTGGAGAGCGACAAGACATATTATTATAGGTTCTATCTCCACACCGGCGGCAAGTACTACTATGCCGACGCCGACACGTTCCATCTGGGACGCACGGTTACCGGTAATGCCGACTGGACCATCCATAAGGCTACGGCAACGCTCCACGGCTCCATTGAAGGTGTCATGTCCAAAGAGGGCAGTTCCGACTATAAGGCCGGCATCATCGTAGGATACAACCGTGCACTCACCTATGACAACAAGATTGAAAACCTTGACTGCACGAAGGAACTCAAAAACAACGTCGGTCCTATAGCACCGATCTTCAAGCTCACCAAAGACACGACTTACTATTTCCGGGCTTACGCCTACTACAACGGCAAATGCCACTATGGTGACGTCAACCTCTTTGGAAATGAGTTTGTGGACCTAGGACTTCCGTCTGGAAAGCGGTGGGCAAGTACCAATGTAGGTGGCGCCAGCGCACTCTATGGCATCGATGCGACACCGCTAAGGCAAAAGATGACATACAATGTGGACAGCATCATTCGCGGCCCGGGCAGCTATGATGACGCGGCCCACCGCGAATGGCATAACGTCAGCCGTATGCCTATGACGGCGGAGATGCAGGAGCTCATCGACAAATGCACATGGACTGCAGACACCATATATGGTGTTGCAGGAGTGCGCATCACAGGCCCTAACGGCAAGAGTATTTTCATGAGACATACCATCTGGTATGGTTCTAATGAGAACAATGCCAACTATACTCTTTGCTATAACTACCTGACAATTCCCAAAAACAACGATGCAGACCCGGAGAAACACAAGGGTGAGATAAAAAATGTGCCCTCATTCAACCACCTTTGCCATGACGTCGATTTCCTGAGACCGGTCAGTGAGAGCAATATCAGACTCGCCAACGGTGATGAGCTACTCATACGTACCGACGGCGCGCAAGTGCACGACAGCGTGAACAACGTAACATTCTTCGGTTCTCTCCTCGGCACCACGCAGCAGCATCTGGGCACGGAGCCTTACATGGTTCCCAATGTGAGGCAGTCGGGATTTATCGTTGGCACAGACAGCCTTGTTACACACGAGGCATCAACGTTCAGATATGAGTTCCCGCGTAAAGACATAACAACCGACACGATATTCTTCTACAATAAGGTCAACATCAACCTCTTTAAGGTCGACTCCACCTACTGGGTGCGCGCCTACGTCGACATTGACGGCACACGTTATTATGGCCGCTCCATACCTTTCGTCCGTCAGCCGAACATCATCACCGGCGACGTGAAATGGAAAGTCGGCGACAGTACAGCAGTGCTCTACGGTGCCGTCTACGGTTTCAACAAGGAGACAATGCTTGAGGACGACACCAACGTTACGGGAGAGATGAAGGACATCCAGGACCTCGCCAAGAACGCAAGGATAGGAATGATTGTGGGATATGTCAAGGACATCACCGCCGACAGTCCTAAGGAAGCCATCGACAGCATCTATGACCTCGGCCCGGCATGGAACGGTGAGTTCAACATCACCATGAAGTATGACAAGGACACCACATACTACTACCGCGCGTTCATAAAATACAACGGGCACTACGTCTACAGCAAGTACGTCAACCACTTCGGACTGGAGTTCGTAGACCTTGGCATGCCGATGCAGTGGGCAAACATCAACGTCGGCTCACGCTATGCCGAGGACAACAGCTCACAGCTGGCATGGGGTGAGTCAGAGAAGAAAGACACCTACACCTTCGCCAACTACGCATACTACAATGCTGCCGGCGACGATGAGTACAACAATTTAGGCAACGAGATAAAAGGCTCGAAGGCCGACGTGGCCCACACCAAATGGAACTACACCTGGGACGAGAAGAGCTATGGCGGACGTGGTGCCCTGTGGACGATGCCGTCGATGGAGGACCTGCAGATGCTCGTCGACAGTTGCACATGGACCGACTCCATCGCCTATGGCAACGCCTCGATAAAAGACAACAAGCCCATGGCTCCGGTAGCAGTGAAAGGCTATAAGGTTACAGGAAAGAACGGCCGCAGCATCTTCATCAGCAACGAGATATGCGCCGAATGGACCATGAGCGGCAACCACTCATTCTATGACGGTCCATGGGACTACGGACCACTGTGGTCGTCGTCGAGGGCTCCCCGTGAGCGTAACGCCTACGGCATGGAGATTGGTCTGAGCAACAGACTCATGAAATACCACTACCGCTACCATGGCCACTTCGTCAGACCTATGGCGTATGTCAATGTCACACTGCCGTCGGGCAAGAAGCTCAGCATCACCACCGAACGCTGCTCATGGGTGGCAGGAAAGTCATCGTCGACTCTCTACGGCTGTGTGCTAGGCATCAACGGTATCAAGGCCAGCTATGGTTTCGTTGTCGGCACGTCAGCAAAGAACCTCGAAGTGGGACAGAGCGGTGTACAGAAATATGCGTGTGGCAGTACGGCAAGCGGACTGTTCAGCTACACGATGAACGACCTCAGCAACGACCGGATGTACTACTACCGCGCGTATGTCAGCGTCGACGGACGGTACTACTACGGACGCACGCAGAGCTTCGGCATCGTCATGGTGGACCTCGGACTGCCGTCCGGCACGAAGTGGGCCAACGTGAACCTCGGCTCATGGAAGAGCCATGAGCATGGCGACTTCTACTCTTGGGGTGAGACGGCGACAAAGGATGTCTTCCAGCTCTCGTCATACAAATACTATAACACCATCACCGGCAGCTACCGCAGCCTGGCAGGCAACATCACGGCCAACGACACCGTTGACGCGGCCAACAAGCAACTCGGTGGTCTATGGCGCATGCCGTCGGAGGAGGACTGGACGGAGCTTCTGCAGAACTGTACCGTCAGCGAGGAGACGATATCCCACGTCCCCGGCTACCGCATCACCAGTAAGCTGAACGGCAACAGCATCTTCCTGCCTAGCAACTACTATAATACCAACGAGGAGGATGCCAACTACTATCAGGGCACCAACGAGGAAGCCACAAACAACCACGACAATGAGGCCACCCACTTCGGATACTACTGGACCAGCAACCGCTCCGGCGACTACCGTCAGGCACGGGAGATAGAGTTCCAGAACACTTACTCCGGGCACAACGCCTCAACGCAGAAGACACCGACGCTGGCTGACAACAGCCGTTACCGTGGCGATGCCATCCGCGCCGTGGCATCTGTCAACAAAGCCGATAAGTTCTATCTCCGTACCGTCGGCACCGACTGGCGGATGGATAAGGACTCCGTGAACTTCTACTACACCGCCCTCAACCTGCCGAAGGGATATACCACTGGCATCCTCATCGGCAAGGGCACCGCACTGACACTTAGCGCTGAAGGTGTAAAGAAGGTGGCTTCGAAACAGAACGCGCAGGGCAGCACGCTCTTCGACGCACCGGTCTATGACGGCACATCATACAACGACACCGTATATCACTACTGTGCTTACGCCACCGACGGCACGACAACCGTCTACGGTGAGGTGAAGCAGTTCGGACTGACCGGTGTGGACCTCGGCACAGGCGCTCTCAGATGGGCAAATATCAATGTCGACGCGGCATCACCGGAGGAGTACGGCCTCAACGGCACACTCACCGGCAAGTATGCCTCCTGCGACCCGGCATACGCCGAGTTCAAGGGTCAGTGGCGCATACCGACCGAGGAGGAACGGAAGGCTCTTGTCGATGGCTGCAACTGGGAGTCCGCCGTCTATGAGGGTGTACATCTCTGGAAAGTCTCTAACAAGGCCGACGCAACGAAATTCATCTACCTCACCTCCAAAGACCCTAACGCATGGGGCTACAGGGCCGTATCACAGTTCACCGGCACCATCAACGGCAAGACATACTTCCTCCGCACCGACAGCACGGACTGGCGCGCAGGCTATGAGAGCGGTCATCTCTATGCCACACTCATCAACGACGCGGCCCTGAGCGACGCTGAGAAGGGATTCATCCTTGCCAAGACAGACAATCCGGAGGCCGCCACTGATGGTGCAGAGATTGTTAAAGCATCAACAGCAGACGCGACGGGCTTCTCAGCCAAGCTGCCGGAGCTGGAGAACACAACATATTACTACCGTGCGTACATCAAGGCCGGCGACACATATTACTATGCTCCGGAAACCAAGACGGTAGGCCTGGAGCTCGTAGACCTCGGGTTGCCATCGGGCTTGCGATGGGCATCGGCTAACATAGGATCCCACGAGCCACAGCAAACCGGCGACCTCTATGCATGGGGAGACACCGTCTCAGGCAACTCATTCTCTACGGACAACTACCGTTACTACTCGTCAAAGGGATATACCGACATCGGTAATGACATCAGCGGCAACGACAACTATGACGCGGCGGCAAAACGTATCAACGGACTGAGGATGCCTACTGCCGACGAGGTGAAGGAGCTTCTCACGTCATGCACATGGGCGGAGGAGACCGTCGACGGTGCTGCCGTCTATCGCGTAACGAGCAAGACAAACAAAAAGAGCATTATCATTCCCAAGGGGGCTTTCTGGTCATCAACGCAACTGTCGTCGGACAACAGCATGGCCTACTCGATAGACTATCAGTCATCATCGGCAGGACTTCTCACCAAGGAGCGTTACAGAGGGCTTATGGTCCGTCCGGTAGCATCGGTGGTAACTACGCTCAGCGCAAATCCTGTCAGTACCGACAACGCAACGCTTAACGGACTGTCAGGAAGCAGCAAAGCCACTGAGGTGGGATTCGAGTTGTCAAAGGCTGCCACTATGGAAAGTGCGACAATAATTCCAGCTACGGTCGTCGATGGCAAATTCAGTGCTAAAGCCAGTGGTCTCAGCCAGGGCAGCATCTACTACTTCCGTGCTTACGCTAAGACTGACAATGAGACACGCTACGGAAGCATCAGGCGGTTTGCCACTGAGTCGGTGAAACAGAACGAGCCGATAGCCGTAGACCTCGGCCTGTCGGTGAAGTGGGGCGACCGCAATGTCGGTGCAACGACCGCCGAAGATGAAGGAAACTACTACGCATGGGGTGAGCTGAAGACCGCACCGAACTTCACCAAGATAACATATACATATAATGTGAACGACAAGTACAGTGATATCGGTACGGAAATCAGTGCCACTGACTATGATGTGGCATCGCGGAAGTACAATGGCTGCTGGCGTATGCCGACAAGCACCGAGGTTACCGAGCTCATGAACAACTGCACATGGACATGGGCCTCGAAGAACGGTGTGCCTGGTTACTGGGTGGAGGACAAGACATCGCATCAGACCATCTTCCTCCCTGCTGCCGGATACCGTAGGATAACCGACCTGCACGACAACACCACCGGTGGCAACTACTGGTCGGCATCGGCAAAGGACGCCGTCAACGGCTTTGCGACATCACTTGACTTCACGTCCGGAAAGCGCAGACTTAATGAATACAGCACACGCTACTACGGTCTTACCATTCGTCCCGTCTACCAGAGCAACAGCAAGCTCGGCAGCCACGACACATACGTCCACACCGACGGCATCAGCTATAAGGATGACCGCAGCGCCAACACGCTCAGCGGAACGATGCTGGGAATGACCTCAGCGGAGTATAAGTTCACGGAAGGCTTCGTCATAGGAACGACAGAGGATGTGGAGATTGGCACCACCGTGATAAGCGGTATAAGCCGGACAGCAACGGAGAACGGCTCGTACAGCATCGTCGTCGACAGCAAACGGCTGAAGACACTCAATGCCGGAGGACGATACTATGTCCGTGCATATATCTCCGACGGTACCAACTATTCTTACGGCAACGCCATTGAGATGACCGACAACACCACAACCACCGACTCTGTGAAGTGGGCACTCGGCAACAGCGGCACCTTCTACGGCAGTATCCACGCCAAGAAAGCAGAAGGACTGGAGGTCGGCTTCCTCTACAGCCAGAATGCCGACATGTCGGATGCGAAGACAGTCAAGGGCACGTTTCGCTCTGACGCCGACAGTGTCTTCACCGCCTCTCTCGACACCATCAAGGTGGGCATATACTACCTGCGGGCATATACGAAGCTCAACGGCATCGTCCACACCGCAAATATCTCCCACTTCGGTGCACAGGCTGTAGACCTCGGGCTGACTTCTGGAGTCAAATGGGTGGACATGAACCTTGGCACAGACAATGAGGAAGGTACCGGTGACAGGTACCGGTGGGGTGAGACGGCACCTTATGACAAGTCGAAGAGCTACAGCGTGCCGTCGAACTACCAGTATATCGGTGGCACGGACCTCGACGCTGCCCACACCCGCTTAGGCACTAAATACCGTCTGCCGTCAACAGCAAACATCCAGGAGCTCATCGATGAGTGCACATGGCAATGGGATGTCAACGGCTACCGCATCACCGGCAAGAACGGCAACAGCATCTTCCTCCCTGTAGGCAGCTACTGGTCGACGCAGCAGAACTCCAAGACCGCCGACACAGCCACATCACTCGTTGTAAAGCCTACCAACCATACGCTTAACGACGAGGAGAAGCGCACAGCCGCCCTCCTGCTAAGGCCTATCCTCAACCCGTCGGCCGACACCAGCGGAGGAGCGCAAGCCGGTACCGGTGAGATTGGCGGCGGTGTCGAAGGCAATGAGTAAAAACATATTTATGACTAACAAATAAACGAAACGATATGAAACACAGAATCATCTCCCTGCTATGCTGCATAGTCTTTGCGGCAATGGCAGAGGCATCGAACCAGCTAATCATCCATTTCACGTCAGGCTCCGAGCAACGTTATGTCCTCGTTGACGACGAGCCCGTCATCAGTTTCGCCGGCGACAGCATCGTCGTCACCACCGCCACGACGGAAAGCCGTTATGACATGACAAAGGTCAGCTACTTCAACTATGAGACCACGACGACAACGGCGATAGCCTCCGTCGGCGATGGCGGCAACGGCATCAGCGTCGACGGCAACCATATAGCCATCAGCGGGGTGCCTGCTGGCAGTGCTGTCAACGTCTACGACATAACCGGCAAGAGCTATATCAAGATGAAAGCCGACGAACAAGGCCGGTGCGACATCAGCCTTGACAGTCTGACGCCAGGCGTTTACATTGTCAGCGCCTATATGATTTCGACAAAGATTACCAAGAAGTAACATTCTTTTGTAAAGACCTTTAAAACAAGGAACTCATGAACAATTTGAAGTTGACGATTCTCGGTCTGCTGGCATTGTTTCTCGCTGTCGCCCCTGCGGCAGCCCAGGACACGGAGCCGGAGAAAAGCCATATACTCGTTTACAAGACCGACGGCACCATTGACACGCTGTTGCTGAACAATGTGCTCGACATCTATCACTCCAGGCAGGACACTGACGGGGTGATGCAGAAAGATGTATGCACCTTGCGTCTGCGAACAGTAGGCTCCGAGGTCGTCTATCCCCTGACGGAGATAGACCACCTTGTCATGCCCAAGAGTCGGCGCGTCGTCAACTTCTGTGGATTTACAGTAACAAACCGGGTCCCTAACAAGCACTTTACGGCTGTTTATGGCGACATGAACGGACACTCCGGTACACCCGTAGAATACCGGTGGACCAGTGGCGACAGAATATACCTGGAGAACGGCGAAGCCTCGAAACAGGTCAGCGGACTCGACGTTTCCGATGCCGCAAAGAACACCACAGGAAATTTTTCGTTTACCAGTGACTCCATTATTGCCGACCAGTACATAGTCTTTTATCCAGGACTGAAAGCCAATAAGTACAACGAGGTAACGATACCTGCGGAGCAGGAGCAACAAAAGCCAAACGACAGCGGACATATAGGTGTCGACGGCGACTGCGGTACCGCCGTGGCCACCCGTCAGCGCAACAGCGACTATAGCTTCAGCCTAGACCATAAGACGGCCGTTATCTGTCTGATGCCGCGTGTGGACACGCTGAAGACGATAACGCTAAAACAGGTTGCCATCAAAGCCGACAAGAATATAGCCGGAAGCTACACCATGACTGCCGACGGCATAACGCTGAAAAACGGCACAGGCAGCGACAGCATTGCCCTTAAGACCTCTGACTTTCTGTTGCCGAATATTAAGGCCACAGCCCAGGACTCGTCGGCATCGTATATCGTCGTAGCACCACAGCAGGAGAAGACGACATTCAAAGTCTACTACCGTGTCTATGACACAAAGTCAGAGATTGATACCGTGGTGGCAAAGAATGTCAGCATAGCGAAGATAGAACCCTCGAAAGTCTATCCAGTAACGTCGCTCATCCCTGTGCGGATGTTCATGGCGGCATTCACCGATAGCTCAAAATGGGAGTTCGGAAAGCCTGTAACGCTCTATGGCTCCGTAAATCTGCCAGTGAGCCAGAGCGGTTTCCTGTGGGGATATAATAAAAACCTTACGTTTAGCGACTACGAGAAGGATATCCCTCTCACACCTGACGCGAACCTGCAGTTTAAGGCCACTCCTCTGAACGATGTGCGCAAGCGTGCCTACTACTACCGTGCTTATGCCAAGCAAGGCAAACATACATGGCTTGGAAAGGTTAAGAAGTTCGGCATGGAGCGCGAGGTAATATACCTCGGAACGTCGGTGGCATGGTCAAGCATAAACCTTGGTTCCGTTACTGCGGAGGACCGTGGCGACTACTATGCCTGGGGGGAGCTGAATCCAAAGGACAGCTACACCATCAATAATTACCAATATTATAAAGATGGTAAATATATCGACATAGGGACAAATATTGCAGGAAACCCGAAATATGACGCTGCGGCTGCCACATGGCGTGGCTGCTGGCGTATGCCTACGCGCTCCGAACTTCAGGAGCTCGTAAATAAAACTAACAGAGACCGGATAACCATCAACGGTGTAGACGGTTATATTTTTAAGAACAGGAACAACAATGCCGATAGCACTATGTTTGTTCCCATGACAGGTTATTTTATAGATAATGTAAGGGACTATACCCAAGAGTCCCATCTCTGGTCGGCCGACAAATACAGTAATGACCAAGCGTGGTATCTTCTTAACTACGACAACAGTAATTACATACATTACAAATACCGCGGCCTTGCTATCCGTCCTGTCTTTGAGAGCAACGCCACGACAAAGAGCGGTGTGCCTTTCTATATCCACACCGATTCCATCAAATACAGCAGCGACCACACGTCGACAGTCATGAAAGGCACCATGCGTGGTCTTGACGAGGATGTAAAGGGCGTTACGGAAGGTTTCGTCATCGGCACATCCGATAAGGTAACACTTAAGAGCGGCAGCGATGTCCTTCAGACAACGCTCAGCCAGGATGCTCCCGACAACGGCAGCTACAGTCTCCCACTGTCGGCCGCCGACATGGACAAGCTCAACCTTGGACAGAGATACTATGTCCGCGCATTCATGACATATCAGGACACCACCTTCTACGGCCAGGCCCTTACCATGGATGCCATGACCATCACCACGGACAGCACGAACTGGCAGGTAGGTATGAACACGGCGCGTCTCTGCGGAACGGCAACAGGCATCACCGAGTCGGCGGCGAGCACTGTAGAGCTTGGCTTCGTCGTAGGCACCACGGCTGACGTAACACTCAAGAACGGCATAGAACTGAAGAGCGACTCCACGGGCAACGGTAAGTTTGTCTCAATATTTAAAGATATGGACCTCAGACAATATTATTATCGTGCGTTCATCCGTCAGGGTGGTCGTGTCTTCTATGGCAACGTGAGGATGCTCGGACTGGAGATGGTAGACCTCGGTCTGCCGTCAGGACTGCGCTGGGCAAACATCAACATGGGCTCACAGTCGCCTATCGACAACGGAAGCTTCTACAACTGGGGTGAGACGACGCCGAACACGACAAGCAACTACTCGCTCTACAATCAGGACATAGGCAGCGATATCACAGGTACACTCTACGACGCGGCGCAGGTGAACTGGCAAGGGCCATGGCGCATGCCTACATCGGCAGAGATGCAGGAGCTCCTCGATAACACCACCTGCGAGAAGACAACGCTCTACGATAAGTCGGGCTATATGCTGACAAGTAAGCATAACGGCAAGAAGATTTTCCTGCCTATGACGGGCTGGTGGCAGAGAGGAAACTATAACGACCAGAACAACCGCGTTCTTATATGGGCATCGGATGGAAACACATCCCGGTCAATGTCCCTTGACGGCTATGACAACAAACTCTCTGTCGACGACTCATACAGATACTACGGCATCACCATCCGTCCAGTGGCGATGATTACCGATACCCTCTCCGACAAGTCAATGATCTGCATGACGACGGGAGATGTGGACTGGAATGTCGGTGATGAAGAGGCAACGCTCCACGGATATATCCTCGGTCTGCGCTACGACCGTCTGGCCACCGATGGCGGCATAGCGTTCTCTACGCGTCATATCACTGACAAGGACACAGAGGAAGGCAGCAGCGACATTAGATACATCAAGAGGACTGAAGGCGAGAAGAAGAATGTCGTCAGCGGTGCCTTCACAGCTTCCGTCAGCGACATCAAGGACGGCACCATCTACTACTACCGCACCTTCGTGAAGGTCGACGGCAAATACTATTACGCCGAGGAGCATGAGTTCGGACGGCGTATGGTGGACCTCGGTCTGCCTTCGAAGACCCTTTGGTCGAATATCAACCTCGGAGCGGCAAGTCCAGAGCAGAGCGGAGCCTACTACGCTTGGGGTGAGACAAAGGCTAAGGACAGCTACACCAAGGACAACTACACGCCGGCAAAGATGCCGAAGGATATCAGTGGCAGCAGCTTCGACGCGGCACACGTCATCTGGGGTGGTCTGTGGCAGATGCCTACACGCGACGATATCAATGAGTTGCTTACGAAGTGCACATGGACAGAGGTCATCAAACGAGGCCAGCCGATATACCGCATCGTAGGACCATCGGGCGACAGTATCTTTATTGCCAAGAGAGGTTACAAGCAGGGCACGGCTGTCTCCGGAGACGGCACAAGGGCATCGCTATGGTCGTCAGAGGTGAACAGCAACTACAACGTCGACAACGACAACGCCTATGGCACGTCGCTCGTCGGAGTAACCCGCACGATGGAGTCCATCGGCCGCTACCTCGGCTACACCATCAGGCCTATAGTGAAATACAACAACACACTCGCTGACGGCACACGGGTACTCATCACCACAGACAGCACCAACTGGCAGGTGGGCAACGCCCGGCCAATACTCTACGGCCGCTTCGCCGGCATAGACCGCACGAAGGTGAAGGCGTCGGGCTTTGTCATAGCGACAAGTCCTGCTAAGGACAAGCTCGTCGCTGACAACAAGGAAGCAGTCATCGTCGCCGACACGCTTACAGCCGACGGTTGTATGGCCGCAGCGATAAAGTACGATAAGGACACCACATATTATTATCGTGCATACATCCTCGTCGACGGTACATATTACTATGGTGGCATACGACGCTACGGCCTTGAGCTCGTCGACCTCGGTGGCGGACTGAAATGGGCAAGCATAAATATCGGCAGTCAGACATCGTCCGACTATGGCACACGCCTGGCATGGGGTGAGACGAAAGCCAAGTCGTCGTGCACCCGCGACAGTTACAGCCTCTATGAGAACGGCTATGAGGATATTGGCTCCGACATCAACGGCAAGCGCTATGACGCGGCAAAGGTTCTCTGGGGCGGCACATGGCACATGCCGACTGTGGCAGAGATGCGGTTCCTCACTGATAGCTGCACATGGAAGGCGACGACCGTCGACGGCGTCATGGGTTACACCATCACCGGAAAGAACGGCAACAGCATCTTCCTCCCGGCAGCGGGACGACAGGACGGCACCTTCTACTCCAGCATAGGCACAGAGACGCGCTACTGGACATCATCGGCATACTCCGACAATGCACATGCCTACACCATCAGCGTCAGCAACGGCACGCCGGTTCTCGACGGAACAGAGCGGTTCTATGGTCTTGCCATCCGCCCCGTTACGACGGCAGGAGTCAAGGAAGGTGGCGGAGGAGATATCACCGGTGGCCACAACCAAGGTCAGAGCCAGCAAGGCAGTGATGATGGTGCAGGAACCGGGGGTGCAGGAACCGGCGACACCGGTGGCACCATCGGCGACTGACAGTAAGCAAGGAAAGAAAGACTCATCATACGGACTCAAAGATAAGATAAGATATGAGACAAGATATAAGGTTGATTGTATTGGCTATTATGCTGTTCATGGTGAATGCGACTATGGCGCAGGACATGCTATGTGTCTATCCGCATAAGGCTTCTCCCGATACGCTGACACTAAAGAGCGTAAAGAGCATCACCCACTCACGGACGGATCTCAACGGTGTGCACCACGCTGACTTCGCCGTCATGGAGATAGAGCTGACTGACGGACGGCAACGCCGCTACGACATCACCGCCCTCGACAGTGTCGTGATGGTTAAGGACGGACTGCACTCACATCTCGTGCGCTTCACCGGCGCCATGGCCGCACGGCCGGCAGGAGCCAAGCCACGATACACATCGCTCAGTGGCGACTTCGAGGTGAAGAAAGCCGCCGTGGACTTCTTTTGGGAGGACGGCGACCATATATACCTTGAGGACGGCCGCCGCGACACCTTAGCGACCATCAGTAGTACCAAGGCCACCGCTGACTTCTTTTTCGGTGGCGACAAGGTAACTGCCGACAAGGTAACGGTATACTACGCCGGACAGTCGCCACAGCAGTATAATGAAGTCGTGGTAGCCACAAGTCAGCAACAGGACATCGCCGACGACTCACGGCACATCGGACGTGGCGGCGACTGTGGCACCGCCGTCGCCGAGCGACAGGACGACGGGTCCTACACCTTCGCCCTCACACACCATGCGGCATATCTCTGTTTCCTGCCTTATATCGGCAACGACCTCGGACGGACAGTGCTGAAGAAGATTACCGTGCGTTCCGACAGTGCCATCGCCGGAACATTCTCCCTTTCCACCGACGGCATCAGACCTAAGGCCGACACCACACACTGTATAACACTCACCACGGGCAACTTCATCCTCCCTGAGAAAGTTTCGCAGACGAAGGCAGCAGCATACATGGTCATTGCACCGCAGAACGGAAGCACACGTCTGACATGCGACTTCACAGTCTGCGACACCCTCCTCGGTTCCACGGGAACACTGAGGAAATATATAGATCTCGACGAGGTTCTGCCAAACACCGTCTACGTCATTAAGGCGAATGTCAACAACTATGCCGTTGACCTCGGCTTACCGGTACAGTTCCTGAACCACAACTACGGAGCCAGTTCTCCGGAAGAGACTGGAAACTACTATGCATTTGGCGAGACCACCGACAAGGGAGTGAACGACAACAATAATACATATAAGTTCCACAGCACCTATCCCGGCAACGACATACGCCTCACGGACAACGATGTCGCGCATGTGCGCCTCGGTGAGACATTCTCTATCCCAAGCTATACAGAGATGAATATGCTCACGGACAACTGCACATGGACATGGATGTCTGTCAACGGCATCAACGGCTACAAGATAACAGGGAAGAACGGCAACAGCATATTCATGCCTGCGGCAGGCTATCGAAGCGGCACAGGAGTGAGCGAATACCTGTCACGAGGCTGCTACCGTACATCGATGCTTGTCGGCGACGGAGAGAAACGAAACTGGTATCTTAATTTCAGCAAGAGCAGTAAGAGCATACCAACAGGCGGTACTGGTGAACCGACATACGGTATGAGCATCCGCCCCGTCATCAGCAATAGCATGACGACTTTCGACGGCACCCGTCTTCAAGTGTCTACAGACAGTGTGCAGTGGCATCTCGGCCAGGGCACGGCAACGCTCTTCGCTTCCGTCAACGGCCTGAAGAAGGCAAAAGTGAAGAATGCGAAAACGGGCTTCGTAGTCTCCACCTCCAATAATCCCACTATCGCCAACGGCACCAAGCTTCCCGTTAAGACCACTACCGACGGCAGATACTCCGCTGTCTACACGCTCTCGGAGTCCACAGACACCACCGTCTACTACTACCGCGCTTACATAGAGAACGGCGACAGCGTCAGCTATGGTTTTACACGCCAGTTCGGCAATGCCATCGTGGACCTCGGGCTGCCGTCAGGAAACAGATGGGCAGCGGTGAACATCGGTGCCAAATCTCCTGACGAGAGCGGCACCCACTTCGCCTTCGGTGAGACCAAGGCAAAGGATGCGTATTCCCAGAATAACTATACTTGGTATAAGCAAAGCACATATTATAATCCCGACGGCTTGTGGGATATCCAAGCAACACACAATGACGCGGCAGCAAAGACATGGGGCAGCGTATGGATGATGCCAAACTATGACGACTATACGGAGCTGCGCAACAACTGCAATATGAAGGACACCGTTGTCAATGGCATGACCGGTTATCTCTTCCAAAGCAAGAAGAACGGGAGAAGCATATTCATTGCGCTGACAGGATATTATAACAGCTCATACAGTTCCTTTGCGAACTATGAGTACTTGACGGTCTCAAAGGTTAGAGACGATTATAATAATTGTTCGTGGTCATATTATAATAAAGCACTTAACAATGGCCGTGAAAGACTTTACGGTGTGCCCATCCGCGCCATCTACAAGACAAACGCCAAAGCGACCAACGGCAAGCCGCTGTTTGTCCGCACCCTACAGGCACGTAAGTATTACAATGGCAGCAACGAGAACGACACTCTCATCGCCGTCGTCCGCGGACTTAGCACAGAGAACACCGCCACTACAGGCATCGTATGGTGGAGAGCGGGAAAGGGCCGCGACAAAGGCAAGTCGATAAAGCTGACCCCCGACGCCGACGGATACATCAGCACCGTCGTCGTCCCCGACACCGTATGTGCCGACTACCGGTATCAGGCTTATGTCAACGACGGCAAGGACACTTACTATGGCGACAGTCTGACGTTCACTTCCGCCGGTGTCGTAGACCTCGGCCTCTCCGTCTGTTGGGCAAACGTGAACCTTGGCGCGGAGAGCAGCTATACTAACGGCGACTACTACCGCTGGGGAGCCACAAGGCCATATAGAAACGTTACAGATGAATACATCAAGAATGTAGACATACTCCCTGAGAGTGGCCGCGATGTGGCTGCCAACACCTTAGGAGCCGGATACCGTATGCCGACAAAAGCAGAGATGCAGGAGCTCCTGGACAACTGCGACAAGGTATATACAACCGTTAATGGACAGAATGGTTGGCGCTTCACCAGCAAGAAAGCAGGATATACAAACAAAAGCATCTTCGTAGCGCTTGGAGGATATTATGAAGGCGAAAGGATAAGGAATTATAACTATTTCTCGCGCTACTGGCTGTCAAATTATGATAATGGCTATGGCAGCAGCTATGGGTCTGATAATAATGGGAAACCATATATTCGGAGTGATTATAAATCCTATGGCTATCTTATCCGCCCTGTCCGCCAGAAGAGCAACTATGTGGCAACGGCAGGGATAACCCGCGACTTCACCGACGACTCAGAGCATATCATCCTTAAAGGATATGTGTCGGACATCCAGCACGACATCACTGCGAAAGGCTTCGTCCTTGGCGACAGCGCCAACATCACCGTTGCCAGCGCACAGCGGATTGCCGTCAGTGCGGCAGCCGTCAACGGCTACTACTCATACGATATGGGAGTGTTGGACCGTGGCCGCACATATTATTACCGTGCTTATATCTACGACGGAAGCAAATACACCTACGGTGAGGCGAAGAGCTTCACGACAACAGATTATGTGGACCTCGGTCTTGCCAGTGGAACGCTGTGGGCAAACCACAACGTCCTTGCCGACAATCCGGAGAGCTATGGCGGCTACTATGCCTGGGGTGAGACAGAGACAAAGGACAGCTATGATTTGAACAACTACAAATACTATCAGAAAAACAACTACATAGAGATAGGACAGAACATCGCAGGAACACAGTACGATGCTGCCACAAAGAACATGGGAACCTTATGGGAGACACCGACACAGCAACAGTGCAAGGAACTCGCCGACAACTGCACGTGGACGGAGACAACTGTCAACGGTGTGGCCGTATGGAAGGTGGCAAGCAAGAAAAACAACAATTATATCATCCTGCCTAAAGCCGGAAGATATAATGGCATGAGCGACGATGTCTCCGGACAGGCCAATTACATGACAGCGTCCAGATACAGCTACTATTCTCTCAACGACTTCTGGATACCTAACGGAGGAAAACCTCAAAGCGAGCCGACCAATAACAACTATAAATATAAAGGCTATGTGGTAAGACCGGTGCTCAACGCCAAAACAACCTCCGAGGGCAGGCATGTCTGCATGGACGGCAACGTAACGTGGGCTATCGGCGATACTAACGCAAAATTCACGGCTACCGTCAGTGCCGTTGAAGATCTCATCGCTGCAGACTTCGGATTCCTCGTAGGCAGCAAACCGGAAGACATCGACAGCTATGACAATGCCAACAACGAGAAGATAGCAGAAACAGCTGTCCTCGCAGCCGGCAACAGGAAGGCATCGTTCACCTGCACCTACCCCTATGACGGTACACCAAAGTATGTACGCTGTTACATGCATATCGGCAATGAGTATGTCCTTGGCGACATCCGTGCCATCACCGCTGCCGACATGCTCGATGTGGAGTTCCAAAGCGACGGCGGAGCATTCACCGGCAATGGCTTCACCAATGGGATAGTCCGGCACGGTTCGCCGACAACGTCATACGATGAAACCTATAAACGCTATGTTGCCGACTTCAGCAGTAACAGTTTCGCAGGCAGCACGAGCAGCGCTCCTAATTTCTACTCGTGCTATTTCGACCTTCTGCCGGAATTCCAGGACAAGCTCCTGCAGGGTTATTCCATAGAAGTTCTGATGAAGACTCCAAAGACAATTCCGAATAACGACGAGTCGGATGCCTTCTCCGATTACGAAGGCGGCGGCTCCGGAATACAAATACAGAACAAGAAGATTGGCTTCTCGTGGCATATAGGCGGCAGCTACAAGCAAGTCTATACAAATAGCACTGTCAATGCCGACACCTGGTATCATGTCATTATCACGTGGGATAAGGCCAATGGCAAGGCCAGTCTGTATGTCGACGGACAACTCGAAGGAACTGTTGATGCCGCAGGCAATGCTCAACTGCCGAGCAGTGGCAGCCGCTATTATATCGTCGGCGGCAACCCTTACGGGACAAGCAACCAGATGGGCTACAACGGCAGTGTCGCCTTCGCCCGCATCTATGGCTCAACGCTCTCTGCCGACCAAGTGAAGATACTATATGATAATCTGAAGAAATAAAGCAAGACAATATGATTAGGAAACTGTTTTCGATAATAGCGCTCATGACGCTTGTCGTCTCTACGTCCGCCCAGAGCAATGAGTCGGCACACAGCCTGCGCATATATAGGCATAGCGGCATGACAAAGGTCGCCATGAAACCGGGCTGGACTATCTCACACTCCCGCAACGACGCTACAGGAGCGGCCCACAACGACTGTGTCGCCATTGTCATCAGCGACGGCGACAGCACGGTGCTCACCCTTCCCATCGCCGACATCGACAGCCTTGTCATGCCAGGCAGACGCACTGTGGTCTTCCACGGTGCAACAGTTGAGACACCAGCCCTCGGCAAGGCGATAACAGCCAACAGCGCAGTTAATGACACCCAAGAGGATGACGCTACCCCACCCTTACTCCGCTCATCGTTCAGCGGCAACTTCCCCGGCAAGGGTAGCAGCAACGTAACATTCTATTGGACCGAGAACGACCGCATACAGTTGGAGACAGGCGACTTCAGTCATGCCCGTAACCTCTCTTCCGACAAGACCAAGGCATCGTTCGTCTTCGACGGTGCTGACCTCGATGCCGACACCTACGGCGTTTATTATCCTAACAAGACCGTGCATATCAGCAGCATTCAGACGCAGACGGGTGCCGACAACAGCGACCATATAGGAGCTGCCGGCGACTGCGGCTATGACGATGCCACACTGACCAACGACGGTTCCTACACCTTTACCCTTAAGCATAAGGCGGCCTACTTCTGTTTCCTGCCACACATCGACTATCTGCCGAGTGTGAAGGTAACGAAGATTGTCGTACACGCCTCGTCGGCCATTGCCGGTGACTACCAGATGTCGGCATCAGGCCTTTACAACGGTGCCAACACATCGCAGGACATCACGCTGAACCTTATACCTAAAAACACCAATGACTTCTTCATCGGGCACAGTGCGGCTACCGAGCAGAAAAACTGTGCAGCATACATGGTCTTCAAACCGCAGAACACAACATACACTGTAACCTATTTCCTTACCGATACCCTCTCCCATCTCTCACTAACATACATTCAGAAATTCTCACTCAACGCACAGCCCAACACCGTTTATCCCGTAACGTGCAACATACCGGAAAAACTCTTCGAATATGTCAGCTTGGGCTCTGACTACCTGTGGGGAACCCATAACTATGGTGCCGTCGTGCCAAACGGCAATGGTTCGAAATACAATTATTCTGAAGCGGACACCATACTGTCTAAAGACAATTCATGGGACATTCCCGACAAGGAGGCTGTCAGCGAGATTCTCAACAATTGCTCATGGCAAAAAGGCACATACAATGGTACAGAAGGATGGTTCGTAACGAGTTCCGACAACCCAAACACCACAGAGCCTTACCGCATATTCCTTACCCCAGGCAGTATATGGACAAAAAGGGACACCACGACTTCTAATCCTGCCAAAGCAATTGCCATCACCGCTGACGGACATTCTATGGCGGATATAGACAATGGGCAGCTGCTGTCAATACGGCCGGTCAGGGTTTTGGACAAAGAATACCGGATACCATATAAAGGAACGGAAACCATCTCATTCTCTGGCATAAACAACGGATACGGTTTCAGCGTCTATGACCATGCCGGCAAGAATGCCAATTATGACAATGATGCCGACGGATATCTGTACATTCAATGTCCTGACAATCATAAGGTTAACATCGCAGGAACTGTAAATACAGAAAACAATCTTGATCCGTTAGAAATTTATGAAGTAAATGCGAGTGGCGATAAACGGATTTGCAACATATCAGGCCAAAACAACAATATAAATGTAACAACCGATGCAAATGTTATTCTCTTACACTTCAAGTCTGATGGTTCAGTAACCTTCTCAGGCATTAACCTTAGAGTGAATATCGAGCGTAAGAATGTCAAATATAATGTGGACTTCATAACCACTGACGGAGGGACGGTGAGCGCCTCAAAAACCACGGCAAATCCGGAGGACACCATTGCACTGCACGTAGTGCCCAAGGCCGGATATGTGCTCGACCATTACGACATACATACTGCCGACACCGTCCTGACCATCTACGATGACGACCCACAGATGTTCAAGGATAATCCTTCTCCATCACGGCACTACGTGATGTCCGACAGCGTGCGTGTCCGCAATGGTAATTTCTGGCATGATGATGCATGGTTCGTCATGCCCTACGGCAATGTAACCGTAACACCAGTGTGGGCTAAGAATGACACTACTCTCTACGTTGACGTACCATGCAGTGGTACTATGACAATTGAGAAAAAATATATACAGCGACTTATTAATGCTGGCATCACTGCGTTCCGCTTCTATGATTATGCCGGCAAGAATGGAAAATACTATGACGATAACGTCGATGGCTCGTTACTCATAGAAGCACCGGACAGATACAACCTAAAAGCACAAGGCAAAATACCTACGGAAGGTGCCTGCGACCCACTGATAATATACGATGGCAGAACGAACGACAGCCCTGTTCTCGTCAACAGTGGTGGTAACACTACATTCGATGTAACGGCACTGTACGACAACGGCATGCTTGTCCGCTTTAAGACTGACAATTCGAAAAATGGCTATGATGGATTTGAGGGGGTCATATCGTTCGCTAAAGACTCAACGGTCTGCTACGACGTACCTTACCAAAGCAACGATACAATAACTGCAGTTGTCCTCAAAGAGAAATTCGAGCAGGGCATTAAATGCATCAGAATCTTCGACCATGGCGGTATAGGCGGTAACTACAACAATAATTGCAATGGCTCCATAACCTTGATACTGCCTCCTGGCACAACTGCAGATATCAACGGACCTCTTGACTCTGAGAGCAATTACGACTGGCTGTATATCTATGACGACGGCACTGAACAGATAAAGCAATCCGGCTCACAGACCATCTCCTATAGTTCCACGTCGAACATCATTACCATCAAGTTTACAAGTGATGGCAGTAACGTCAGATCTGGCTTCGACCTGAGGCTTAATATAAAAAAGAAGGACAGTGAATGACTCTTAGCTTATCAAGTTCCTGAAAAGAATATAAGCTTATCTACATAACGGAAAAGGCGGGCCTTAGCCCGCCTTTTCCTTGTATCTACATCTGTCTTTACGAGAAGAGCCACACCGACAACCTATCTGGCTACCGCAGAGGTAAACTCCTCCGGCAACTTCGGCATAGCACCGTTCTGAGTACATACATAAGCGCTGACCTTCACGGCAAGTGCGTGCGCTTTCTTTACCGGCATACCACTGAGGATAGCTGCCGTAAAAGCACCGGTGAAGGATTCGCCGGCACCGACAGTGTCGGCAACGTCGACCTTTGGAGTCTTCTGAAACGACAAGTCTCCATGCGTAAACACATAGCTGCCGTTGGTTCCGCAGGTCAGTACAAGCATCTTCAAGTTATACTTTCCGAGGATAAGCCAGCATTTGTTCTCTATGTCAAGTCCAGGATAACCGAACATACGACCGATAGTAACTAGTTCCTCATCATTGATTTTCAATACGTCGCAGGTATTTCCTACAAGATAAAACATTTTCCATTGTTTTTTTGTTGGAAGTTATAAAGGAAATACCTACATTTGCATCGTGAGACTTCACAAGGACATTGTTTTCATGTTCCGGGACGCTTAGCAGCCCTACGCCTCGCCAAACTATAGAAACTATAGAAGCTATAGAAGCTATAGAAGCTATAGAAGCTATAGAGACTATAGAAGCTATAGAGACTATAGAAGCTATAGAGACTATAGAAACTATAGAGACTATAAAAATGATAACCATTAAAAACAAAGGAACCTATGACCACTACCAGAAACAGAGTCCTCAGACAGGTCGTGAAGTACCAAGACCTATACTTCTACAAGAAAAGCGATGTGCTCTATCAGCTCACCTGTATCTTCTGCCGGCGCTTCCTTCCCTTATGCGGTGATCGCACGGTAGACCAGATGGTACAGGCAGCGCGCTCCTGCAAGCAGAACATTGTTGAGGGATCAGAGGACGGAGCCACATCTACCGAGATGGAGCTAAAGCTCCTCAATGTGGCAAGGGCAAGCAACGACGAGCTCCGCGAGGACTACCTCGACTTTATAAAGAAACAAAAGATGTCTCTCTGGAATACAGAGCATGAGAGCTTCCAGCCCATGCAGGATTATACCCGCCAGCACAACACCCTGGAGGATTACTTGCCCCTTGCCGATAAATGGTCTGCCGAGGAATTCTCCAACATCTGTCTCACCCTTTGTTATCAGGTAGACGTAATGATGAACAACTACCTTAAAAGATTAGAGAAGGAGTTTGTTGAGCAGGGTGGCATCAAAGAACGTATGTATGCAGCCCGCACCGGCTACCGCAAGCAGCAGGACGAAAAGATGAACAATCTCGAAACTGAGAACGCCAGACTAAAAACAGAAAACGGATCCCTTATGGCTGAGAACACATCTCTCAGAAATTTGGCCAACCAATGGAAAGCCAAATACGACGACTTGCGTTCCCGAGCCCTCGCTGCCTACTACAAGCAACAAGACGAGATAAAAGACCTCAAGGAAAAGCTCGAAGCCTCACGCAGCAGGTCATCAGAGGACCAGCCATAGGGACTATAGGAACTATAGAAGCTATAGAAACTATAGAAACTATAGAAACTATAGGAGCTATAGCTTCTATACGCTAAGGGTTGCGCCCATCGGCAATCAGCCTTGGACTTTAGTCTCAGCAAGGACAGTCCCGGACGGATTGTCGTCATCAGGCAGGGTAAGGACGGTGATAGTGCCATCTTGATAAGTCACCACCGTCGGCTCATTTCCACCCTTTGGGAAGGTGATGCTTCCCGTATTACAGACAACCGTGCCGTCGGACCTCTCCAACTGCCATAGATGCGTATGACCAAAGAACACCGCGTCGTAATGTCCCGGTGGCATAGAAGAGGGATTGTAGACATGACCATGGGTGAGGAATAGCTTCCTGCCATTATCAACGACGAGCACATAATCGGCCATCATCGGGAACTGCAGCAGCATCTGGTCCACCTCAGCGTCGCAGTTGCCCCGGACAGCGACGATCCTGTCGGCTAGAGGGTTTAGCCGGGCCACGATACCCTTGGCGTCTATTCCTTCAGGAATACTGTTGCGCGGACCATAATTAAGGATGTCTCCGAGAATCAGAAGCATATCGAACTGCTCCCGCTCAAAGAACTTCAAAGCCCGCTCCAGCCGTGGCAGGCTTCCGTGGATATCGCTGATGATAAGATACTTCATTTTTCAGTATTATGTTTCTTATAGTTGAATTTCATTCCTTGCCTTCTCTTCAAAAGAGAAACCAAGTAAGCTTTACTAGGCTCATCAAACTTTAAGGTAACGTTTGTTTTTAATTATCTCCTGTCCCTGTTAACATGAAACAGAATATTGTTCATCAACAAAAACAAATGGAATTATTTTGTGTTTTCTTTCTTTTGCCGTACCTTTGCAACAAAATTATAGCTATAACATTATTATATTATCATGACACCATTAATAGCATTCGTTGCATTTGTCGCAGTGGCCCTGATAGGATGGGGCTTCGTAGAACTCCGTAACCGCAGTTTCCACTTCACGCACTCAAAGGATGAGCAGCATGGATGGGACGAGATTAACGAGGCTTACGAGGAGAACGGAAAGAAGGAGCTGAACCTTCACGACCTGCTGCAGCGTAACAGCACCAAGGGCTACAAAGCCATCTAACGTTCTGGGGTCTTTCAGAAAAGGAACCGAAAGATATAAGAAGGTCCTTGCCGACTGTTGATAAATAATATCAGCAATCTGCAAGGACTTTCTTTTATATTTTCTTCCTAAGCTTGCGTATAGCCTTATTCCTGATCTGCCTCACACGCTCACGCTTCAGTCCCATGGCATCGCCAATCTCCGCCATGGTGAACGATGCTGAGCCGAGTCCGAAATAACGTGTTATAACCTCACGCTCACGATCATCGAGGATGTTCAGGATATCCTTCAGGCGGTCAGCCGTCTCCTCGTCTTCTATGCTGAGGTCAGCCTGCTTGACATTCCCGTTTGTGAGAACGCTGAGCAGGTTGAAGCCCGTATTCGACCCAAGGGGTATAGGCTCATCCACAGACACCGGCATCTTCCGTTTCTTCGTCTCGCGGTTCGACTCCGACCGCGGTATCCTGTAAAGACCGGCCTGCTCCTCTATGGCCTGCTCCATGGCATGACGGATAAAGGGAGCGGCATAACTCACGAAGCGCTTGCCCTTTGCAGGGTCGTATTTCCTGGAGGCATCGACCATCGCCATATTACCCTCACTGATAAGGTCGTCCATGGCAACGCCGCGACCGGCATACTGCTTCGCCATTGTGACGACATAGCCGATATTGTCGGTAACTAACTTGTCTGTGTTCATAGTCGTAAGGATTGTTGATGAGCCGTAGCTCTTACTTGAAATAATATAGGAATGTGGCAATACCCTTAAGGGCAAATTTCTTCTGGTCCTCAATCATCAGCTGAAACTTTATCTGTGCCTTACAGATACCACGAAGGTCCTCGACATCATAAAGGTCAGCGACGAGACGGACACGGCTTCCTGACGGCACAGGCTGACCGAACTTCATCTTATCCATACCATAGTTGACGAGCATCTCCACATTATTAACCTGTATGAGTTGCTGCCACAGATAAGGCAGTAGGGACAGCTGAAGGTATCCGTGCGCGATGGTCTGATGATAAGGACTCTCTTTCTTACACCTCTCAGGGTCCGTGTGTATCCACTGATGGTCGAGGGTGGCATCAGCGAACTTATCTATCATCTCCTGACTGATGGTAACCCAGTCAGACTCTCCTATGCGCTCACCCTTATGGGCGGCGAACTCCTCAAATGAGTTTACAACTAATTTTGCCATTTATTGAATTTAACGTTTTATCGTTGACTTAATCATCGGCAAAGTTATTACAAACTGTTGAGACTACAAAGAAAAGTCCCAATTCTTTTACATATACAAACGCAATAACAGAAATTGGGGAAATAATTGAAGAAATCATAAAAAATATTTTGATGAATAAACAAAATTCACTAAATTTGCCACTATCAAAGTAATCTAACAATAACCAACTAATCGAATATTTATGACATTATTAATGGTAGTGGAGCTCTTGGTAGTCCTCGTGGCACTGTGGATAGGAGCTCGTTATGGGTCATTGGCGTTAGGCGCCATCTCCGGCATAGGCCTTGCCGTACTCGTTTTCGGCTTCCATCTCAAGCCAGGTAATCCGCCAACGGATGTTATCTACATCATCATCGCCGCCGTTACCTGCGCGGGTATACTGCAAGCCTCGGGAGGCATGGACTGGATGATACAGATAGCCGAGAAACTACTCAGGAAACACCCTAACCGTATTACTCTCCTTGCTCCGCTCACCACATTTCTCCTTACCGTACTTGTGGGAACAGGTCATGTCGTCTATACCCTCATGCCTATCATCTGCGACATAGCGCTGCAGAAAGGCATACGACCGGAACGGCCGTGCGGCATAGCCTCTATCTCCTCACAGATAGGCATCACCTGCTCACCTATCGCTGCCGCCGTCGTGGCTTTCTCCGCCATCTCGGCCGACAATGGTTTCCAGGTAAGCAATGTGCAGATTATCATGGTGACGATACCGGCATGTATCCTGGGTATCCTCGCCGCCGTTGCTTACAGCTGGCACCGTGGGCTTGACCTCGACAAAGATCCCCAGTTCCAGGCAAAGCTCAAGGACCCGAAGCAGTATGCTTATATCTACGGCTCCAACGCCACCACACTCAACAAGCAGATACCGCAGCACTCTAAGAATGCCGTTTACATCTTCCTTGGCACGCTCGCCGTCATCGTCGTCATCTCACTCTGTCAGATGTTCGGCGTGAACCTCCTGCCATCGTACAAGAGCATTGAGGTGGCAGGACATGTCAACTCAGCGACACTGTCGGAAGAAACCATAGACACGGTGCAGGTCAAGACCTATGCCTTGCAGGGTAAGGACACGCTATGGCTTCCAACGGAGCACGACGTTACCATGGCACAGAACAAGGGACTGTCGATAGAGCATGTCGCTGATACGGTGACGATAGCTGCCACCGCCCTAGCCACTGAGGGCAACGGCGACGGCAATTCCTTCAAGGTAGAAGCCAAAAAGCTGGTTAAAGGCGGCATATCGGTCAATGGCTTAACGAAGACCTCACAGAAGCCACTGTCGATGAACCTCGTCATACAGATACTCATGCTGACAGCATGCGCGCTGATGATAATCTTCTGTAAGGCCAAGCCGAAGACTGCCGTGTCGGGACCGGTGTGGCAAAACGGTATGGTCGCCGTGGTGGCCATCTACGGCATAGCATGGATGAGTAACACCTATTTCGACAACTATCAGGCAGAGATGCAATCACTCCTCGGCGGCATCGTCAAGGATTACCCGTGGTCCATAGCCTTCGCCTTCTTCGCTGTCTCCGTGCTCATCAACTCCCAAGGCGCTGTAGTGGTGTCGATGTTGCCACTGGCTTACTCCCTCGGCATACCAGGATGGATACTTCTTGGAGTGATGCCTTCAGTATACGGATACTTCTTCATTCCAAATTATCCTTCCGACATTGCCACGGTCAACTTCGACCGGTCCGGAACAACGGTGATAGGTAAATACCTGCTGAACCATTCCTTCATGGCACCAGGACTGATACATGTCGTTTGTGCCACGACGGCAGGACTGGCCATAAGCTACGCTTATCACTTCTGGTTCGGACTGTACTAAATCCAAACGAAACCAATGTAGGGGTAGGTTTTATGCCCATCCTCCAAAGGGTAAATTTTGGGGGTTAGGATGGGGATAAACCCCACCCCTACATTGGAGAAAGTCGCTTAAGGTAAGCTCTTACAATCGTAAATATTTTTCAAACACCATATTTTTAAAATCGTCCCTGTAACCAACTGTGTTCCAGTAAGTTGCAAGTAAGGCTGTTTTGCGATGTATTTTCCGTACATTTACCTTGTAAAACCATAACTTTTACCGTCTATTTTCCGTACACTTACAACGTAAAAGCATAACACTTAAAATCTGTCAGGATTTTTCCTATATTTTACCACACGCAGAAGCACGTATAATCCAAGTTTTTCTCCCTGTAAATGAAATTCCGTTAAAAAAACACCCGTTTTAACAAAAAATGAGGGAATAAGTTTTGCCACATCATTAATTTTATATAACTTTGCAGCCGCTTTCGAAAGCTATTTGTATAATTGGTAAAAAAGATATCAAGAATTTATTGTTTTAGGATAGGTTCTTGCCGCATATGATTGTGGCAGGACTAACGCACCCACTAAAAAGATAAGGATGAGACAGCTAAAGATTCAGAAGAGTATCACCAACCGTTCCAGCGAGGCACTGGACAAATACCTTGTAGAGATAGGCCGTGAGCCAATGGTCTCTCTTGAAGAGGAGATAGAACTGGCGCAGACGATACACCGTGGCGGTCATAAGGGAGAGCGCGCGAAGGAAAAGCTTATTAAGGCCAACCTCCGTTTCGTCGTCAGTGTGGCCAAGCAGTATCAGCATCAGGGACTGTCACTTACCGACCTTATCGACGAGGGTAACATCGGACTGGTGAAGGCTGCCGAGAAATTCGACGAGACCCGCGGCTTCAAGTTCATCTCCTACGCCGTGTGGTGGATACGCCAGAGCATCCTGCAGGCTATCGCCGAGCAGAGCCGTATCGTGCGTCTGCCCCTTAACCAGGTTGGTGCCATGAGCCAGATAAACAAGGTTTCCGCTGAGTTTGTGCAGAAGAACGGACGCCGTCCGTCAATCCACGAGCTTAGCGAGATGACAGGTATCGACGAACTGAAGATACGTCAGAGTCAGAATGCCGACGGACACCATATGAGTATCGACGCGCCATTCTCTGATGACGACACCAACTCCATGAGTGATATGCTGGCATCAGGCGAAGACAGCCGCACCGACAAGCATGTCGATTATGAGTCGATGGCCTCTGACCTCGACGATGTGCTGCGCAAGGTGCTGAAGGAGCGTGAGTTGAAGATTGTCAAGCAGTGCTTCGGCATCGGCTGTCATGAGAAAGGCCTGGAGGAAATAGGTGCCGAGATGGGGCTTACCCGTGAGCGTGTCCGTCAGATTCGCGAGAAGAGCATAGAGAAAATCCGCCAAAGCGGCAATGTCCGTATCCTAATGAAATATTTGGGATAAGGCAGGCTTCAGCCACAGTCTGTAAACAGGCTGTGGCTGAGGGCGCATTAAGTACAGGAAAAATTAACGATAAAAAACATTCCTCCTTTCCACATATTATATATATCGGGGCAGGGAGTATCAGAAGATGCACATAGCAATAGCAGGGAATATTGGTAGCGGAAAGACGACGCTGACTGAGATGCTGGCCAACCACTATGGTTGGGAGCCGCGATATGAGGCCGTGAAGAGCAATCCCTACATCAGCGACTATTACAAGGATATCCCGCGGTGGTCGTTCCCTATGGAGATATTCTTTCTAAAAGAGCGGTTCCGCGACCTTCTCGACATTGCAAAGGCAAAGAACACCATAGTGCAGGACAGGTCCATCTTCGAGGGTGTCTACGTCTTCACGACCAACAACCACAACATGGGGAACATGGACGACCGCGACTTCGAAACCTATATGGACCTCTTTGAGTCGATGATGATGCGCGTCAAATATCCGAGGTTGCTCGTCTACCTAAAGGCTTCCCTGCCACATCTTGTCAAGAACATTGAGAACAGGGGACGCAGCTACGAGAAGGACATGCCCATCGACTATCTGGAGAACCTTAACAGACTCTACGATGAGTTCGTCCTAGAGAAATATAAAGGCACGAAACTCGTCATTGATGTCGACGATCTGGACTTCCAGCACAACAAGCGCGATTTCGGAAAGATTATCGACAGGATAGACGCTGAGCTCTATGGACTTTTCTCCAATGAAGGGAGCCGCTAAGCTGATGCCAAGCAAGACAAAACGAGAAAAAATTAATATAAACCCATTAAAGATATAACTATCCCACTTCTCTCACGTCAGTGAGACAGAGGAAATACATAAAGATGCATATCGCCATAGCAGGAAACATAGGAAGCGGCAAGACAACCCTGACAAAGATGCTTGCCAAGAGATACGGATGGTCGCCACACTTTGAGCCTGTCGACAACAATCCGTATCTGGAAGACTATTATAACGACATGAAACGGTGGTCGTTCAACCTTCAGATTTATTTTCTCAGCAAGAGATTCAAGGACGTGGTGGAAATATCGCGCTCCGACAAGGCTATAGTCCAGGACAGAACAATCTTTGAGGATGCAAGGATTTTCGCGCCGAACCTGCATGACATGGGACTGATGTCAGACCGCGACTTCCAGAACTATTCTGAGCTGTTCGACCTAATGATTTCCCTTGTGAAGCTTCCGGACCTGATGATTTACATACGTGCTTCCGTGCCAAGGCTGATAGAACATATCCAGCAACGAGGAAGAAGCTATGAGCAGACCATACGCATCGACTACCTCAAGGGCCTCAACGACCGTTACGAGGAATGGATAAAAGACTATAAGGGGAAACTGATTATCGTTGAGGGCGACACCTGCGACTTCCAAGACAACCCGCGCGACTTCGGACGCATTGCCGACCAGATAGACGCCGAGCTCTTCGGACTCTTCTCAAAGCAATAACCTGCCCTACAGAAATATGCCGGAGAAATCACACACACCTTATACATTACGAACAATAATTTATTATCAACTATACTATGGTACAAGTCAATGAACACAAGGAGGAGCAAATCCTAATCAGCATTGCCGGACTGGACCGTCCGGGACTTACCGCCGACGTGATGAAAGTGTTGGCAAAGTATGACGCTACCGTGCTCGATATTGGTCAGTCGAACATTCACTCCACGCTCTCACTCGGCGTCCTTATCCGCGCTGACGTGCTTGTCTCCGGACAGGTTATGAGGGAACTTCTCTTCGAGGCTAATCATCTTAACGTGAACATTACTTTCCAGCCTATCGGCGACACCGACTACGAGTCATGGGTCGAGAGGCAGGGAAAGCACAGATATATCCTCACACTCATCGGACGAGAGCTCTCCGCAGAGCAGATTTATGCCGCAACAAGCGTTATCACGGAGCAAGAGCTCAACATCGATGCCATAAGACGTCTCACAGGACGCGTGAGCATCATGCACCCGGACAGGAACCGCCACTCATGCATAGAGTTCTCCCTCCGTGGCGACCCTAAGGACCGACAGAAGATGCAGTCGAAGCTGATGAAGCTCTCTGCCGACATGAACTTCGACTTCTCTCTCCAGAAGGACGACATGTACCGCCGTATGCGCCGTCTCATCTGCTTCGATATGGACTCCACGCTTATACAGACGGAGTGCATCGACGAACTGGCAAAGCGCGCCGGCGTAGGCGACCAGGTCAGCGCCATCACCGCCTCGGCCATGAGAGGAGAGATCGACTTCAAGGAGAGCTTCACACGCCGTGTGGCACTTCTGAAGGGACTGGACTCCAGCGTGATGCGTGAGATAGCAGAGAACTTGCCTATCACCGAAGGCGTCGACAAGGTGATGAGGGTACTCAAGGCCAGCGGGTATAAGATTGCCATCCTCTCCGGAGGTTTCACATACTTCGGACAGTATATGCAGCGCAAATATGGTATCGACTATGTCTATGCCAACGAACTGGAGATAGGCGAGGACGGAAAGCTCACCGGACGCTACCTTGGAGAGATTGTCGACGGACACCGCAAGGCTGAGCTCCTCAAGCTCATAGCACAGGTGGAGAAGATAAACCTCGCGCAGACCATCGCTGTGGGCGACGGTGCCAACGACCTTCCGATGATTAATGAGTCGGGACTCGGAATAGCATTCCACGCCAAGCCAAAAGTTAAGGCCACAGCACGCCAGAGCATCTCCACCATCGGTCTCGACGGTGTGCTCTACTTCCTTGGCTTCAAGGACAGCTATCTCGACGAACTTGCGAAATAATTCTATTTACTACCTGTCATATGGGTGGCCAAAGTATTGTAAGACTATGGCCACCCAATTTTTTTTACGGAAGCCTTAAAAAGAATAAAAGAGATATTTTTTCTTTGCTTTTCCACTCATTTGCAGTACCTTTGCATATTATGAAATTTAAAAGACTATTTTTCTCGATAACAGCTATTATATTGTCAGTAATCAGTGCTCACGCGCAGTACTATATACAGTGCGAGGACACGTGTAATCACATACACGGTCTTGACATGAGCCACTACCAGGGAGACGTATGGTGGGAGACCGTAGGAGCCAACAGCAAGATGTACTACGTTTACCTCAAAGCCAGTGAGGGCGGCGACAACATTGACCGCCGGTATCTGGAGAATATCACACTCGCACGCCGCTATGGACTGAAGGTGGGCTCATATCATTTCTATCGTCCCAACCGTCCGCAGGCAGAACAGGTGAGAAACTTCCGTACACAATGCCGTCCGCAGGACCAGGACCTCATTCCTATGGTCGACATCGAGACGACAGGCGGACTTGGAAAGGCCGAGCTCTGCGACTCTCTGCATAAGTTTCTGAGACTCTTAGAGAGAGAATATCATCAAAAACCGCTCATATATACCTACGAGAGCTTTTACAACAACTATCTCACCTACCAACTTAATGGTTACAAACTGTTTATAGCAAAATACAACTCGCAGAAGCCGGTGTTGAGAGACGGCCGCGACATCTTTGCATGGCAGTACACCTCCAAAGGCAGAATCAATGGTGTTACCGGTTATGTCGACAAGTCGAGACTTATGGGACGGCACAGCATGCGTGAGATAAGGTTCCGACGATGACGGTCCACGCTTCTAGCCTTGAAAACGAACATAAACATTTACTTTTATATCCGAACCCTGAATTATTAAGTCATTATGATAATCAAATGCCCAGAATGTGGCCATCAAATAAGCGATAAGGCACCTGTCTGCCCAAGTTGCGGCGTGGAGATAGCAGGAAAGATTGTCCGTTGCCCACATTGCGGAGAGATACATTTTATCAGCGACGGCATCTGCCCCAACTGCCACCACAGCTTGACAGAACGACCCGGTGGAAAGTCTGAGATAACAGACGCTTCGCTTCACGGCAATGCTGACGCACAGATAGTCTCTGACGGTACTGAAGACCCTGGGACGGCTGACACCATGGACACGCTGGACGAGGAAGAACAGGTCTACGAGGAAGAGGAGCAGGCGGTGCAGGCCATTCCGCTCACCCCGACAGCAAAAGAAGCAACGGAGTATACAGAGGACGTGATGGCAAAGCCATTATCAGGGCAGGGCTCTAAAGCAAAGTCCGATAACGCCTCCGGCGACAAGAATGTTTCGGATAAGAAAAGCCGTTGGCCACTGGTGATATCCATTATCATCGCATTGGGTATCTGCATCACCCTGCTCTTCGCTTACAATCATGCTAACGAGGCCAACGAGGAAAGAGAGTACCGCACGGCAATGGACAGCCGCGACCCGGGCATACTCCAGTCATATCTGAACACATATGTAAACGCGCCTGAAGCTCACCGCGACTCGGTACAGGCACTACTGAATGCCATCAGAGCCTCTGACCCGTCATGGGAGAACATCAAGAATTCATCAGATGCAAATGCGCTGAGAGCGTATCTGAATCAAAATCCGAACAGTCCCCACAAACAGGAGATCCTCAATAAGATTGACGAGCTCGACTGGAAGGCTGCCCTTCAGAGTCATGACTTCGCCAACTATCTCTCACTCCATCAGAACGGAATACATGCTACAGAGGCTGTCGACTCCGTGAAGCTCACGATGGACATGCCTGCCGATGATAAGGACAAGCAGAAAGCTATCAGTGCTGTACGCTCGTTCCTCGTTGCCATCAACTCGCATAATGATGACCGTGTGATGGGATGCGTCACCGATCACATGGACTATTTCAACGAGAAGAGTTCCGTAGAAGGAGACGAAGCCCTCAACTACATGGCTATAATATACAAGAATGCGGACAGGCTGAACTGGCATGTCGACAACGCTGATGCCGCAAAGGTAACGAAGATTGGCAATGGTGGGTCTGCGGCTTACAGCATCACAATGCCCGCTCGGCTGTCGGTAAACTATAACACCGGCAACAATGTCCAGGCTAAATACAGTATTCAGGCAAAGGTGAACGCATCCGGAAAGATTGCGGCTATAAAGCTTATACGCCTTGCCGAGGAAGCCTCGAAAGGCTCTTCAAAGTCGTCGGAGGAAAAGAAGGCGGACAGTAAGTCGTCAGAAAAGAAAACAACTGAGAAGAAAACGTCGGAGAAGAAAACGTCCGGTAAAAAGTCTTCTGATAAATCCACGAGCAAAAAGAAATAACTGTCGGGAAAGACAAAAAGGTGTCAATATCTTTTGACTTACAACTTTTTTTCGTAAATTTGCAAATAATATAATAAAAAATAAAGAATATCTGTCATGCTTACACTAAAGCAAATCAGTGAAGACACTGAAAAGGTAATAAAAGGCCTTGAGAAGAAGCACTTCGAAGGTGCTCGCGAGGCCATTGAGAAGGTATTGGAATTCGACAAGATACGCCGTGAGGCCCAGCAGAAACTCGACAGCAACAAGGCTGAGCAGAACAAGCTCTCGAAGCAAATCGGCGGTTTGATGAAGCAAGGCAAACGCGACGAAGCTGAGAAAATCAAGGAGCAGGTCGCTGAGCTTAAGGCCGACGGAAAAGCCCTCACGGAGATTATGGAGAAAGCTCAGGCCGATATGACCCATGAGCTGCTCGACATTCCTAACATCCCTAACGACAAGGTGCCGGAGGGTAAGGATGCCTCCAGCAACGTCGTCATAAAGGAAGATGTTTCCAATATGCCAAACCTTGGCGACGATGCTCTCTGCCATTGGGATCTGCTGAAGAAGTTCAACCTCGTCGATTTCGACCTGGGCGTGAAAATCAGTGGTGCCGGCTTCCCTGTTTACATTGGCAAGATGGCTCGTTTCCAGCGCGCTCTGGAAGCCTTCTTCCTCGATGAGGCCCGTAAGTCCGGATATACAGAGATACAGCCGCCTTATGTCGTGAACCAGGCTTCCGGTCTCGGCACTGGTCAGCTGCCGGATAAGGAAGGACAGATGTATCACGCCAACCTCGACGACCTCTACCTCATACCTACAGCAGAGGTGCCGGTAACAAACCTCTTCCGTGATGAGATTCTCGACGAGAAGGACCTGCCTCTGAAGTGTTGCGCTTATTCCGCTTGCTTCCGTCGTGAGGCCGGCAGCTATGGTAAGGATGTACGCGGACTGAACCGTCTGCATCAGTTCGACAAGGTGGAGATTGTCCGTGTGGACACGCCGGAGCATTCCTACGCTTCATGGCATGAGATGCTCGACCATGTGGAGGGTCTGCTGAAGAAGTTGGAGCTGCCATATCATCTGCTCCTGCTCTGCGGTGGCGATATGAGCTTCACATCATCTATCTGCGTCGACTTCGAGACTTACTCAGCAGCACAGAAGCGGTGGCTTGAGGTTTCATCGGTAAGCAACTTCGAGAGCTACCAGGCCAATCGCCTGCACTGCCGCTTCCGCCGTACAGACTCTAAGAAGATAGAGCTCTGCCATACCCTTAACGGCTCAGCCCTGGCCCTTCCGAGAATCGTTGCTACGATAATAGAAAACAACCAGACTCCAGAGGGTATTCGTGTACCTAAGGTGCTGGTACCTTATTGTGGCTTCGAGATGCTTGATGACAAAATGGATTGATATATAACTCTCTCCCCCACCCCATGCCTTATGAGCGCGCCGTTGTACTGCAACGGCGCTCTCTTTTCTAACCAATAACGCCTAAATTATGAACAAGATTCTATCGAAAACCCAATTCTCAGAAAAAGTCTTCTGCATAGTTGTTGAAGCACCGTTGATTGCCCGTAGCTGCAGGCCAGGACAGTTTATCATTGTCCGCGTTGACGAAAACAGTGAACGTGTACCGTATACAATAGCGAAATTCGACCCGGAAAAGGGCACGCTGACACTTGTCGTACAGGAGGTTGGCCTTTCATCCACTAAGTTGTGCAAGCTTAACGAAGGGGATTATGTATTGGACATTGTGGGACCATTGGGAAATGCATCTCCAATAGAGAAGTTTGGAACGGTAGTGTGCGCTGGCGGCGGTATTGGCATTGCTGCCATATTACCAATTCTTACAGCATTGAAGAAGGCAGGTAATAAGGTTGTGTCTGTCCTGGCTGGACGCACCAAGAACCTTATCATAATGGAAGACGATGTCAGAGAAAACTCTGACGAAGTGATAATAATGACCGATGACGGCTCCTACGGAGAGAAAGGCGTCGTTACCGTCGGTGTGGAAGAAGTTATAAAACGTGAGAAAGTAGACCGTGTCATCGCTATCGGTCCTCCAATGATGATGAAGTTCACGTCGCTTCTTGCACAGAAATATAATATTCCGAACACTGTCTCGCTTAACACAATCATGGTCGATGGCACTGGTATGTGCGGCGCTTGCCGGCTTACCATAGGTGGAAAGACTCGTTTCGTATGCATTGACGGACCGGAGTTCAACGGTGATCTCGTCGACTGGGATGAGATGCTCAAGAGAATGGGCACGTTCAAGGGCCGTGAGAAAGAAGAGATGGAACATTATGCTGAGCATGTCCCGGCTAATGAGGGAAGACCCGATGAACACGATACGACCGTCGTCAAGCCACAGAGCTCCGGAGCTTCTGAGTCCGCTGATGACGAGTTAACTGACCGCAATGCGCCGTGGCGTGTTGAGCTAAGGAAAGCCATGAAGCCTAAGGAGCGTATGGCGATAGAGCGTGTGAAGATGCCGGAACTCGACCCGGTGTATCGCGCTACTACACGTACGGAGGAGGTCAACGAGGGACTGACAAAGGAAATGGCTGTCCGTGAGGCTCACCGCTGTCTCGACTGCGCAAAACCTTCATGTGTTGAGGGTTGTCCGGTAAATATTCAGATCCCTGATTTCATAAAGAATATAGAAAGGGGTAATATCCTTGGAGCAGCACAGGTGCTGAAACAGACATCGGCTCTGCCTGCCGTCTGTGGACGTGTGTGCCCTCAGGAAAAGCAGTGTGAGAGCAAGTGCATACACCTTAAGATGAACGAGCCTGCGGTTGCCATAGGATATCTGGAGAGGTTTGCAGCCGACTACGAGCGCGAGAGCGGTAAGGCACAACTGCCACCTATCGCTCCAGGCAATGGAATGAAGGTTGCCGTGGTAGGCTCCGGTCCTTCCGGTCTTTCCTTCGCCGGCGACATGGTGAAAAAAGGCTATGAGGTTTACGTCTTCGAGGCTCTCCATGAGATAGGAGGCGTACTGAAATACGGTATTCCGGAGTTCCGTCTGCCGAACAAAATTGTTGATGTCGAAATAGACAACCTCAGAAAGATGGGAGTACACTTCCTTACAGATACCATCGTAGGTAAGACCATCACCGTCAAACAACTTGAGGAGAAGGGATTTAAAGGTATTTTCGTGGGCTCCGGTGCCGGACTGCCAAACTTCATGAATATCCCCGGTGAGAATTATATCAACGTGATGAGTTCAAACGAATATCTCACACGTGTGAACCTTATGGATGCCGCAAACCCATTAACAGACACTCCTATAAACATTGGAAAGAAAGTCGTTGTGGTCGGTGGCGGTAACACTGCTATGGACTCCTGTCGTACGGCAAAGCGCCTCGGTGCAGACGTAACACTTGTCTACCGACGCTCTGAGAAAGAGATGCCGGCGCGTCTGGAGGAGGTGAAACATGCTAAGGAAGAAGGAATACATTTCCTGACGCTACATAACCCTAAGGAATATCTCGCTGACGAGAACGGCCGTGTACGTGCTGCTGTTCTCGATGTTATGGAATTGGGTGAGCCTGATGCTTCGGGACGCCGTCGTCCGGAGCCAACTGGAAAGACAGAGACTCTTGAGTGCGACCAAGTGATAGTCGCAATCGGTGTCAGCCCAAACCCATTGGTTCCAAAGTCCATACAAGGTCTTGAACTTGGAAGGAAGAATACCATCGTAGTGGATGATACCATGCAGAGTTCGCAACCCGACATCTATGCCGGAGGCGACATCGTGCGTGGCGGTGCCACCGTCATCCTTGCCATGGGCGACGGACGCCGTGCTGCTGCGTCTATGGATGCGAAGTTGTCTTCTAAGGCAGAATAAATACTCAGAAAGGAGAGAGAGTACGCCCTTCGGCGTATTTTTACTCTCCTTTAATGTTTACATAAATAAGAACTATAGCGATAACCTATAAATACAAACATCTATGAAAAAACAATTTCCACCATCAGAGCTTGTCATAAACAATGATGGCTCCATATTTCATCTTCACGTGAAACCGGAGAACCTGGCAGATAAGATTATCCTCGTCGGAGACCCCGGCCGTGTGTCGCTGGTAGCCTCTCATTTCGACTCTAAGGAATGCGAGATAAGCAACAGGGAGTTTCACACCATAACCGGCCAATACAAGGGGAAACGCATAACGACACTCAGCACAGGCATCGGTTGCGACAATATAGATATTGTGATGAATGAACTCGATGCCTTGGCAAACATCGACTTTGAGACCCGTACTGAAAAGCCTGAGCATAAGACACTGACTCTTGTTCGCGTGGGCACCTGCGGCGGATTACAGCCATACACTCCCGAGGGCACATTCATAGCCAGCGTGAAGAGTATCGGCTTCGACGGACTGCTCAACTTCTATGCTGGGCGCGACGAGGCATCAGACCTTGAACTGGAGACGGCGTTCAAAAAGAGCGTCGGATGGAATCTAAAGATGGGGAACCCGTATGTCGCCTCGGCCGACGAAGAACTCATAGAGCGTATAGCTTGCGATGACATGGTACGCGGTATCACCGTGGCATGTGGAGGCTTCTTCGGGCCTCAGGGTCGACAGCTCCGGCTTCCGCTCATGGATCCGGAGCTCAACCACAAGATTGAGGAATTCAAATACGGAGAACTCAAAGTCACCAACTTCGAGATGGAGTCTTCGGCACTGGCCGGTTTATCCACACTAATGGGCCATAAGGCTATGACCTGCTGTATGGTTATCGCAAACCGAGTGGCCAAAAAGATGGAAACCGATTATAAGGGTGACATCGACGGACTGATAACAAAGGTCCTGGAAAGAATCTAAATAGAAAATCGTGATAAACAAAGACACTATTTCTGCATTGGCAACGCCTACGGGCGGTGCCATTGCTGTCATACGCCTTAGCGGACCAAAAGCAATAGCCATCACCGACAAGATATTCCACTCTGCCTCAGGGAGACCTCTGTCGGAGGCTAAAGCCAACACGCTCCACTATGGGGAGATAATTTCATACCCAGATTTTAATAATAACCTGTCTTCTGAGAATGGAGACGGGAAGGCTTCTTCTGACTCAAAGGAAGGCACACCCACAACTATCGACGACGTCGTGGTATCCGTCTACCGCGCTCCACACAGCTACACCGGTGAGGACTGCGTGGAGATATCCTGTCATGGCTCTGCATATATCGTTCAGCAGATACTGATGGCTCTGGAAAACAACGGTAGCCGCCAGGCTGAGCCGGGGGAATATACGCGGAGAGCTTATCTCAACGGAAAGATGGACCTCACACAGGCTGAGGCCGTGGCTGACCTTATAGCCTCTACAAGCCGGGCACAGCATCAGATGGCCATCAGCCAGCTTAAAGGGCATGTGAGCTCAAAATTGGGAGAACTGAGAAAGAAACTCCTGAAGCTTACGTCGTTGCTTGAATTGGAACTCGACTTCTCAGACCATGAGGAACTGGAGTTCGCAAACCGCGATGAGCTCAACAACTTGGCGCACGAAATAGACAGCCACATCCTTCATCTCGCAGAGAGCTTCAAAACGGGCAACGCTATGAAAAATGGTATTCCCGTGGCAATAGTGGGGAAGACAAATGTCGGGAAATCAACGCTCCTGAACGCTCTCTTGCACGAAGAGCGCGCCATTGTATCAAGCATACATGGCACTACGAGGGATATCATAGAGGACACCACGACCATCAACGGTGTTCTGTTCCGTTTCATAGACACTGCCGGACTGAGGAAAACCGACGACACCATAGAACGTATAGGCATCGACCGTGCGCTTTCGGCTATAGACCGCTCGCTTGTTGTCCTGTGGGTCATCGACGAAGAACCGTCGGAAGAGGACATTAAAGCCATTAAGGATAAATGTGAAAATAAACATCTGATAATTATCCTCAATAAGGCGGACATCCACAAAGACCTGACGCGTGTGTCGCTAATTGGCTCGCTCAAATCAGCTTTATCCACTGCACCTATAGTTGAAATATCAGCAAAAAACGGTGAAGGCATCAAAGAGTTGGAACAGACCGTATATAATAGTCTGAGCCTTGCTGAGACAAACTCGTCAGATGTCGTCATCTCCAACGCACGCCATTACACAATATTAATGAGGGCTCATTCCCATCTTGCCTCCGTAATCGATAAAATCAGTCTTGACATTCCTGCCGATTTGTTGGCAGAGGACTTAAAGCTCGTCATCGACGACCTCGCCTCTATCACAGGCCAGGACCGGATAGAAAGCCAGGAAACATTAAATTTCATATTCAAAAACTTCTGCATCGGAAAGTAGATTTTGCGTGGGTAAATAGGTTTAGTTTATCCCTTTTTATATATAAAGCGAACTAAACCAAACTATTGCTGTCCGCTAAAACTTTTTTGATTGTACAAAATTAGGGCTGACACTTCTCACGAGGTATCAGCCCTTTTAGTTACCTTTGTAATTGCAAAATAT
>ONDK01000010.1 GCA_900316565.1 uncultured Prevotella sp. | reverse complement strand
GAAGCTTTGGCAAAATATGACGAGCGATAGCCGTGCCTTACTCTTGACATTGCAGTATAACTTCAATACTTCAAGAAACCGATACAAAGGAAAAGGTGCGGGTAATGAGGAAATAAGCAGATTCGAAAGATAAAAAGAGGTATCCGAAAATCTTTAAAAGAGTAGGAATATGATGTATTTTTTTATACATTATGGAAACAAACAATTTGCTGAAGCTCTCAGAAAAAATGGGGCTTCGTGGATTAGAGGATGAGTGCATTGTCCTTGAGGATGAAACGTGCTGATGACATTTATGGCGGCAAGTTCGTCTGCTTTGGCGGTTTAAGTTATGTTCTAGTGGGGCTTAAGTTATGTTATTGTGGGGTTAAAGTTAAGTTCTAACGGGGTCGAAGCTAGGTTCCCAATGTTGTAACGCTATAGAAAACGATCGTTTCCTACTTAGGGAATGATCATTTTCTACTTAGGGAATGATCATTTTCCAGGCAGCAAAATCTGTATCTTCGTATCCAATGACTACATCGTTAAGCCCACATAAGGTCAGACATGATCAGATCACTTATGAATATTCCTTTTCTTGTCAGTGAAAGATGACTGTCCTTGAACTGAAGATAGCCTTCGTTGATATACTGTCGGGAAGCTTTCTGCAGGTAACTCTTGAAAGGCTCAGACAAAGAATTTAAGTCTATTCCTTCATGTGTGCGCAAAGCGGTCATGATCATATCGTCGTAGTGAGTGTCAGGCGTTATCTTCTCACTTTCATTAGGCAGTTCGTTAGCGTTTATGGACTTTATGTAGGCATGTAGGTCACTGACATTCCATGATCGTGTGATGCCAGAATAGGAATGTGCGGAGGCTCCTAGACCGATATATGGAATGTCATGCCAGTAGGATGAGTTGTGGCGAGACCGGAAGTGGGGTAGGGCGAAGTTGCTGATCTCATAATGCTCGTAGCCGGCATCAGTCAGCCGTTTGCAGAGCAGAGAGTACATTTGCCGGTAGAGCTCATCGTCGGCTTCCTTGATGGCTCCTTTTTCAAGCAGACGATAGAGTGGGGTATCCTCTTCATATTGAAGGCTGTAGGCAGAGATGTGCTCAGGGCGCAGCTGGAGTGCCGCGTCGATATCGTGGCTCCATTCTTCAAGTGTCTCGTTGGGGAAGGCAAACATAAGGTCTATGGAGATGTTGACTATGTCGTGAGCCCTGAGGCACTCTATGGCCAACGGCACCTCGGCGGCATTGTGGCGGCGGTGCAGGAAGCGGAGCCGCTCGTCGGAGAAGGTCTGTGCTCCCATGGACACCCTGTTGATTGGTAGGTCGCGGAGCAACGAGCAGAACTCCGGTGTTATGTCGTCGGGATTGCACTCGATGGTAACCTCCATCTTCTCCCAGGAAGGCGAGAACACGTCGCTTATATTACGGAATATCTTGCGGAGGTTGTCCGGTGATAGCAGACTGGGGGTTCCTCCTCCCAAATAGACGGTACTGAGCTCTCTAGTCTCATTCTTTCGGAGTGCCATTTCATGGCAGAGGGCGTCGACGTAAGCGCCTTGTTCCTTTGCAAGAGTGGTGGAGTAGAAACCGCAGTATATGCAGCGGCTTGCACAGAAGGGGATATGGATATATAGTCCGGACACGATATGTATATTTAAGATGTTTCCTATTCAGAAATGAGATAATCGGGCGCAAAAGTACTAATAAGAATTAAAATATTAATTGTTTTTACAAGATATTTTGGTCGTTTGGGAATAAATCAGTAACTTAGACGGCTGAAATAGGGGCCATAAGACCCGTATTGAGAATGAAGCAACTTATTACTAACAACTTAAGTCTACCTATATATGAGAGTATATCAGACAAACGAGATTAAGAACATTGCCCTTGTTGGCAGTGCGGGTAGCGGCAAGACCACGCTTGCCGAGAGTATGCTGTTTGAAGCCGGTGTCATCAAGCGCCGTGGTACAGTAGAAGCCAAGAACACCGTAAGCGACTACTTCCCCGTGGAGCAGGAATACGGATATTCCGTCTTCCCGACGGTTTTCCATGCGGAATGGAACAACAAGAAGCTGAATATTATCGACTGTCCGGGAAGTGACGACTTCGTAGGTGGTGCGATAACGGCTCTCAACGTTACGGATACTGCCCTCGTGCTTATCAACGGGCAATACGGTCCTGAGGTGGGAACACAGAATATCTTCCGATATACGGAGAAACTGAAGAAACCTGTCATCTTCCTGGTCAACCAGCTCGACTCCGACAAGTGCGACTTTGATAATATCATCAACACGATGAAGGATATCTACGGGCAGAAATGCGTGCAGATACAGTATCCTGTAAAGACCGGTCCTGACTTCCACGAGATAATCGACGTGCTGATAATGAAGAAGTTGTCTTGGAAAGCTGAGGGTGGTGCGCCTGTCCGCGAGGAAATCCCGGAGGAAGAGATGGACAAGGCCATGGAACTTCATGCCGCACTCGTTGAGGCTGCAGCCGAGAACGACGAGGGGCTGATGGAGAAGTTCTTTGAGGAGGAGACGCTGACGGAGGATGAGCTCCGCCAGGGTGTGCGTCAGGGACTCGTGACGCGGTCTATCTTCCCAGTGTTCTGTGTTGACGCGTTGAAGGATATGGGTGTCCAGCGCCTGATGGAGTTCTTGGGCAACGTCGTACCGTTTGTCAGTGATATGCCGAAGGTTCACAACACGCGTGGAGAAGAGGTTACGCCTGATGTAAACGGTCCGGAGAGCGTTTACTTCTTCAAGACGGGAATGGAACCGCATATCGGTGAGGTGAGTTATTTTAAGGTGATGTCGGGATGTATAAAGCCCGGCGATGACCTAACCAATGCTGACCGCGGGTCGAAGGAGCGCATAGGCCAGATTTATGCGTGTGCAGGCGCCAACCGCATCGCCGTGGATCAGCTTAATGCCGGCGACATAGGTTGTACGGTGAAACTAAAAGATGTCAAGACAGGCAATACCCTTAACGGAAAGGGAATTGAGGACCGGTTCGATTATATAAAGTATCCAAACTCGAAATACTCGCGTGCGATAAAGTCAAAGAACTCCGCGGATACAGAGAAGCTGATGGCAGCTCTTCTGAAGATGCGCCAGGAAGACCCGACATGGGTAGTTGAGCAAAGCAAGGAACTGAAGCAGACAATCGTACATGGACAGGGAGAATTCCATCTGAGGACCTTGAAATGGCGTCTGGAGAACAATGAGAAAATCCCGGTAGAATTTGAGGAGCCTAAGATTCCTTACCGTGAGACAATAACAAAGCAGGCACGTGCTACATACCGCCATAAGAAACAGTCGGGCGGTGCCGGACAGTTTGGTGAGGTGTCGCTTATCGTGGAGCCGTTTGCAGAAGGTATGCCGGATCCGACAATATATAAGTTCAACGGTCAGGAGTTCAAGATGAACATCAAAGGCAAGGAGGAACGCGACCTGCCATGGGGCGGGAAACTGGTGTTCATCAACTCTGTTGTCGGCGGTGCCATCGACCAGAGGTTCATGCCAGCCATCCTCAAAGGTGTCATGGACTGCATGGAGAGCGGACCGTTGACGGGAAGCTATGCACGCGATGTACGCGTAGTGGTCTATGACGGTAAGATGCATCCTGTGGATTCCAACGAACTGTCGTTCACGCTGGCTTCACGTCATGCTTTCTCTCAGGCCTTTAAAGACGCTGGTCCGAAGATATTGGAGCCTATCTATGACCTTGAGGTTTTCGTGCCTGCAGATTATATGGGCGACGTGATGAGTGACCTACAGGGACGCAGGGCTATGATAATGGGTATGGACACTGAGGCCGGATACCAGAAGCTTCAGGCTAAGATTCCTCTTAAGGAGTTGTCCAACTATTCTGTTGCCTTAAGCAGCCTTACTGGCGGACGGGCTTCGTTTACGACAAAGTTCGCTTCTTACGAGCTTGTGCCAAACGATTTGCAGAAGAAGCTTATCGCGCAGCATGAGCAGGAAGCGACACAAGAGGATGAATAATGTGAGTGTTTCGATCCAGGCTGCTATTGTGGTCAGGCTTCGAAATATATTCTCATGTCATATCGTATGTTTTAAATTTTTAGACAAGGAGTCATCAGTAATGGTGGCTCCTTTTTTAGTTGATAAATATAATGTAAAAAACAAGAAATATGTTAATATTAGCAAATCTAAATAAAATAATTAACTTTTACTTGTTAACTGATTAAGAATTAAAGTAATTTTGCAGCATAAAGATTAAGACAATGAAAAAGAAAACGATTTGGACTGTTGCAATCATCATGGGGCTTTCGTTCCTTGCTTTGCTCTTCCTCCAGCTCAACTATATTGAGGAGATGGCGGAGATGAAGAAGGAACAGTTCGATGAGTCGGTGAACCGTGCTCTGTATCAGGCATCACGGAACCTTGAGCTCAACGAGACGATGCGCTATCTGGAGAATTATGTAGGCAAAGACTCGGCTAACGCCAAGGCTGCCAGTGCCAGCAGGACCCCAACCTCCTTCGAGCAGAAGACGGCAATGGTGAAACCCTCGCAGATCCCCAAGGCCATGATCCTCCGGAACGACAGCGGTACCATATCGTCAACGAAGAAAAGCATTCAGCAGATGGTCCGTAACCGCTTCGTCTACCAGAAAGCAATGGTCAATGAAGTCGTTTACAACATCCTTTACTCAGCCTCAAACAAGCCGTTGCGTCAGAGGATAAACTTTAAGCTCCTGGACCAGGACCTGCGCGCTGAGCTCCTAAATAACGGCATCAACGTCGGTACGAGCATCAACTACCATTTTATGGTTACCACCCAGGACGGTCGTGAGGTGTATAAATGCGCTGACTGGCCGACGGACGCTAGTGAGGAGGATATCGACGAGAAGTCGTACACACAGCTTCTGTTCCGTAACGACCCACAGGCGAAGATGGGTGTTATAAGGGTTTATTTCCCAGATATGAACAGTTACATCTACTCTAGCGTGCGGTTTATGATACCATCGGTCATCTTCACGCTTGTCCTGCTTGTGACATTCATCTTCACCATCGTCGTGGTGTTCCGCCAGAAACGCTATTCGGAGATAAAGAACGACTTTATCAACAATATGACGCATGAGCTGAAGACCCCGATAGCCAGCATCTCGCTTGCTGCCCAGATGATGAACGACAAGAGCATCCAGAAGACGCCGTCGATGCTCGACCACCTCTGCGGAATAGTCCTCGATGAGAGCAAACGGCTGAGGTTCCTCGTGGAGAAGGTCCTGCAGATGAGTATGTATGAGAAGAAGACTGCCGTGCTGAAGAAGAAGCATGTCGACCTTAATGAGATGATAGAGACGATATCCAACAGCTTTACTCTTCGGGTGGAACATACTGGCGGTAAGGTCTATACGGAGATTGGTGCAGTAGATTCTACAATCTATGTCGACGAGATGCACTTCCAGAATGTCATCTTCAACCTCATGGACAATGCCGTAAAATACGCGAAGCCGGAGGAGCCGCTGAGCGTTTACATCAAGACATGGAATGAGGGCGATAAAGTCTGTTTCAGCGTTCGCGACACTGGTCAGGGCATAAAGAAGGAGGACCAGAAGAAGATTTTTGAAAAGTTCTACCGCGTACATACCGGCAACCGTCATGACGTGAAAGGATTCGGACTCGGACTGGCGTATGTGAAGAAGATGGTTGACCTTCATGATGGTGAGATAAAGGTGGACAGCGTTTATGGAAAGGGCACGACATTCACGATAAGATTGCCGTTCACGCCCGATGATGAAGAAATCACAGAATAAATTTTAGAATATAACAATTAATAAAAAGGATACTATTATGGACGAAACAATTAAGATTCTATTGTGCGAGGATGATGAGAACCTCGGCATGCTGCTTCGTGAGTATTTACAGGCTAAAGGCTATCAGGCAGAGCTCTGCCCCGATGGAGAGGCAGGATATAAAGCGTTCCTTAAGAGCAAGTTCGACATCTGTGTGCTTGATGTCATGATGCCGAAGAAGGATGGCTTCACTCTGGCGCAGGAAATCCGTCAGGCCAATTCGGAAATACCAATCATTTTCCTTACGGCAAAGACCCTGAAAGAGGATATTCTGGAAGGATTCAAGATTGGCGCCGACGATTATATTACCAAGCCTTTCTCCATGGAGGAACTCGTGTTGCGTGTTGAGGCTATCCTCCGTCGTGTACGTGGAAAGAAGAACAAGGAGAGCACCCTTTATCATATAGGCCGTTTCACCTTTGATACGCAGAAGCAGTTGCTCACCCTTGACGGAGATCCCAATAAGACGACAAAGCTCACAACAAAGGAGAACGAGCTCCTCGGATTGCTCTGCAGTCATGCCAACGAGATTCTCCAGCGCGATTATGCTTTGAAGACCATCTGGATCGACGACAACTATTTCAATGCACGCTCTATGGATGTCTACATCACCAAGCTCCGTAAGCACCTTAAGGCCGACGACCAGATTGAGATCATCAATATCCACGGCAAAGGCTATAAGCTTATTGTGCCGGAGGCAGACTAAGCATTTGGTAGAAGCCCGGCCATCTATCTGCCGCGGATGATAAAACGGTTGAAGGCACGCAGAAAAACATTCTGCGTGCCTTTTGTTTATTCTTTTTGAAAAATATCCACTCAGCTCCTACGGTATGATGCAGCAAGAACTAATCTGCGTCTTTATCAATTTGGGGCGCCTTTAGTTCTATTCCTTTGCAATATAAAATATCAAAAATATTTACATCAAAATAAGTATAGTACACTTGCAGTGAAAGTGTACGGAAAATACATCGTAAATGTACTACATTTACAAAAAAGTGTACGGAAAATAGAACGTAAGTGTACGGAAAATGCAATCTACTGGATTACAGTGTGTTACAAGATGAATTTTAAAAATCTCAGATCTGAAATTTATTTACATGTTTTTATTGGATGCAGTCACTGATTTTAAGGATTCAAAGTATATCTACCGAGGCACAACGCAAATTCATACCTGTATCGAGCTGGGGGCGCAGAGAAGTTGCTTTGAAAAAAACGTTAATACTTGTGATAATTCAAAAAAAATATTAACTTTGTGGCTATTAAGCTTATCTTATTATTTTTACTAAAATACTGGCAATATGGAATATGCATTAATCGGCTTATAGCCTTATGACCTTGTCATAATCAATGTTCAGATGCTTTCCAATGCTGGTAACGATAAGCCCGGCTCCGTTTCTGGAAATCACTTCCTGAACGATATCGCTCATTACTTGTGCATTGCTTTCGTCAAGATGACTTATTGGCTCGTCGAGGATTAAAAAGTCGAAAGGCTGGGCAAGTGCCCGTATGAAGGCAACCCTTTGTTGCTGTCCGAATGACATTAGCCCCGTCTTCGTGTCTTTCTTGTCAGAAAGTGCAAGACGGTCTATCCATCCGTTTATCTCGTCTGCGGTGAGGCTGTTTGTCAGCGAGTTCTTGATGTTTATATTCTCAAGAGTGGTGAGCTCGGGGAAAAGTCGGAGCTCCTGGAACAGATAGCCTATATGCTCACGCCGTATGATAGTCCAGTCTGCTATTGTCAGACACTTCACATCATTTCCGTCGAAGAGGATATCTCCTTCGTAGTCGTGCCGGTAGCCCACGATATAGCTGCAAAAAGTACTCTTGCCACGGCCGGAAGATGCCTCAATGAGGTATTTGCAGCCCTTTTCGAATACCATGTTCTTACCCCATATCTCAGAGTTGGTGTTGTCCTCGTGGCTGAATGCTGCCGGAACGATATGATTAAATTCTATTCTCTTCATGGATGGTACTACAGAAGTGTCTATTTGTTCATTTCATCTGCTCCGTCGTTTTCTCTCTTCATGCTCCATATCTGGCCTATAACGCCAAGAAGTACGGCGGCAAGACCGGTAAGCAACAGAGCGTTGCTGTCAATCTTTAGAAAGTAATATAATGTAAATATGACAACACCTAAAACTATAAGCGTGATGCCAATATACTTTTTAATCGTTCTCATAAGAAATCCTCTTTTCTCTGCAAAGTTATTGTAAAGAATCCGTTTCTCTGCATCATGAGTATACTTTTTAAGGATCTAAATCGTAAAGAATGTTAAAACATCAAGAAGACTAAGGCCGTTAAAGTCTGTATCTCACCAAAAAACAGTACCTTTGCACCGCGTTTTGAGAACGCTGCAATATTTTTATTAATTAATTACATTCAAAAGTAGTATGAATCAATACGAAACCGTTTTCATTTTGACTCCCGTTTTGTCTGATGCTCAGGCAAAGGAAACGGTCGCTAAATTCAAGAAGCTGCTCACCGATAACGGTGCTGAGATCTTGAACGAAGAGGCTTGGGGTCTGAAGAAGTTGGCTTACAACATTCAGAAGAAGTCTTCTGGCTTCTACAACCTTCTGGAGTTCAAGGCTGAGCCGACAGTTGTTAACACTCTTGAAACAGGCTTCCGCCGTGATGAGAGAGTGATTCGTTTCATAACCGTTAAGCTTGATAAGTATGCAGCTGCTTATGCAGAGAAGCGTCGTAACAAGCTTGCTAGCAAAAAGGAGGCATAATCATGGCAGAGCAGAAAAAGAGTGAAATTCGTTATTTGACCGCTCCTTCTATCGACACCCGTAAGAAGAAGTATTGCCGTTTCAAGAAGAGTGGCATCAAGTACATCGACTATAAGGATCCAGAGTTCTTGAAGAAGTTCCTCAACGAGCAGGGTAAGATTCTTCCGCGTCGCATCACCGGTACTTCGCTGAAATATCAGCGCCGTGTGGCACAGGCTGTAAAGCGTGCGCGCCAGATTGCACTGCTTCCATACGTAACCGATTTGATGAAGTAATTTAAAGAGGAGGCAAGAATTATGGAAATTATACTTAAAGAAGATATCATCGGTCTCGGATATAAGAACGAGATTGTCAACGTAAAGAACGGTTACGGCCGTAACTACCTCATCCCAACAGGTAAGGGCGTTATCGCATCAGAGTCTGCAAAGAAGCAGCTCGCCGAGGACCTGAAGCAGCAGGCCGCTAAGATAGCAGCTGCAAAGGCAGAGGCTGAGAAGCGTGCAGCACAGCTCGATGGCGTGGAGCTCGTTATCCCCGCAAAGGTATCGGCAACCGGCGTTACTTACGGTTCTGTAAACGCAAACGTCGTAGCTGATGAACTTCAGAAGAAGGGCATCGACATCGATCGTAAGATTATCACTATGCACGACATCAAGAAGGTTGGTACCTTCGAGGCTACCGTACACTTCTTCAAGGATGTTGAGGTTAAGCTCCCTGTAACTGTCGTTGCAGAGGAAGAGCCAAAGCAGGCTGAGGCTGAGGCAGAGGAAGAGCCGAAGGCTGAAGCTCCTGAGGCTGCTCCTGAGGCTGAGAATGCAGAGACAGAGGCTGCTTCTGAGGACGAGGCTCCGGCAGAGGCATAAGGATAAAGAATTGTCATTAGATTTTTTCTAATACAATATGATATAAGAAATCCCAATCGTTTCGTTAGAGACGCTTGGGATTTTTTTTTGTGCCTGTTCCCCGTCTGAGATATGTTTGGCTGCCAACAACTTAGCATTGTATTGGATAGGAAGAAAGTTATGGTTTTCCTTTGAAATCTCACTTCTTTGTATTATCTTTGCAAATGCTTAAAGGCCTATGACATATATTGGTAATAGACTTGCAGGCGTTTAATTAGTATTGTCAAACAAATTGAAAGAATAAACAAATAATGAAAGCATTTGTATTCCCTGGGCAAGGCTCCCAGTTCGTAGGTATGGGCAAGGACCTGTACGACAATAATCCATTGGCAAAGGAACTCTTCGATAAGGCTGATGAGGTGTTAGGTTTCAAGATTACAGATATTATGTTTGCCGGCACTGACGATCAGCTCAAGGAGACGAAGGTGACACAGCCTGCCGTATTCCTTCACAGCGTTATCTCCGCTCTGTGCCTCGGTGACGAGTTCAAGCCTGATATGACCGCCGGTCATTCACTTGGAGAGTTCTCAGCCCTTGTGGCAGCAGGAGCCCTTTCCTTCGAGGATGGTCTGAAACTCGTGGCCGCACGTGCCAACGCAATGCAGAAAGCCTGCGAGAAGAATCCAGGTACCATGGCAGCGATTATCGCTCTTCCTGATGAGAAGGTGGAGGAGATTTGCAAGGAGGTCTCCGATGGTGGTAACATTGTTGTGCCTGCAAACTACAACTGCCCTGGTCAGCTGGTTATCTCCGGTTCCAAGGAAGGCATTGAGGCTGCTTGCGAGAAGCTTAAGGAAGCTGGTGCAAAGCGTGCTCTTCCGCTCCGCGTTGGTGGTGCTTTCCATTCTCCACTCATGCAGCCGGCAAAGGATGAGCTTCAGAAAGCCATTGAGGCAACGGAGATTCATCAGCCAAAATGCCCGGTATATCAGAATGTCGATGCAAAGCCACATACCGATCCTGCAGAAATCAAAGCAAACCTTATCGCACAGCTCACACACAGCGTGATGTGGACAAAGAGTGTGCAGAATATGATTGCTGATGGTGCTGACGAGTTCATCGAGTGTGGTCCGGGTCGTGCGCTTCAGGGAATGATAGGACGTATAGACCGTTCTGTCAATGCTCATGGAATTCAATAAATATTGATTAAGTGAAGAAAAGGATAATTATATACCAAGTCTTTACACGGTTGTTCGGTAATAAGAATACCACCCGGAAGGAGTGGGGTACTATTGCCGACAATGGTGTAGGGAAGATGAACGACATTCAGAGTGCTCAGCTGCGCCAGATAAGGCAGCTGGGCATTACCTATGTATGGTATACGGGCGTTATCCGTCATGCCACATGTACTGATTATTCGCGTTATGGTATCCCTCGCCAGCATCCGGAGGTCGTCAAAGGTCTTGCGGGCTCTCCTTATTCCATTACCGACTATTACGACATAGACCCTGACCTTGCGGTTTCTGTGCCCGACAGGATGAGGGAATTTGAAGAACTTGTAGAGCGAACTCATCAGAATGGTCTGAAGGTCATCATAGACTTCGTTCCGAATCATGTGGCACGTGAGTATAAAAGTATCTGTCATCCGGAAGGCGTCCGCGATCTTGGACAGGATGACGATAAGGGAAAGCACTTCGATGCGCAGAACAACTTCTATTATTGTCCCGGTGAGAGCCTTGACCTCAGTGCTGTCAACACACCGGTAGCCCAGCAGCTTGGCCTCCCACCTTATGAAGAGACACCGGCGAAATGTACCGGTAACGACCGCTTCGACTCTCATCCACAGCAAAACGACTGGTATGAGACCGTGAAGCTTAACTATGGTGTCGACTATACCGACGCCGGTGGGCGGAGCTATCATTACGACCCCGTGCCTGATACGTGGAAGAAGATGACCGACATCCTTCTCTTCTGGGCATCAAAAGGTATAAACGGCTTCCGCTGCGATATGGCGGAGATGGTGCCGCATGAGTTCTGGAAGTATGCCACAGATAAGGTGAAGGAACGTTATCCGAACATTATCTTTATAGGAGAGGTCTACGACACTGCACAGTATAGGATGTACGTGGCCAGCGGTTTCGACTATCTCTATGACAAGGTGGGTATGTATGACTGTCTGCGTGGCGTTACATGCCATCAGCGTCCGGCCTCAGCCATCACGCGTGAGTGGCAGCTTACCGACGATATCGCCGACCACATGCTCTACTTCCTGGAAAATCATGATGAGCAGCGTATAGGTTCTTATTTCTTTGCCGGTGACGGCATGAAAGGCATTCCGGCTCTGATAGTGGCTGCTCTGCTTAAACAAAACCCGATAATGATTTATGCCGGGCAGGAGTTTGGCGAGAAGGGAATGGACCATGAAGGGTTCTCAGGATGCGACGGACGTACCACCATCTTCGACTATTGGACAGTCAGCAGCATATACCATGGCTATTGGGACCGCAGTCGTCTTACTCCCGACGAACACAGGATAGAAACGTTATATCAGAAGATCCTGCGTATTGCCGGTCATGAGAAGGCTGTCTTCGAAGGACAGACCTTTGACCTTATGTATGTGAACGGCTACAGCGACCACTTCTCGCCACATGCACAGTATGCTTTCATGCGTAAGTGTGATGATGATGTCCTGTTCGTTGTTGCCAATTTCGGTGATACCGAAGCAAAATGCCAGGTTGCCATTCCTGACCACGCCTTCGATTTCCTCCAATTGCCGGAAAGGCCTGTTGAGGCCGTTGACATGCTGACCGGTGAGACACAATGTCTCAATCTTAAAAGGAATGGTCTTCTGCCTGCAGATGTACCGCCATATAGTGGAAGAATCTATAAATTCAAGATTATGTCAGAGGCAAATGAATACGTGCTTAACGTACACAACAAGGACGAGTTCCCGCCAGCTCACACCGCCGAGCATCTGCTTAATCAGCTCATGCATCGTATGTTTGGCTGTCAGAGAAGCAACAACGCCCATATAGAACGCCGGAAGAGCAAGATCTCATATATCCTTGACCATAAGCCAAGCCGTAAAGAAGAAAAAGCCATTGAGGATGAGATGAACCGTCTTATCCAACTTGACATGCCGGTGACTTATGAGTTTGTTGACCGTAATCATATTCCGGAGGGCATCGATGTGAACCGTCTACCCGAGGATGCCGGTGATACCATCCGTCTGGTCCGTATCGGCGACTATGATGTGTGTCCGTGTCTCGGTAAGCATGTTCGCACAACATCACAGATTGGCCGGTTCGTGCTTCTTGGAACCAATTGGGATGAGGAGACCCATAGCTTCAGAATACGGTATAAGGTAGTGCAATAGGTCGGGCCTTATTGAATCAATCAGTATGTCCAGTGAGACTATATTGATTAATCGGTATGTCCATCTAGGGTCCTATTAGTTTTATTGGAACAGCCGGACAGAGTAAGCTTATGAATATAAAAAAGCACCCTGCAAATGGTTATAAGCCATATGCAGGGTGCTCTTTTGTTTTTCTAAGCTTACATTTCCATAAAAGGATTAATGGAAACTCCATTTGCCCTGTTAGCTTTTCCCGTCCGTTTCCTCTTTCATGTCAATGAAGTTGCCGTCTTTATCGTAGAACTCATACTGCAACATTGCCAGTTTCTGCGATGGGACTATATGAACTCCAAAGCCATATTTCATCTTCCATCTCCAGTTAAGGGAGACAAGTCCCTTGTCGATGTAAGCGGCGACATACGGATGGACGTGCAAATAGAATTTCTTTACGCCAATCTTGTTGACTAATCTGTCAATTTTCCTCTCCAACTGGTCAGTAAATAAGATACTGGCCTTGATCTTTCCCGTTCCAAGGCATGTAGGGCATTCCTCTTCAACGTTCACGTCCATAGCCGGACGCACACGCTGACGGGTTATCTGCATAAGGCCGAACTTGCTTAGCGGAAGGATATTGTGCCGGGCACGGTCCTTCTGCATATCCTTACACATACGCTCATAAAGCATCTGACGGTCTTCGGCGAGGTTCATGTCAATAAAGTCGACCACTATTATGCCACCCATATCGCGGAGACGAAGTTGTCTTGCCAGCTCATCAGCGGCCCCTAAGTTGGTGTCAAGGGCATTCTGCTCCTGCTCCTTCTCCTTTGTCCTGTTTCCGCTGTTGACATCTACGACATGCATGGCCTCGGTGTGCTCAATAATAAGATAGCATCCGTGTCCATAGTTTACGGTCGTTCCGAAGCTCGACTTTATCTGCTTTGTAACGTCGAAGTTATCGAAGATAGGCACCTTGCCGGTATATCTCTTCACTATGTCGGCCTTGTCTGGGGCTATAAGGGTGACATAGTTGCGGACTGCCGCGCAAATCTCGTCGTCGTTGACGTAGATGTTCTTGTAGGTGGGATTGAAGAGGTCGCGAAGCATTGCCACGGCGCGTCCTGTCTCCTCGTATATAAGCTGTGGGCGCTGCTGGGTCTTCTGAACTTTTGTAATGGCCTCTGTCCATCTGTTGACGAGGATTTTCATCTCTGCGTCCAGTTCCGCGACCCTCTTGCCTTCGGCAACAGTTCTGACAATAACTCCGAAGTTCTTGGGCTTTATGCTCCTTATGAGCTGCTTTAGTCTGGCACGCTCCTCACCGCTTTTGATTTTTGACGAGACACTGACTTTATCGCTGAAAGGAATAAGCACCAGGTACCGTCCTGCGAATGATATTTCACCCGTCAGTCTCGGTCCCTTGGTCGAAATGGGTTCTTTAACTACTTGCACCATCACCTCCTGGCCTGCCTGCAGAGCGTTCTGTATGCTTCCGTCTTTCTTCAGGTCAGGCAGGTGTGTTGCCTTATTGAATGGATAAAGTCGTTTCCGGTCGCTTTGTACCTGCTTCAGATACTTCTGGTAAGAGTCGAATTGACTTCCTAAGTCAAGATAATGAAGAAAGGCGTCACGTTCATAACCCACATCTACGAAGCACGCATTGAGTCCCGGCATAAGCTTCTTGACCTTTGCGATGTAGATGTTGCCAACCGAGAAACTGGCCTCACGCGGTTCGTTCTGATACTCCACCAGCCGCTTGTCCTCAAGCAGAGCAATGGAGATGTTCTTCGGTTGTGCGTCAATAATTATTTCACTAGTCATCTTTCTTGTCTATCTTAAATAAAAAATGGAGCTTGTCATCGCGCCCCCAGGGAAAGGAGCTTCGTGCGAAGACACGCCCCACTGTCCTGAACAGACTTTACAATAGCCTCCTTTCGGGGGCTTACTTGCTCTTATGTCTGTTCTTTCTTAATCTCTTTTTACGCTTGTGCGTAGCCATCTTGTGTCCCTTTTTCTTTCTTCCGTTTGGCATTGCTTTAAAATTTTAAAATTATTGTTTATTATATGTTTAAATTAAATCTTATTTCTTCAGATCCTCAATGAACGTCTTTGCCGGCTTGAATGCTGGATAGTCGTGAGCTGGAATCGTTATGGTAGTGTTCTTCGAAATATTGCGGGCAGTCTTAGCGGCACGGTGCTTGATGATAAAACTGCCGAAACCACGCAGGTATACGTTTTCTTTCTCGCTGAGAAGGCTGTTCTTTATGCTCTCCATGAACCCTTCTACAACTGCTGACACATCTTTCTTTGAAATACCAGTATTTGAGGAAATCTCGTTGATGATATCTGCTTTTGTCATTTTGTTTTGATTTGAAATTTTATTATCCTAATTCTTAACGGACTGCAAAATTACTAATAATCAATGAAATACGGAAATATATTTTGTTTTTTTTGCCTTTTATTTTGCATTGTCTTACATTTCTTTTAACTTTGCGGACGATTTAGCAGATAGACATCTTTTATATATATGAAAATCGTTATAGGAATAGACGTGGGCATTTCGACCACAAAGATTGTAGGAATTCGCGACGGAAAAGTCATCAAACCCCTTCGCGTCAAGGCCACAGACCCTGTCACTTCTCTTTATGGAGCTTTCGGTAAGTATCTTTACGATAACAAGATAGCCCTTGAGGATGTAGAGAAGGTCATGATTACCGGAGTGGGTTCGGCTTATATAGACAAACCGGTCTATGGCGTGCCCACGGCGCGTGCCGAGGAGTTCATCGCCGATGGTCTTGGAGCACAGTATGAGAGCCACCTCAACGATATGATAGTGGTGTCAATGGGCACCGGCACATCACTTGTGCGCTGTAACGGAAAGGACATCCATCATATCGGAGGAATAGGCATTGGTGGCGGAACGTTGAGTGGTCTTTCACGTCTTTTGCTGAAAACTGACGATGTGAAGCAAATAACGTCACTTGCTCTTCAGGGGCATATCTCACATATCAACCTGCTTATCCGCGACATCTCGGCCAAGGCCCTGCCAGGCCTTCCCATGGATGCCACGGCATCGCTATTTGCCAATGCCCAAGGCAATGCTCCTCGGGAGGACATAGCCATAGGACTTATATATATGGTGTTGCAGGCAGTGGGCTCGGCGGCTATCCTCAGTGCCAACGGCAGTGGTGTGCGCGACTTCGTTCTCATTGGCAACCTCACTCTGCTTCCACAGTGCAAATATGTCTTCCCGATGATGGAAAAGGTCTATGACGTGCATTTCATCATTCCGAAATACAGTGAGTTCTGTACGGCCATTGGTGCCGCATTAAGTTTCATCAACAACGTACAGCCTCCGACGACGACCCTTTAGCCATAGGACTTGTGGCTGCAAGTAGTCCGCAACGGTCTTGCGCTAAAAGAGGTGAGAGACAATTGTGGTATAGTTTTTGCATTGTATAAAGTCAGAAAGGAATGACAATCAAGTTATGAGACAATTAAAGATTTCAAAGAGCATAACGAGCCGAAACAGTGAGTCGCTCGACAAGTATCTTGTAGAGATAGGACGTATCCCAATGGTGTCGCTTGACGAGGAGATAGAGCTGGCACAGAAAATCCGTAACGGTGGACCGGAGGGAGAACGTGCCAAGGACAGGCTTGTTGCCGCCAACCTGCGCTTCGTCGTCAGTGTGGCCAAGCAGTACCAGCACCAGGGCCTTTCTCTTACCGACCTCATTGATGAGGGAAACATCGGTCTTGTGAAGGCGGCGGAGAAGTTCGACGAGACACGAGGCTTTAAGTTTATATCCTATGCCGTGTGGTGGATACGTCAGAGTATCCTTCAGGCCATCGCCGAGCAGAGCCGTATGGTCCGTCTGCCCCTCAACCAGGTAGGGGCGCTGGCAAGGATAAACAGTGAGATAGCGAAGTTTGAGCAGAAGAACCAACGTAAGCCTTCTGCCGACGAGATAGCCTCGCTGACTAATATCGACGAGGAGAAAATCGAGCAGACGATGAAGGCCGACCATCACCACATGAGTATTGATGCTCCTTTTGCCGACGATGACACCAACTCTATGGCTGACCTGCTTTCTTCCGGTGATGACAGTCGCACCGACCGCCATGTTGACCATGAGTCGATGGCCACCGACCTTGACGCGGTGATGGAGAAAGTCCTGAAACCACGTGAGGTCAAGATAGTTAAGGAGTGTTTCGGCATAGAGACTCAGGAGAAAGGTCTTGAGGAGATAGGCGCTGAGATGGGACTGACGCGTGAGCGCGTGCGCCAGATTCGTGAGAAGAGCATAGAAAAGCTCCGTACCAGCGGCTATGCCAAAATTCTAATGAAGTACCTCGGTTGACATTATTATATATAAGTTATTATGATTGGAGACGACGACTTGCACGTTGTTCCTGACTTTCTGAAAGTAAGAGTTAAACAAATAGAAACATTTCAAAAGAATCGTGGAATATAAAGTAACATGTAAGAACTGCGGACACCAGTACCGTCTGACGGCCGATGGCGGACAGTCGGTATGGAGCACGTGCCCTAACTGTGGACATAAGATGCTCGTCAGCCTGCCACATGCCGATGGAGGTAACCCACCTGCCGGCAATGGCTATGCCTCCAATGGCATACCAGATGCGCAACAGCCAGTGGAACCTTTGAAGAAGAAAAACAACAAGGGCATTATCGTCCTTCTCGCTTTCATCTTAGGCATTGTTATTGGCATTGTGGCATGGTTTGGCTGGCAACAGAAACAGAAGAACGACCAACAGGCATTGGAAGAACGTGAGGAAATGCGGAAAGAACACATGGACTCACTGATGGCCCTTCGTAACCAACAGGAGTCGGAGGAACGCGCCGCCCAACAGGCAGAGGCCGACAGAAGAAGCGTGATGACCTTCCTCAATGAGTTCTATCAGGACTGGTTCTTTGGTGATGGAGATCCCAATCGCTATGCCAACAATATCTCAGAGAAGTGTTATAACAAACTGACCAGCTCTGTTGACGATGAAGAGGAGTCCGACAGCATCAGTGAAATTGACTGGCCACTGCTTGGTCCACAGTTTGAGTCTGAAAGCGATGTTAGACGTGATCTCCCCGACTTTGCCGGTCATTTCGATATAACCCACTATCATGATAACTGGTACAAGGTATGTTTCTCTGCTCACGGGACGACTGAATATCGACAGATAGAGGCTTTCGTGTATAAGAACAAGATAATAATAAACGACTTCAGATAAGTCCAATTGTCTGGGTTAATGTCAGATTGCCGTGGCGGAATCTTCGTCATGATATAAAACGAGAATACTTATGCAGTACAGTACAACATGTAATAACTGCGGACGCATCTATGTGGTTGACGGTAATCCCGGTCAAACCATTCATGCCATCTGTCCGTTCTGTGGTGCGAAGGCTAATGTCGTAACACCTCCTGAACGCCCTGTGAAGCGCAAGTCCGACAAACCAATGTATCTTAAAGTTACCATTTGGTTTCTCATTGCCGTAACCGTTCTATTCATAGTGATGACAATTCTATATCTTGTGTTTTCGGGAATGAGTAAATAGTAATTAAGATAATTCCTGGATAATAGTCAGAAACCACTCTTTTTGTAGTCATGTTATAAAAAAGGCCTAATAGTTGCGTTGTAACTATTAGGCCTTTTCTGTATGAGAACTATTCTTTTATGACGTGAACGCTATGATGTTTTTATCGTTCAATTATGGTTGAGTATATCAAAAATAATTACACTTATATAGGTGTTATGCTTTTACGTTGTAAGTGTACGGAAAAAACAAGGTAAAAGCATATGTTTTACGAGGTAAGTGTACGGAAAATACAACGCAAAATAGCCTTACTTGCAATCGGCTGAATATCAGTATGTTGCAGGGCTGTATCCGGGTAAAGGGTATTTTGAATTTTGTTTACACGAAATGCAACGATAAATCCAATATAGTCTTACTCTCCTTATTCTTCTATCTCTGACAGACTGTGTCCCAGTCCAGAGAAGAAGTTACTCGTGGTCTCTATAGGTGCGTATACGAAGTAGCGCATGCTGCGCCGGAGGTTACGCCGGAAGATATGGGAGTTGTTCTGCACGAAACCTGAACGGCTCTGACGGAAATGCCATTCCTCCGTAGTGTCTTTCTCAAGATAACTTACCGCACGAACCGTAATATTGTATGCCTCGCGGTCGGACTTGTGTACAAATGGGATCTCGTCGGGTTCGAAACCGAATACCTCTACAAGGATGTTGCCCTGCAGCTCGGCCATCCTGACGAGATGAAGGCTTGTCAGCCATGCGTCAATTTTAATGTCGTCGAGTCTTGCTCCTGCATCGCTGCGCAGGTACTGTCCCAGACGGATTATCCCGTCGAGACTCATGCCACGGTTCAGCATAGAGTCGACATTGAACACTATAATCTGTAATAGTCCCAGCGACTCTATGGATGTGTCGATGTTGTGCCGCTCTCGGTCCGCAATCTTGTGAAAACGGCGGTTGAGGAGACGGTTGCTCATCGATGCGTCCGGCAGGGTTTGCATCACGTTTGACGTTGCTGGAAGTGGATGCTTCTCCATGTAGTCCTTGGTAGCGGCTATCACGTCGAGGGGAATGTTCATGCCCTCGTCGTGCTTGTGTTTTTCGGCTCCACGGGCAAACACATGAACGACTTTCTGCGTCTCTACCATATCGTATAGACGGCGCCACTTGAAAGCCGACATAGGTTCGATGACCGATTTGTCGCCGAAGGCTCCAGAGCGCATAAGTCTGAAGAAGTTCCTTTGTATAATGTTTTCCTTAATCATCTGTTCTTTATGTCCCTCCATGATGACTGTTTAATGCCGTGTTACCTGTCTCTCCGAGTGCCGTGCCTTAGCTGTATTTCTTCGGGTATCTGATGAGTATGGCCAGGAGTGCTGCTATTCCAATGGCGAACGGATAGTAGAGATAGGGTAGGATGTCGATAGGACTGAGCCCCGACAGTCCGGCGGCAAGCAGTATCTGTACACCATATGGCAGTATGCCCTGGACGCAACAGGAGAAAGTGTCTAGGATGCTGGCCGCCTTACGGTTGTCGACGCCGAAACGGTCGCCAATACGCCGTGAGATAGCACCGACCGTGAGGATGGCAATGGTATTGTTTGCAGTACAGATATTGACAAGGCTGACAAGTGCGGCTATTGACAGTTCGGCTCCACGGCGTGTGCTTACATGGGCTGTGAGCTTCTCTATCAGGAAGTCGATGCCTCCATTGTGCTTTATCATCCCAAGCATTCCTCCGGCCATCATGGCTATGATGACCATTTCTCCCATACCGATGATGCCAGTGTTCATGTTAAGGAGCCATCCGTAGAATCCGAAGGACCCCTGGAAGAGGCCTATCACTCCGCAGAGGATAATTCCAATGGAGAGCACGGCCATGACATTCATCCCGCATATGGCCGTTATCAGAACGACGAGGTAGGGGAGGACCTTTACGAAACTGGCCTCACCAACGTGTGTGGGAGCCTGAACGTCAGCTCCTAGGATGGCATATATGATGAGAATCACCAGTGCCGCCGGTGCTACTATCATTACGTTGACACGAAATTTGTCGCTCATCTTACAGTGTTGTGTCTGCGTTGCGACGACCGTTGTGTCGGAGATAAAGCTGAGGTTGTCGCCGAAATACGCTCCACCGACGACGATAGCCGTGACGAGTGCGGCGTTGGTGCCGGTCTGTGATGCTATTCCTGCAGCTATCGGGACCAAGGCCACTACCGTTCCCACGCTCGTTCCTATGCTGATGGAGATGAAGCAGGCTGCGAGGAAGAGGCCGGGAAGGATAAGGTTGGGCGGTAGAACATTAAGGGCGAAGTTCACCGTTGCGTCGATACTACCGATGGCTTTTGCCGACGCGGCGAAAGCCCCTGCCAGAACATATATCCATAGCATAAGCAGAAGGTCGGAGGCGCCGGCACCACGGCTGTATGTGTCGATGCGCTTTGTCAGTGGCATTCCGCCGGAGATAGCTATGGCGTATACGCTTGCAATAAGAAAGGCTACGGTCAGTGGCATGACGGGAACGCTCTTTCCGTCAACGCTCACGTCTGTAAGCGACATTACAATAACGGCTGCTATCAGTGCGAGTAGCAGAAATAATGGCGACAGTGCCTTTAGTCCTTTCTTATTACTAATCATAGTCTTACAAATGAAAGATTGAAAGAATAGGATTGCGGAACCACTTGAATGCCGTCCTTGATGTGACTTGGAACGGTTTTCCGGTGAAACCGGCTCTCCTCTTCTTTCAACCTTTCTTAAATATAATATGTATATAGTGGCTTACAGCGTTACGCCATTCTTGAAGATGGCAATCTCACTGTAGCCGTTTATTTCGTTGCGGGCCTTCTCGCCGCTGGCAACAGCGATGACCTTGCCGATGAAGGCGTCGCGTACAGAGCGCATGTCCTTTCCAACGAGGAGCTGTCCGGCATTGAAGTCTATCCAGTTTGGCTTGCGTGCCGCAAGGTCGTTGTTCGTCGAAATCTTCATCGTGGGGACGAAAGTGCCGAAAGGCGTTCCACGGCCCGTGGTGAAGGTGACAATCTGACAGCCCGATGAGGCCAGCGCGGTGGCTGCCACAAGGTCATTGCCGGGAGCGGAGAGCAGGTTCAGACCGTCATTGGTGATACGCTCACCATATTCCATTACTCCACTGACAGGACCCTTACCGCATTTCTGTGTGCACCCCAGGGCTTTATCTTCGAGCGTCGAGATGCCACCGGCTTTGTTTCCTGGCGACGGGTTCTCTCCGACAGGCTCTCCATGACTGAGGAAATATTCCTTGAAGTTGTTTATCATGCTGACGGTCTTGTCGAAGAGCTTGCGGCTCTTACAACGGTTCATCAGTATCGTCTCTGCACCGAACATCTCCGGAACCTCTGTCAGCACGCTCGTGCCACCCTGGGCAACAAGCCAGTCGCTGAGTTCTCCGACAAGCGGGTTGGCGGTGATGCCGCTGAAGCCGTCGCTGCCTCCACATTTGAGTCCTATCCGCAGCTTGCTTACCGGCACGTCCTCACGATGGTCCTTAACAGCCTGTGCATAGAGCTGACGGAGGATCTTCATGCCTTCCTCCAACTCGTCGCCTTCAACTCTCTGGGTTACAAGGAGCTTTATGCGGTCGTGGTCGTATTCGCCGAGTGTCTCCATGAAGGCATTGGGCTGGTTGTTCTCGCATCCCAACGACAGAACCAGCACACCACCGGCATTAGGGTGCAGGCAGATATCGCGCAGAACCTTGCGCGTGTTCTCATGGTCTCCGCCGAGCTGTGAGCAGCCGTAGTTGTGGTGCCAGCAGTGTATGGCGTCGATACCTTCGAGGTGTGTCTCCTCGGTAAGGCGTTTTACCAGTTGCTCGCCAATACCATTTACGCATCCCACTGTCGGTACAATCCATATCTCGTTGCGTGTACCTACATCGCCGTTCTTGCGGACGAAGCCTTTAAACGTGCGGTTCTCCTTAGGGATGTCAAGATGGGCATCGACAGGGTGGTATTCGTATGACAGTGTGCCGGCGAGGTTGGTCTTGAGGTTGTTCTCGTTGACCCACTGGCCGGCCTTGAGGTTTTCCTTGGCATGTCCGATGGGATAGCCATATTTTATAATGTTCTCACCTTCATGTGCGTCTTTGATAAGCACTTTGTGGCCGGCTGGGGTGTCCTGCATCACTTCAATGTCTTTGCCGTCTACGTTGATGGTCTCGCCTTTCTTGAAAGGACGGAGGCAGACAACGACAGAGTCGGCTGGATTGATTTTAATAAAAGAAGATTGTTTCATTTCGTTTGTTTGTAAGTTTGTTTATCTTATTTTGCTAAATAATATTATTGTATATGTACATTTTTGTATGGGGTGTGTTATGTTGTCAAAGCATCATACGGTGATAGAAGTCGATGTTCTCTTTTGACAACAGTTCTATCGGCATGTAGTTCACTGACTGCACTTCTTTCTTCAGGACTACCGCACGGAAAAGGGTTTCTACGCATGCGTACCCCTGCTGGAATGCGTGCTGTGCTATGAGGAAGGAGATAGAACCCTCTTCAATGTCGTGGCGGTTACGGTCAACAACATCATAGCCCATGATTTGTATGTCGCGGCGGTTGGTCTTCAGAAGGAAGTCGCCCACGATGTATGCTCTGGATGTCAGGGTGATGCAGTGGTGTATGTCGGGATGCTTTGTGAAGAACTCTTCCAGGATGTGGTCATAGAATGAGTGCTCCTTCTCCCTTTGCAGGTCCACTTCCAAGATCTCCACGGCTGGGAAATGATCGCGCATGTAGTGGCGGAAGCCCACCTCGCGGTTAGCCTGTTGCTTACTGGCTACACGTCCTTCCTTAGTTTGCTTCATAAGCATTATCTTCTTCTGGTCATGGGCTATGAGCATGAGCATCTTGGCTGCGAAGTAACCGCTTTGGAAAGAGTCCTGACCGAAGAACGACAGTGGCTTGAGATCCGGCATGTATGAGTCGAGGAGGATGAATGGTATCTCTTGCTTGTGGAGCTTGTCGGTGAAGGAGCGCGTTGTGTCGAGGTCGCTGGGCACCACCACCACACCGTCAGGGTTCTGACTTATACACTCGTTACCCACGGCTGTAAACGATTTGCTCTCGAAACGCTCATAATACAGAAACTTCACGTTGACAGAGAAATCGCGGCGCAGCTCCTTTGCCTTGGTGGCTCCTTCTTCTATCTCGTCCCAGTAGGCGTCGCTGCCGTGCTTGGGCAGGAGCACATAGAATATGTAAGAACGATTGTACGCCAAGGCGCTTGCATAAACGTTTGGCTGATAGTTCATCTCTTTCAGTGCCTCTTCAATCTTGGCACGTGCTGAGGGGGATACGTTGGGCCTGTTGTGCAGCACACGGTCAACGGTTCCGACAGAAACGCCAGCTCTCTGAGCAATATCCTTGATTCTGATTTTCTCTTTCATTAATGAGCAGTCCGATTATTGGTCCTTTATATTCTTGATTTATTTTTCACCGTGCAAAATTAGTAATAAAAGTTGGTTTGTGTAAAAACACAGCCTCTTATTTTTGACGTTATATTAAAAAAAGTCGGTTTTTATTTCCTTGCACAGAAAAAAATGGTTAACTTTGCGCTACTTAAACAGAGTAATATCCAATGTCGGATATAATCAAGGAACAAGTTACAAGAATATAAACAATAAAAACTAATTTTTTAAACAAACAAAAAATGGCTAAAGTTGTTACAATGGGCGAGATTATGCTCCGCCTTTCTCCAGAAGGAAACGACCGTTTCATCCAGACAGATTCTTTCCGCATCATCCCTGGCGGTGGCGAGGCTAATGTTGCTGTATCGCTCGCTAACTATGGTCACGAGGCTTATTTCGTTACCAAGCTCCCTACTCATGAGATCGGACAGATTGCTGTCAACGCTCTGCGTCGCTATGGTGTCAAGACCGACTTCATTGCACGTGGTGGTGAGCGCGTAGGTCTGTACTATGCTGAGACGGGTGCTGCCATGCGTCCTTCAAAGGTTATCTACGACCGTGCGCACAGTGCTATTGCTGAGGCTGATCCTTCTGACTTCGATTTCGATAAGATTATGGAAGGCGCTTCTTGGTTCCATTGGTCTGGTATCACTCCGGCCATCTCCGACAAGGCTGCTGAGCTCACACGTCTGGCTTGTGAGGCTGCTAAGCGTCACGGCGTTACCGTATCTGTTGACCTTAACTTCCGTAAGAAGCTGTGGACTTCTGAGAAAGCTATCTCCGTTATGCGTCCTCTGATGAAGTATGTGGATGTATGCATCGGCAATGAGGAAGATGCTGCTCTCTGCCTTGGCTTCAAGCCTGATGCTGATGTTGAGCACGGCAACACGGATGCTTCCGGATACTACAACATCTTCAAGGGAATGATGAAGGAGTTCGGCTTCAAGTATGTTGTCTCTACTCTCCGTGAGTCTTACAGTGCTACATACAATGGTTGGAAGGCCCTTATCTACAATGGCAAGGACTTCTACGAGAGCAAGCACTACGACATCAACCCAATCATCGACCGTGTCGGTGGCGGTGATTCCTTCGCAGGTGGTCTTATCCACGGTCTGCTCACTATGGACAACCAGGCTGACGCTCTGGAGTATGCTGTTGCAGCATCTGCCCTCAAGCATACTATTCCTGGCGACTTCAACCTCGTCAGTGAGGCTGAGGTGAAGAGCCTCGCTGCAGGAAACGCTTCAGGCCGTGTCCAGAGATAAACAGAAGAGTTAATGAGCCTGTGGAAACGTGGGCTCATGACCTTACAGTTAAACAAACATATAAAGATAAGAAAACAAATAATGGCTAGATTCAATAAAATACAGGTTATCTCAGCAATGAAAGAGACTGGTATGGTACCGGTTTTCTTCAACAGCGACATCGATGTTTGCAAGAATGTCATCAAGGCATGTTATGAGGGTGGTGTACGAGTATTCGAGTTCACCAACCGTGGTGACTTCGCTCATGAAATCTTTGGTGAGCTCGTGAAGTGGGCCGCAAAGGAATGCCCGGAGCTGATTCTCGGTGCAGGCACTGTCATCGATGCTCCAACGGCCGCTCTCTACCTTCAGCTTGGTGCCAACTTCATAGTCGGTCCAAACTTCGTTCCGGAGATTGCGCCTATCTGCAACCGTCGCCTCGTTCCTTATAGCCCTGGCTGTGGCTCTGTAACAGAGGTGTCCAATGCTCAGGCTGCAGGCTGTGATGTTACAAAGGTGTTCCCGGCAGGTAATGTCGGTGGTCCGTCTTTCGTGAAGAATATCCTGGGTCCGCTGCGTTGGTCAAACATCATGGTTACAGGTGCTGTGTCACCTGACAAGGAGAACCTCACGGAATGGATAAAGAGTGGCGTGCTCTGCGTAGGCATGGGCTCTAAGCTCTTCCCGAAGGATGTCGTCGCTGCCAAGAACTGGAAAGCCATTACAGATAAATGTGTAGAGGCTCTTGGATATATTAAGGCTGCACGCGCATAATAGTGCTATCTTTACGAAAGGCCCCATATGGCTATTGTGCCTTTGGGGCCTTTTGTCTTTTTCAGCTTGTCATCAGAAGGACAGCGAGACTGTTGACAGGTTGAATATGGTGTCTTATGACTTTCATTATAGGAACCTTGACTCCGTCCGCGTGTATGCTGAGAGAGCTTTGCGTGCTTCCAGTGATTATGACGACGGACATGCGGAGGCGATGAATAATCTCGCGTTTTATTACACATCGAAGATGAACTATAAGCGGGCATCTTCGATACTTGACTCTATTCCGCTTGTTACCGATAATCAAGTAGAACTGCTCATTGCCAATGTCCAGCAGATGCGTCTTTGCCAGCGGATGTCGGCTAACAAGGATTTCTATGACTATCATGAGGATGCTCAGCGGCGCCTTCATCGCATAGAGGAGGAGAAGGGGACACTGTCGAAGCATCAGCAACTTAGGTATATTTACGCCCGTTCAGAGTTTAATATAGTTACTTCCACATATTATTATTATGTAGGGTTGGAACGGCAGAGCGTCGATGCTCTCCGTAGCATAGACCCTGATGGCGATATCCAGAAGGATACGGCGCAATACCTTAACTATTTATATAATGTGGGTGCGGGTGGAATAATCACTGAAGGTTCGCAGGACGATATCAGCCAACAGGAATTCGATTATCTTACCCAGTGCTATTTTCTCGCTCTTAAATTCAATTATCCCTTCTGGCAGGCCAACACCCTGGAGGCCATCAGCGAGCACTTGCAGTCTCCTGAAGGACGACGGAAACTTATAGAGGACAACGGTCCGGCAATACAATTGGTAAATACCGACCGGATGCCCGACAGCCTTCTGGCTGGAAATCTTGCATTGCGTTCTTTGGACCTCTTCACCTCTTTCGGTGATATCTATCAGATAGCCGGTGCCAACCGTACGCTGGCCTCCTGCTATTGGCAGATAAAAGATTACAACTCAGCTATAGCATGTCTTCAAGATGCCTTGGAGAAGGATACCGCTATCAACCAGGCCCCAGACCTGGTGGCATCAATCCGCGAACAGCTTAGCATCGTCTATTCATCTGTGAATGACAAGCAGCAAAGCGACTATAACAGAAACATATATCTCGACCTTCAGGAGCAGACGCGACAGGACAGATACTATGAGTCTCGTGCTGACCAACTGGCCAAATCATCCTCGCAACTTAATCTGATGATACTCTCCGTCATCGTGATGATAGTCATTTTAGTACTCCTTCTTTTCATCTTCAACCGACTCAGACACCGCAATGACAGCCGCAACTCCTTGGCCTCCCTTATGGAGCCTCTGCAATTATGGCAGAAACGCTATAATGAGTACATGGAGAGAATGAATGACAGATACGAGAATATTAATGAGGCCTACTCGTTGAGCGTCGTACATATTGTCAGTGATAAGAAGCGTAACCTCGAGCAACGTGCCAAGATATCGCTTGTCAACAGCATAGTACCGTTTATCGATCGTATGCTGAATGAGATAAACCGGCTTATTGAGAAACATGAGCCAGATGGGATGAGGAAGGAACGCTACGAATATATTGCGGAACTGACCGATAAGATTAATGAATACAACACAGTGCTTACCGACTGGATACAGGTGAGACAGGGACAGTTGAACCTTCACATTGAGACCTTCCCCTTGCAACAGCTCTTTGATATAGTTCAAAGAGGGCGCATGAGCTTCCAACTCAAAGGAATAAAACTTTCTGTGGAGAAAACAGATGCAACGGTGAAGGCCGATAAGATTCTGACACTGTTCATGGTCAACACCATTGCTGACAATGCCCGGAAGTTTACGTCTGAAGGAGGAACGGTGACAGTAAGCGCCACAGAGACTCCTGGTTATGTGGAGATATCAGTCAAGGATACGGGAAAAGGAATGACGGAGGAAGAGTTGTCGGGAATTTTCGACCATAAGGTGTATAACGGTCACGGCTTCGGACTGATGAACTGCCGTGGAATAATAGATAAATACAAGAAGATAAGCTCGATCTTCAATGTCTGCTATCTATCGGCGGAGAGCGAGCCAGGGAAGGGTAGTCGTTTCTTCTTCCGACTGCCGAAGGGTATGGTAAGGTTTCTGCTTGCGATATGTCTCTTCACTGGTCCAATCTTTGCCATGGCTGTGCCCTCGAGGGCCGCAGGAGTACCGTCAATGTCCTCCGTCCCATCGACTACAGTCAAGGAGAAGCAGCCTGCAAGAGCATCGTCATACGTGAAAATCTCTATGTCAACGGCTGATACCGCAATACTTATGAAGGCGGCGGCCTTTGCAGACTCAGCATATTACAGTAATATCAATGGAACTTATTCTAAGACGATAGCATTCTCTGACAGTTGTCGCAGGTGGTTGAACGAACTCTATCTACGGCATACCCCCAATGGGAAACTGCTTATGCTGAAGGAAGGAGATGTGTCGAAAATGCCACCGGAGGTGAGGTGGCTGCATGACAGTCTGCCGACTAACTATAGGATAATAATGGATGTCCGCAATGAGACGGCCGTGGCGGCATTGGCCCTTCACCAATGGGCATTGTACAGATACAACAACAAGGTTTATACGATGCTCTTCAAGGAGTATTCAGCCGACAACACCTTAGGCGAATACTGCCGTATGATGCAAAAGTCGGAGACCAATAAGAATGTGGCCATTGCCATCCTCATCCTGTTGCTTCTCAGCATCTTCCCTGCTTATTACTTCATCTATTACCGTCATCGTGTCTACTACCAGTACTGCGTTGACAAGGTGCGTAAGATTAATGACATATTGCTCTGTGACAGTACTGCCGACGATAAACTGAAGGAGATAATGCCAATGCCCACTGACAGTTTCCCTACGGAGCTCCGACAAGTCGTTGAGAAGATAAAACAGGCGCTGCGAGAGGCTGCAGACAGAAGTCGGAGCAGTGCCATCAGTATTGAACTTGCCGAGGATGAACGCAGACGGGCGGAATATGAAGACCAGAAGCTCTATGTCTCCAACAGTGTGCTAGACAACTGTCTGTCTACTTTGAAACATGAGACGATGTATTATCCGTCAAGAATACGTCAGCTCGTCGATGGCACTGACAACAACCTGTCGTCAATCCGTGAGCTGGCCGAATATTATAAGGAACTGTATACTATCCTCAGTGGCCAGGCAATGCGTCAGGTCGACAGCGTCCGTCTTGTCTGTAAGCCATTTGCCATAAGTGAGGTGCTGAGGGAGAAGGAGAGGGGAGAGGCCGACTTCGACTTGCTCGGTGACAAGGACCTCATAGGTTATCTCTTTGAGATACTGCGGAAGCAGAATGGTGGAAAGGAATTGAAGATAAGTATCAGTGACCTCAGCGGACGTTATGCCGTCTTCTGTGTCCTCATGCCGGAACTACGTCTTAATGCGGAACAGTGCCTTCAGCTCTTCACACCGGGGCGAGACCGTCTCCCTTATCTCCTCTGCCGGCAGATAGCACGCGACAACGGAGAGGCTACAAACTGTCGTGGATGTGGGATAACAGCACGGACAGCGGAGAATGGTACAGAGATTGTTATAACGTTGACGAAGGCAAAGAAACAATAACCGAAAGAGAAAGGAAACAAGATATGGAAAAGTTCAAAGTAATAATCGTGGAAGATGTACCCTTGGAGCTGAGGGGCACAGAGGGAATATTCAAAAGTGATATTCCCGAGGCTGAGATAATAGGAACGGCGGAGAGCGAGACTGCATACTGGAGAACATTGAAGCAACAACTCCCGGATTTAGTGCTCCTTGATCTTGGATTAGGTGGGTCTACGACTGTCGGTGTAGAGATATGCCGTCAGACGAAAGAGAAATACCCGAACATAAAGGTGCTGATATTCACAGGTGAGATACTAAACGAGAAACTGTGGGTGGATGTTCTTGATGCAGGTGCCGACGGCATTTGCTTAAAGAGTGGTGAACTTCTGACCCGTGGTGACGTGGTAAGTGTCATGAGCGGAAAGAAATATGTCTTTAACCAGCCTATACTTCAGAAAATTGTCGAGCGTTTTAAGGAGAGTGTCAACAAGCAACTGTTGCATCAGGAGGCGATGGTCGACTATGAGATTGACGAATATGATGAACGTTTTCTTCGCCATCTTGCCCTTGGCTACACCAAGGAACAGATTACGGGACTCCGTGGAATGCCATTTGGCGTGAAGAGTTTGGAAAAACGGCAGAATGAGCTGGTGCAGAAGCTTTTCCCGGATGGTAACGGCGGTATGAGTGTAAATGCTACGCGCCTTGTCGTACGTGCACTGGAACTACGTATCCTAGATATAGATAACCTCCATCCTGATGAAGAATAAAGTCTGTGGCATCATATCTCTGACACTTGTTGTTCTGCAGGTGGTACTGATTATGGCCTCGTGGATAGTTACCTCCGCGATGCCTGAACTTTCTATGCGCTCTCTGCTAAGTCCGGAGGGCGTCCGCTGGCTCTTTGGCCACTTCATAGAGAATATGTCGTCACCACTGCTCGTGGATATTATACTGTTGTCAGTGGCCTTCGGAGCGGTATCGTTCAGTGGACTGGTGGATAGTGTTGTGGCAATGGCTCATTGCAGGAAAAAACGTTATTTTGAAAGAGTGGGGCTGTGGGTCGTCGTAGGTGAGATTCTGACAGTTGTAATTGTTGTCGTCCTTCTGACATGCGTGCCGCACGCCATCCTCCTCAGTGTTACAGGTCATCTCTTCCCAAGCAACTTCTCACAAAGTCTTATACCGATAATCTCCATCACACTTTTGGCATGTTCCATATCTTTTGGCCTGGTGAGTGGTCGGCTGTCATCGTTGAGCCAGTGTTTTGAGGCTATGACCTACGGGCTGGTGCGCTTCGCGTGGGTATTGCCGATATATGTTTTTTTTATGGAGCTTCTCCGTTCTATACAATTCGTCTTCTACGTATGATCCAATATCGACAAAATCGTCTGCCATAGTTTAGCTCAAATAACAATTATAATAACAGTTCTCGAAATAAGCTGCACCTCAACAATCCAAAAAATAAAAAACTTTGTTGTTTTATTTTTTGTATTGTCTTCGGTTTGCATTAACTTTTGATAAGTTAAGCGCATTAACTTTTGATAAGTTAAGCTGCACCTCAACAATCCAAAAAATAAAAAACTTTGTTGTTTTATTTTTTGTATTGTCTTCGGTTTGCATTAACTTTGCATATATAAATCAAAAACGAAGACTATGATTACATTTCCCTGTTGTAAGATAAACCTTGGACTGAATGTCGTCGGTGTACGTACAGACGGCTTTCACAATATCGAGACCGTGTTTTATCCTGTTCCCCTTACTGATGTGCTGGAGATAAAGAAGATGGACGACCGTTTCCCTTGTGTCGGCGACATCGACATACACGTCAGCGGTGACTATTCCTGTGGCGAAGAGGAGCAGAACCTTGTTGTGAAGGCTTATAACCTCATAGCCACCGACTATGAGATACCACGCATCCATGCCCATCTCTATAAGCGCATTCCTGTGCAGTCGGGACTTGGTGGCGGGTCAGCGGATGGCGCTTTCATGATTCGTCTGCTCGATGAGCGCTTTCGTTTGAATATGGGTAATGCGGAGATGGAACGCTATGCCGCCAAACTTGGCGCCGACTGTCCATTCTTTATCAGTGCAGAGCCATCTTATGCTACCGGCATAGGTGATGAGCTGGAGCCTGCCGACAATGAGTATGGCAACCTCCATGGCTATTGGATTGCTATAGTCCGGCCGGATGTATCTGTCTCCACAGCAGAGGCGTACAAGAGAATTACTCCTAAGGAACCTCAGAAAAATTGCCGCATGATAGTGCGCCAACCCATTGAGACATGGCGCGAGGAACTGACGAATGATTTTGAAGACCCGGTGTTCAGTGAGTATCCGGAGTTGAAGGCCGTAAAGGAGCAACTATACAGTCTCGGTGCTGTTTACGCTCAGATGAGTGGCAGCGGTTCGGCTCTCTATGGTATCTTCAGAGAACAGCCACAGAATATTGATAAAGCCTTTGAAGGCTCGTTCACATCTGTGATGAGGCTTTAGAATTTTGCGGTAGGAATAATATCGTAAGCAAAATGGCCGTCCCTAATCTTGGGGCGGCCATTTTATTATCTTGATGTTTACTGATAGATCATTTGGATATGTCTATTCTGATGTTATCACCCAGTTATGGTTCAGCGTGTCTAGCGGTGTGCTCTCTTCCTTGATGACCTGTTCAATATCTTTCGGTCCAGAGAAACCGATGGTGAGGTTGGTAACGGCATTGCGTTTTATGGGGACCATTTCCTTTTGCTGTTTGATGACTTTCCCATCGGAAGTCCAGGTGGCTTCAATGGCAACATCCGTACCGTAGCCTTCTACTGCGGCATTGCTAATCTGATTGAATGAATAGAAAGACTCGTCGTCATATGCCTTGTCAGTGGCGTTGACCTCAATGGTGTGGTTGCGCAGGAATAAGAGCTTCACTGAACCGTGTTTGGGTGGTGTGATGATGAAATGCAGTCCGAAGAATGCTCGCTTTACCGTTATGTCTAATTTATCTGCTGATGACGGGTCGAATTCATCGACTATAGCATAGTATTTATAGGCTCTTGGATACCATGTGGTGTCGCTGCTCTCAGCGCCAATCCTGGTATCGCCAGTGGTGATGCCGCTGAGGTTTACACTCTTGTCATAGACGAAGGCATTTTTCAGTTGTGTGGCCTTTGCGTCGCTGGTCTTCATTGGTTCGTAGAACATATCTCCTTCGTGATAGAGAGTATCTTTGTCATTGCGGAACTCCAGTACCTCAATTCTATATTTATGACCTTCTGTCATCACGGCTGAGACAGGAGCGTTGCCGTCAAAGAGACCGTAAGCATACTTAATGTAGTTCTTATTATCTTTCTCCAGGATATTGATGGCATAGTAACGCTTGCCGTCGGTGTTGAAGACACGCGATTGTGGTGATAAAGCAATGGATGTGTTCTCTTCATTTAGGTTGATGCTGATGTGTTTATTGGTCTTCTCCGTATTTGTGCCGGGTACATCTACATCGTCAGAGACTGTGTTGCCGCATGAGGTCAGTACCATGCAGGCAATGAAAAGCATAGATAATAAGTTTTTGTTTCTCATAATTGTTATTTTATTTTGATTAATACGCAAAGTTATTAACAATTAGTAAAATAACAAATTTTTTGTTGCTTTTTCTCCCACAATTTTTCATTAGAGATACAAAAATGTTGGATATGAAACATTTTTTGGAGACTTATCTGACAGTGAGTTATATAATATGTGATAACGAAACAGCCCCTGACAGTCTTCAAGACCTTGGCTTGTTACGCCATTGGTCATGAAAACAGTCAGGGGCTGTCATATGTTTTAAGTCCTGTTGGATGTAAATGGACTCTTGCCGCCAGATTATTCCTCTGCCGGTTTCATGTTTGTGTAGACGTTCTGCACGTCATCGAAGTCCTCAAGTTTCTCAACCATCTTGTCGATGGTCTCACGCTGTTCAGGAGTAACATCCTTGAGGTCGGTAGGAATACGTGTGAACTCAGCAGACTCTATCTCATAGCCTTTCTCCTCAAGGAACTTCTGGATGTCGCCAAAGCTCTTTGGGTCGCCGTAGATAGTGATCTCATCGTCGCCGGTCTCCTCGTTGACATCCTCGTCGAACTCATCATCCACTCCGTAGTCAATGAGGTCGAGGATGAGCTCGTCCATATCGGTGTCAGCCTTCTTCTTGAAAGTGAATACACACTTGTGGTCGAAGAGGAAACTCAGAGAGCCCTGTGTGCCCAGGTTGCCGTTGAACTTGTTGAACACTGAGCGGACGTCGGCCACGGTACGTGTGGTGTTGTCGGTCAGGGTGTCTACGAAGATGGCAATCCCATGCGGTCCATAACCCTCGTACGGAACCTCCTTGTACTCGCTCTGGTCCTTACCCATAGCGTTCTTGATGGCGCGCAGGATGTTGTCCTTAGGCATATTCTCACGCTTACATGTAGCGATGATGGCACGTAGGCGCGGATTGTTCTCCGGTTCCGGACCACCAGCCTTCACGGCGATGGATATTTCCTTACCTAACTTTGTGAATGTGCGGGCCATATGACCCCACCGCTTCAGCTTGGTAGCCTTACGGTATTCAAATGCTCTTCCCATAATTGAGACTTTCCCCTGACTTCTCCGTCTTGGAGATAGAGGCTTGCCATGTTGTAATCCACTGGCATTCCTCCATTGTTGTTAGTCTTACGGGGTAAAATTTAAATGTTTATAATGTGTTATTTAATAATTTTCTGTTCTTGCGTTGAACGTTCTTATCCGCACAGACTTCCTCTTCTGAGCGGATAGGCTTGATGTTATCTCAGTTCAGCACCGAGCTTTGTCGTCAGCTGATGGATGAGTTTCTTCATGATGGCGTCGATTGCCTTGTCGTTCAGAGTCTTGTTCTCATCCTGGAGGATGAAGTTGACAGCGTACGACTTCTTTCCTGCCGGAAGTTTGTCGCCGGTGTAGACATCGAACAGCTCCACGCGCTTAAGCAATTTCTTCTCCGTCTGACGCGCAATCTGTTCAATCTGTGCAAACTGTACGTTCTCATCGACGAGCAATGCCAAGTCGCGGCTTACTGCCGGGAACTTACTGAGTTCCTTGAACTCCAGCTTGTTCTTCTTCATAGCCTTCATAAGTGCCTGCCAATCAATGTCAGCGTAGAATACGGGCTGGTCGATGTCGAAGTTCTTAAGAATCTTATGGTTGACGATACCGTATTCAGCGATGACCTTGCCACCGTGGTTCTCCACGGTGATAGCCTTGTCGAAGATATTGTTGTCAGATGCTTTCTCGGTAAACATACCCTGAGGCACTCCCACACGGCGGAAGATATTCTCCACATAAGCCTTCAGCTCATATACTGATGTGTCCTCGTCGGCATGAGCCCATGAGCCTTCCACACGCTTACCAGTAACCCATAGAGCCATGTGATAGTCCTGTGTGTAGGCCTTGATAGGAGCCTCTGCTGTATGCTTCTGCTCGTCGAACCAGTAACAGTTTCCCACCTCGAAGAACTTCAAGTTGTGGGCCTTCCTGTTTATGTTCCTGATGATGCTCTCCAGTCCGCCGAAGAGCAGAGTCTGGCGCATGACGCCTAAGTCGGCCGACAGAGGATTCATAAGCTTGACAGTCTTAGCCCATGTGTATTTGTTCAGTTCGTCCTTGTCGTAATATGAGCTCTTGGTCAGCGAGTTGTTCATTATCTCGTTGAATCCCTCACCGACGAGCTGCTCCCCGACGAGATTCTCACGTTTGAAGTTCTTGTCACTCTCACCGGCAATGGTAAGAGACGACTTCAGTTCTGACGGAATTTCGATATTGTTATAGCCGTAGATGCGGAGGATGTCCTCAACGACATCACATGGCCGCTGTACATCCACGCGGTAAGCCGGTACTACGAGGTCTATGCCGTCGGGGTCCTCATTGGTGATATTCATCTCCAAGCTCTTGGCGATATCCTTTATGGTGTCGTGTCCAAGCTGTTTTCCGATGAGACGGTCGCAGTATTCGTAGTTGAGACGGACATGGAAGTTGTCCATCTTTGTAGGATACTCATCGCAGATTTCCATTGACACCTTTCCTCCGGCAAGTTCCTGACAGAGTATTGCGGCCTGCTTCAGAGCGTAGATGGTGCCGTTAGGGTCCACGCCACGCTCAAAGCGGAAGCTGGCATCTGTGGACAGTCCATGGCGGCGTGCGCTCTTACGTATCCATGTTGGGTGGAAGTAAGCACTCTCCAGCACGACGTTCTTCGTTGTCTCATAAGTTCCGGAACCCTTTCCACCGAACACGCCGGCGATGCACATCGGCTCCTCCTCGTTGCAGATGGCAAGGTCGTGTTCGCCGAGGGTATGCTCAACGCCATCGAGAGTAACGAACTTCTTTCCAGCGTTGTTGTCGCGGACGATGATATGGTGTCCTGTAACCATGTCGGCATCGAAGCAGTGCATAGGCTGGCCGTATGCCATCATGATATAATTTGTAATGTCAACGATATTGTTGATTGGACGCAGACCGATAACATTCAGCTTGTCCTTAAGCCACTGCGGGCTCTCCTTCACGTCGCAGTCGGTGATGCTCAGACAAGCATAGCGCCGGCAGGCGTCGGTGTTTTCAATAGTAACCTTTATTGGTAAGTCGTTGTTGTCAACATGGAACTTGGAGCAGTCGGGGCGGTGGAGTGTCGAAGGCTTGCCCTGACGCATGAGCCAAGCGTTGAGGTCACGAGCCACACCGTAGTGGCAGAGCGCATCAGCGCGGTTGGCGGTGATGTCAATGTCTATGACCCAGTCGCTTTCAAGGTGATAGTACTCTGCTGCAGGCTGACCGACGGGAGCGTCCTCGGGAAGGACGATGATGCCGGCATGGTCATTGCCGATGCCAATCTCATCCTCTGCACAAATCATTCCATAAGAGTCGACGCCGCGCAGGCGTGATTTCTTTATGGTGAATTCCTTATCGCCGTCGTAGAGTACACAGCCGAGATCAGCAACAATGACTTTCTGTCCTGCTGCCACGTTGGGCGCACCGCAGACGATCTGCTGGGGTTCACCTTTTCCGAGGTCTACTGTCGTAACGTGCAGATGGTCGGAGTTAGGGTGCTGCTCGCATGTAAGCACCTTTCCTACATACAGTCCCTTAAGACCACCGCGTATTGTTTCTACTTCATCCAGTGAGTCGACTTCCAACCCGGTTGATGTCAGCGCGTCCGCTGTTTCCTGTGGGGTTAAATCAAAATCAACGTATTCTTTTAGCCACTTATAAGATATCTTCATCGTGTTTAATATTATAATCTTCGAAAATCAGTGCAAAGTTACAGCAAACCGAAGACAATACAAAAAAATAAAACCACAAAGTTTTGATTTTTTGTATTGTTGAGGTGCCGCGTGACTTATCCAAATAATGATAAATGTAATCTTTTCTTTTGAAATGTCATTTGATTGCATTACCTTTGCAGAGAGTTTGTCATGACAAGACGTTTTGGTGAACCCATTATAAAATAACCCTTTATAAGTTTAAAAAAGGAATTCTGATGGTTAGGTATCAGTGGAGCAAGCTTCATCTTATTATATTTTTTACTATTATTGCCCTGTTGGTAACGTCGTGCTCAGCCGGGAAGTTTATTCCTGATGACAAATACATGCTCGACAAGGTTGTGATAAAGTCAGACCAGAAGGGCTTTGATGCCGCACAGTTGGCACCATACATCCGTCAGAAGGCCAATTCCAAATGGTTCTCTCTTTTCAAGATACCTCTCGGCGCTTATGCGCTGTCGGGTAAGGATACCACGAAATGGATTAACCGTTCACTGCAAAGGATTGGCGAGCAGCCAGTTGTCTTCGACTCTGTCCAAGCCAGACTGTCGTGCGAGGATCTGCGTACAGCCATGCAGAATATGGGATATATGAATGCGAAAGTGGCTTTCGCCGTAGAGGTAAAGAAAAAGAAGAAACTCGACGCCATCTACACTCTTAGTCCCGGAGAACCATTCTATATCAACCATTTCTCCTATGACATCCAGGACAGTGCCATAGCGCGCGTGTTGAAGCCGCATCTCTCAAGCCATTTCACGCCGAGGCAGTTCACGGTGTCATCGCTCGACAATGAGCGCTCCCGTCTCACTGCTATCCTCAACGACTCGGGTTATTACAGATTTAACAAGAACTTCATCCAGTTTGACGCTGACAGCGTCCGTGGCTCGCGTGATGTTGATGTGACACTCCATTTGCTGAAGTACCGCCGTTCATCTGACGAGCCGGAGACCGTTCATCCGCGTTATACCATTGGTAAGGTTCTGTTTCTCCCCGGTGACTCCACAGGACTCCACATCCGCCGCTCCGTCCTCGAGAACAGCACCGCCATAGAGCCGGGGCATTACTACAGTGCCTCCGACCTTAAGCGCACATATAATAACTTTTCGCGTCTTGGTGCCGTGAGATACACCAACGTGGAGTTCTTGGAGCGCCCCGACAGCAATGTCCTCGATTGTCATTTACAGATATTCAACAACAAGCCGAGTACCATAGCTTTTCAGCCGGAGGGGACAAATACCGCCGGAGACCTTGGCGCTGCCGCTTCTCTGACATATCAGAACCGTAACCTCTTCCGTGGCAGTGAGCTCTTCAGTATCCAGCTGCGGGCCGCTTTCGAGGCTATATCGAAGTTGGAGGGATATGATGCCCACGACTATGAGGAATACAGTGTCGTCACCAGTTTGCAGTTTCCACGCCTCGTGGTGCCGTTCCTGTCAAACAAGGTTAAGTATCGCAGCACCGCAAAATCGGAGATCTCCGTGTCCTGGGACCTTCAGAACCGTCCTGAGTTCCACCGCCGCGTCTTCTCCGCCGCGTGGAAATACGGCTGGAGCAATCCCAAACGGCATACGACCTACGACCTCGACCTCCTGGACCTCAACTACGTCTATATGCCGTGGATTAGTGCCACCTTCAAACACGATTATCTCGACAGCGTGTCGAACCGTAATGCCATCCTGAGGTACAACTACGAGGACCTCTTCATTATGAAGACAGGCTTCGGACTACTCTACAACCACAACGGCAATGCCATGCGTGCCAACATAGAGACTGCCGGTAACCTCCTTCGAGCCCTGTCAGGACCGTTCAACTTCAAGAAGAACGGACAAGGTAACTATACATTATTTAATATAGCCTACGCGCAGTATGTGAAGTTCGACTTCGATTTCACTCATGTCCTTCCCTTCGACAACAGAAACCAGCTCGTCCTTCACACTGATTTCGGCATTGCGTGGCCTTACGGCAACAGCAATGTGCTGCCCTTCGAAAAACGCTATTTCTCCGGTGGCGCCAACTCGGTCCGAGGATGGAGCGTGAGGGAACTGGGCCCGGGTAAGTTCCGCGGTACCGACGGACGTATTGACTTCATCAATCAGACCGGCGACATGAAGCTCGACCTCAATGCGGAGTTCCGCTCACATCTCTTCTGGAAGTTTGACGGTGCCGCCTTCATCGATGCCGGAAACATTTGGACACTCCGCGACTACCCCGAACAGCCCGGCGGCCGCTTCAAATGGGATGAGTTCTACAAGCAGATTGCCGTTGCCTATGGCTTGGGACTGCGCTTGAACTTCGATTTCTTCATCCTCCGCTTTGATGCCGGAATGAAAGCCGTTAACCCGGCCTATACCACTAATGATGAGCATTATGCCATCTTCCATCCCGATTTAGGCCGCGACTTTACCTTTCATTTTGCCGTCGGACTGCCGTTCTGATGAAAACAAAACGTAAGCGTTTACATGATTTTGTAAACGTTTACGTTTCTTTCTGTCATGGAAACGAACATAACGATTGATATTTTAGCTATATTTGTGCCGGATTACCAAACTAATTGAAACCTATTAATTGTTTATGAGAAAAATCTTATTTGTTACCAGTTTGCTATTAGGGTTGACAGTATCGTCCCAGGCTGCGATTGCTTCAGAGGCGCAGACAATCACTATCAATGGGCGGACCGTCGAGAAGACGGCCGTGGAACTTGCTTTCGACGGCGATAATGTCGTCTTACACTTCTCTGATGGCACGGAGCAGGCTGCCGATATGGAATCGGTGGCGATAGCCTTCGACAATGCGACCACGGGAATAGACCAGGTCAAGGCTTTCAACCTTGCGGGGACCACCGACGGTAATATCCATCTCAGCGGCGTTCAGTGCGGCGAGAGGATAGAAATCTTTGATGCCTCCGGCAAGAAAGTCGCGCAGACGAAAGCCTCTTCCGATACCGCGAGCCTCGACATCACCAACATGAAGTCAGGGGTTTATGTTCTTCGTGCAGGAAACACTGTCATCAAATTCGTAAAACGTTAAAAGGAAAGTAAGGATTATGCAGAAGAGAAATATCGTTCTCTATACAGCACTATTGGCTACTACCATGGCTGTGGCACAGAACAAGGTAAACATCACCGCCACCGATGGCTCCGTCTCATCCTATAACACCGCTGATGTGAAAAGCATCGCCATCAAAGGCAATAATGTAACGGTAAGCCCACAGAATACGAGCTTTACCGCAAGCCGCATCAATTTTACTAAGATAGCACAGGGCGCCGTTCAGATTAAGCAGGCCAATGGTTGGCAGGAGAGTGCTTATATAGAGTGGGCACCATTGAAGGGAGCTAACAACTATAAAGTATATATCAAGGGAGGAGACATCAAGGAATATAAGAAGCTCGATGACCAACTCGTCCGCGACTACGGAACTTTCGGTCGCGCTGATGCTGTAGGACTGAAGGCCGGAGCCTATTCCATTAAGGTCGTCCCCGTTATCAATAACAAGGAGGACGAGACGAAGGCCAGTGAGGCCACGTCCCTCACGGTGTCAAACTACGACCGCCAGGGTTATGCCCATTTCAAGCGCACCGAGGGTGTAGGAGCCTATAATAACGACGGCACTCTGAAGACCGGAGCTATAGTGCTCTACGTTACTAAGAACACGGCTAAGACGGTGAAGGCCACTCTCTCCACGGGAAAGTCGACACAGGAGTTTACCGGGTTGCAGGCCATACTCAATGCATATCAGAAGAATGGTGTCTCACTGCCACCGTTGGATATCCGCGTCATCGGTATAGTCTCCGCAGGTGATGTCGACAGCTTCGGCTCTTCCTCTGAGGGACTGCAGATTAAAGGTCCGCAAGCCGACTCTCCTTTGAATATCACCGTCGAGGGTATCGGTAATGATGCCACGATACACGGCTTCGGCATTCTCGTTCGCAACAGCGCCAGCGTGGAGTTCCGCAACTTTGCCGTTATGCGTCAGATGGATGACGGATTATCCCTTGACACCGATAACAGCAATATATGGATTCATAATGTCGACGTGTTCTACGGAAAGTCGGGAAGTGGTGACCATGCCAAGGGCGACGGCGGCATTGACGTGAAGGCCGACTCAAAGTTCGTCACCATCGACTACTGCCGCTTCTGGGACACTGGAAAATCCAGCATGTGCGGAATGAAGAGTGAGACAGGACCAAACTACATCACGTATCATCACAACTGGTTCGACCATAGTGACTCCCGTCATGCAAGGGTACGCACCATGAGCGTCCATTTCTTCAACAACTATTATGACGGAGTGGCTAAATATGGTGTAGGCGCTTCCTCATCCTCTGATGTTTTCGTCGAGAAGAACTACTTCCGCGGGACGAAATATCCGATGATTATAGCAAACCAGGCGCATGACTTAGGTCCTAAAGGGAGCACTCTCAGCGGTGAGAATGGCGGTATCATCAAGGCCTATGACAACATAATCGCGGAACCTCAGAGCGGCAGCGCCTTCACTACTTATGCCGACGACAACACCTCTTTCGACGCTTATGTCGTCTCCTCACGTGATGAGAAAGTCCCGGAGACAGTAAAGGCTAAAGTTGGAGGACATGTGTATAACAACTTCGACACCAACCCCAGCCTGATATATACATATACCCCCGATGAGGCCAAGGATGTTCCTGCAAAGGTTACCGGCTTCTTGGGCGCAGGACGCATAGAGCACGGCGATGTGCAGTTCAATTTTAACAACTCCGTCGATGACCAGAGTGCTGAAATTAACACGAAATTGGCTTCACTTATTGACAACTACAAGTCGACACTCGTCGGCATCTTCGGTGATGAGAACGCTTCAAGCGGTGAGACGGGAGAAAGCGGTGGCAGCAGTGAGACCGGTGGCACTGGAGAGACCGGTGGCTCTACCGTCGACCAACCCACGGGAACCGTTGTGGTAAGCTTTGAGGGAAAGAAGCCTTCGAGCAGCATAGTTACCGTTACCGGCAACTACTCTACATCGAAGGGTACTGCGAAGTATAATAACGTTACTTACTCTACCTGCGTTAAGATGGAGTCGTCGACAAGCATCGTCGTCAACGCTGCCAAGTCTTACAAGATGACGCTGGTCTTCGGCGATACCGAGACAGCTTCCGCAAAGATCAACGGCACGAAGGTGGCGGGCACCGGCTCTACCTACACTCAGGTTATTTCGGGCACCACCACGATTACCAAGGCCAACTCCGTGAACCTCTTTGCCATTGTGCTGGAGCCTCAGGAGTAATATTGTAAGGCCAATACATTATTACAATAGAGAAGCCCCTGCTTTCTGGCAAGTGAATTGCCAGCAAGCAGGGGGTTTAAGGTTTATAGTTTGTCGGTGCTTATGCGTATGGTCGCCACGCTAAAGTCCGAAGTATTTACTTTCCTTTTTGCATGTCATAGACAATCTGCATGAGCATTTTGCCGAGGCTGTCAGCCTCTTCCATGGTGTGCGCCTCACTGTAGACGCGGATGATTGGCTCAGTGTTGCTCTTACGGAGGTGAACCCATTTGTCGGGGAAGTCGAGCTTCACACCGTCGATGTCAGTAACGTGAACGTCCTTCTCCTTGCCGTACTGCTCCTTGACCTGACGGAGAATAGCGTCGACATCGGTTTCCGGTGTGAGGTCTATGCGGTTCTTGGCAATGAAATACTCCGGGAACGTCTTGCGCAGCTCCGAGGCTTTAAGTCCTTTCTCAGCCAGTGAGGATAGGAAGAGGGCTATGCCCACCAGTGCGTCGCGGCCATAGTGGAGCTCCGGATATATTACTCCACCGTTGCCCTCGCCGCCGATAACGGCGCCAACCTCCTTCATCTTTGTCGTTACGTTGACCTCACCTACGGCGGCAGCATAATACTTGCAGCCGTGTTTCTCGGTGACATCTCTCAGAGCCCTTGTGGAGCTGAGGTTCGACACCGTGGTACCCTTTACATGGTCGAGGATGTAGTCGGCGACGGTTACCAGGGTGTATTCCTCGCCATACATCTTTCCGTCTTCCTGGATGAATGCCAGGCGGTCCACGTCAGGGTCTACGACGATGCCAAGGTCATAGCCGCCCTTGGCCATCTCACCCATGATGCCGCCGAGGTTCTTCTCCAGTGGCTCCGGGTTGTGTGCGAAGTCGCCGTTGGCTTCTCCGTTGAGGAACTTATATTCCACATGCAGCGCGTCGAGGAGCTTTGGCAGGATGACGCCGCCGACGGAGTTGATGGAGTCTACGATAACCTTGAAGTGCGCGTTGCGGATGGCGGTGAGGTCCACGAGATCGAGGGCAGTCACAGCCTCCACATGCTTGCGGTCGTAGGAGCTGTCCTCGCTGTAGCTTCCAAGGTCGTCCACCTCGGCGAAGGTGAAGTCTTCCTTGTCGGCGATGTCGAGAACCACATTGCCGTCGTCCTTTGTGAGGAACTCTCCTTCCTCGTTGAGCAGCTTCAGCGCGTTCCAGTGACGTGGGTTATGACTTGCGGTGATGATGATGCCTCCGTCGGAATGGCTCATGCGCACTGCCAGCTCCGTTGTCGGCGTGGTGGCCAGTCCGATGTTTATGACGTCGGCACCCATTCCCATCAGCGTGCCGCAGACCACGTTCTTCACCATAGCTCCGGAGATGCGTGCGTCACGTCCTACGACAATCTGCAATTTCTTTCCGGGATTCTTCCTTCCTATGAAGGTGGTGTAAGCCGATACAAACTTTACGATGTCCAGCGGATTGAGGGTGTCGCCAGCGCGTCCACCGATGGTTCCGCGAATACCAGAAATAGATTTTATTAATGTCATAATATCGTTTATCTTCCTCTTTGATAAGTGATCACGTAAAAGCAGGGATAGACAGATGCCGAGGCGTTGGCCTGGCCTTGTGTGGAAGGCACTATGAGCTTGACCTTTGCCACCTCTTCCGTTTCTGTGGCAGGGCGTCCCACGTTTATGAATGCAAATGGCATGAGCCATCCTGACGGTACCGCCGTGCCCGAGCCACTCGACGCGTAGCTGCTCTGCATGACACTCGACGAGGAGTCGAAGTATCCGCTGAAGGTGCCGCTGGTGTTGGTGACGGTCATCTTGTCGACAATGGCCTGATAGTAGAGCAGGTTGTTCGACGTCTGTATGGTGTCGGGGTTGTCCATGATGTTGTACTCATCATAACGGCAGAGCACGCGTGCGGTCTCGCCGCGCTTTATCTTCTCGCCGCATCCCTTGTTGACAATCTGCATGTATATGCCGGTATTGCCGAAATAGACATACTCGTTGGCCGCCGTGTCGGTGACGGAGTCCTTGGCGTAGAACTCGGCCTCGCTGATAACCTTAATCTTCTTGTTCTTTATGAAGTCGTTTATCGCGTTGCGTTCTCTCTCCAGCTGGTCGGCATAGGTGTCGTTGTCGTTGCATGATGTCAGCGCGACGGCTGCAACGGCAAGGATAAAGAGAATCTTTGTTATATTCCTCATATTCGTATTTATTTTTCCGGCTTCGTCCTTATTAGATGTGGATTCACCGATGATTGTTTTCTTCCGTTAATATCTTTCGCCCCGTTCTTTATGCGTCTTTCTTTCCTGTGTCGGCATTAAGTCGGGGCGGGGTGGGGGACTGCTATTCCAACTGGTCCTTGTAAGCTAGTATGGCCTTGAGTGCAGTCTTCTCCGCCTCTTCGATGGAGCAGAGTAGCCGTCCGCCGGCGGCATCCTCATGGCCGCCACCGTTGAAATATTCTGCAGCCATCTGCCGGCAGTGGAAACCACAGCTCGACCTAAGACTCACGTAAACGAGGTTCGGCTTGTCGCGGTCCTCACGTAGGGAGATGGAGAGCTTGTGGCCTTTCATCGTCAATGGTACGTTGACCACTCCCTCTAAGTCGCCTTTGATGAAGTTGAATTCCTTCATCTCCTTCTTCGTTACGGCGTAGTAGGAGGCATGGAGAGTCTCCACGATGTTGAGCTTCTTAAGGATGATGTATGAGCGGAAACGGAGTGCTGAAGGACTGTAGTTGTGGAACACACGGTTGTAAATGATGTCCTTGTTGATTTTCTTCTTCAGCAGTTCGGAGATAATGAGATAGACATCGGGGTCGGAACTGTTGAAAGTGAAGCCTCCCGTGTCTGTCATCATACCGCAGTAGATGCAGACGGCCGTGTCGTGAGAGATGGCCTTCGTGCCGCTGAGCTGGCAGATGGTCTTGAAGACGAGCTCCGAGGTACTCGTGGCCTCCGGGTGCGAGATGGTCAGGAGGGCGTCTATAGTCACACCTACATGATGGTCTATGACGACACGCTGTGCCTTGGCCTTCTCTATGACGGCCTGCATGTCCTCTGTCCGCGACAGTTCGTTGTAGTCGAGACAGAAAATCATGTCGGCCTCACTGATGACCTGGGAAGCTTTTTCCTTGTGCTTGTCGAAAGTGATGATATTGTCATAGCCGGGAAGCCAGTGCAGGAAGTCGGGGGCTGCGTCGGGCAGTACCACGGTAACGTCCTTGGCAAGGCTCTCCAGGTATAACCTCCACGCCAGGGTGGAGCCCACGGCATCGCCGTCGGGCGACTTGTGGGCTGTGATAACAATCTTGTTGGCAGAGGCGATGGTGGTTGCCAAAAGGTCCTTCTCGTTCTCTGCCAGCAAAATCATGGAGTTTTTGTCTTGGATATTGTCCATTAAGTTAGAAAAGTTTGTTCGGATAAACGCCTTCGTCGACGAGCTTCTGTATCTTGGCGACAACGGCAGGACGGTCTGCGGAGTATGTCACGCCAAACCACTTGCTGGTGGTGTCGAGGACCTCGCATGTCGCGGTGCCGTCGGTGATGAGCTTGTTGACGACCCATGGAATGAGGTACTCGGCCTTGGGGTTGGCTTTCGTCTCAGGAGCGTCGAGGAAGTCTTTGAAGAACTTGTCGCTGTATTCGAAGTAATCGGGCGTGAAGCCCCACACGTTCATGCTAACAGGGGTGGTGTCGGGAATCTCTACCCACTGTCCGTTCTCGTCCTTGTATGCTGCGTGCTCGGCATCCTTAGGTACTATCTCCGTGCGCTCCACAACGCCTGTAAGGAGATTTTTGTCGTCTTTGGAGCAGACGCCGCGGCTGACGCTGCCATTCTCCGACAGGGTGTTGCCGACGCGGAAGCCCACCATGGCATATTTATTCTTGCTGCCCTCAGGAAGCTCGGAGAGATATTTGCCTATGACCTTGAAGCAGTCGCGGTTGTAGAAGTCGTCGCAGTTGATGACGCAGAACGGCTCATGGATAACCTTCTCGGCCATCATCACGGCATGGTTGGTGCCCCATGGCTTCTTGCGGCCTTCGGGGACGCTGTAGCCCTCGGGCAGGGAGTCGAGGCCCTGGAAGACGAGCTCGCAAGGGATGTGGCCCTCATATTTTGACAGGATCTTCTCGCGAAAGTCCTTCTCGAAGTCCTTACGGATGACCCATACTATCTTTCCGAATCCTGCCTGGATGGCATCGTAGATGGAGTAGTCCATAATAGTCTCTCCGTTGGGTCCCAGCCCGTCGAGCTGTTTCAACCCACCGTAACGGCTGCCCATTCCGGCAGCAAGGAGTAACAATGTTGGTTTCATTGCGCAAATATAATTCTAAAATACTTATATGTTATAACTATTGATGTTTCGTTAATGTAATGTGTATGATGCCATACACAATTTGCAAAGATACGGCAAAACGGTGAGATGACAAAGGAAAAAGTCCTTTTCTTTTCTTCCTGGCAGAAAGTTTCAAGTATTGTCCGTTTTTGATCTGTTTTTCCCTGGGTCTTTCTAGGTAAAAATGTTACGTTGTTACGTTGTCAAGTTGTTACGGATGTGAGCAGAAAACAGAATCCTGCCAAACGACGAAAGTCGGTTTAATGATTATGAATAAAGTGCAATATTTGTTTCAACTCTGCTCGTGTTTCTTTGGAAATGACTATATTTGCAGAATATTAATTGAAAAAGACACGAAGCTATGAAAAAGAAAATTTTTGTATTGTCCTGTATAATGTGTCTCTCGGTTGCCGGTTTCGCGCAGTCGACATCCACGTATAGTCCGATTTCATCGAACGACAGCGACGTAGTTGCCGTTACCAACGACAATAACCTCAAGCTCAACAGCGACTATCTCAATTGGCAGAAACAGTATGAGGAGGTGGGCAGTGAGATTAATGATGTGGCTGCTCAGATAGACCAGGAGACAGCCAAGCGCGGCTATCCGAAGAAGAAAACCGTGAAGCAAAAGATTGCTCTTGTGGAACAGTACATCCAGCTCCTTCAGTATGAGCACGACAACCCCTCTGTCTTTCCTATGGACCTCGACATGGGTAAGATAGAACGGAAGATTTCTGAATGGCAGACCCACCTCGACGGCCTTAACCGTCTGGTCAAGAAGATTTAGAGCCAGTGGTTGATTTAAATCTAAAAAAAACTTAAAATAGACGATTTGCTCTCTGCCGGCTTTGTTAGTTCGCTGAAAATTAGTACCTTTGCATCCTGTTTGGAATAGGTATCAATTTAACGAATCAAAACAAAGAAAGATAGCAATGTCTAAGATTTGTCAAATCACAGGAAAGAAGGCACAGTTAGGTTGCAATGTGTCTCACTCAAAGCACCACACAAAGCGCAGCTTTGATGTCAACCTTTTCAGCAAGAAGTTCTACTATGTAGAAGAGGGTTGCTGGATTAGCCTGAAGATTAGCGCTGCCGGTCTTCGCCTTATCAATAAGGTCGGACTTGACGCTGCACTGAAGCAGGCCGTAAAGAAAGGCTATGTCGATTGGAAGGATATTAAAGTTATAGGAGATTAATTATCATGGCAAAGAAAGCAAAGGGAAACAGAGTTCAGGTCATTCTCGAATGCACTGAGATGAAGAACAGTGGTCTGCCTGGCACAAGCCGTTACGTGACCACTAAGAATCGTAAGAATACTCCTGAGCGTCTTGAGCTCATGAAGTACAATCCTATCCTGAAGAAGATGACTCTTCACAAGGAGATTAAGTAATAACTTTATATTTATAAAAAAGGTCTATGGTCGGCGATCTGTCGTCGTGGCAACACTGCTGCATCACCTCAGACGCTCTGACAAGACTCTGTTAAACTTAAAAGAGATATGGCAAAGAAAGCGGTCGCTACCCTCCATGAAGGTTCTACGGATGGTCGCGCTTATTCAAAGGTTATACGCATGGTGAAGAGCCCTAAGACCGGTGCTTATATCTTCGAAGAGAAGATGGTGCCGAACGAGGCCGTAAAGGACTTCTTCAAATAGGATATCCGGGCTTTAGGCCCAACGTAATGAAATATAAAGGTTGTAACCCATCTGTGGTTACAACCTTTTTTCGTTCCTCATGGCTGTTTCTCAGTTATTTTTAGTATCTTTGCGCCAAAATAGTATACTATGGGATTATTTGGACTGTTCAATAAGAAAAAGAAGGAGACGCTCGACAAAGGACTTGAGAAGACTAAGCAGAGCGTGTTTTCAAAAATAGCACGTGCCGTGGCCGGAAAGTCGAAGGTTGACGATGACGTGCTCGACAACCTTGAGGAGATACTCATCTCGTCGGATGTCGGCGTCGATACGACGATAAAGATTATAGAGCGCATAGAGGAGCGTGTGGCACGCGACAAGTACGTCTCGACCTCTGAGCTCAACGGCATCCTGCGTTCCACCATCGCTCAATTGCTCACAGAGAATAATACGGGCAGCAATGAGAATTGGGACCTCCCTGATGACCATAAACCCTACGTCATCCTTGTTGTAGGCGTCAATGGTGTCGGTAAGACAACAACTATTGGCAAACTGGCTTATCAGTTCAAGAAAGCCGGAAAGAAAGTCTATCTCGGTGCTGCCGACACGTTTCGTGCCGCTGCCGTGGAGCAGATACAGATATGGGGCGACCGTGTCGGCGTGCCTGTGGTGAAGCAGCAGATGGGCTCCGACCCGGCCAGCGTGGCCTTCGATACGCTTCAGAGTGCCAAGGCCAACGATGCTGACGTAGTGCTCATAGATACCGCCGGCCGTCTGCACAACAAGGTCGGTCTGATGAATGAGCTGAAGAAGATTAAGGATGTCATGAAGAAGGTGGTGCCGTCAGCTCCAGACGAGGTGCTGCTCGTCCTCGACGGCAGTACCGGACAGAATGCCTTTGAACAGGCCAAGCAGTTTGCGGCCGTTACGCAGATTACATCACTTGCCATCACCAAACTCGACGGTACGGCAAAGGGTGGTGTTGTCATCGGCATCAGCGACCAGCTGAAGGTGCCGGTGAAATATATCGGACTCGGTGAGGGCATGGAAGACTTGCAGTTGTTTAACAAAACGGAATTTGTGGATTCGCTGTTCAAGGGAGAATGAAGAAGAATGTTATTGATTTCGTGACGATGGGATGCTCTAAGAATCTCGTCGACACAGAGAAACTTATCCGTAAGTTCGCCGATGCCGGCTATCATTGTGAGCATGATGCCAAGCGTCCACAAGGCGACATCGCCGTCATCAACACCTGCGGTTTCATTGAGAGCGCCAAGGAGGAGAGCATCAACACCATCCTGGAGTTCGTCGAGCGGAAACGCAAAGGCAGACTACGCCACCTCTATGTCATGGGCTGTCTGTCGCAGCGCTATCGCGATGAACTGAGAAAGGAGATCCCCGAGGTCGACAAGTATTACGGGAAGTTCGACTACAACAAGCTCCTCGACGACCTCGGTCCTGCTGACAATCCGCTGCCACTGAGCAGCTCCATCGCCGAGCAGAGGTCCTCCCGTGTGCTGACAACGCCGCATCACTATGCATACATAAAGATTGCGGAGGGCTGCGACCGCCACTGTGCCTATTGTGCCATTCCGCTCATCACGGGACCACACAAAAGCCGTAAGATGGAGGATATACTAGACGAGGTGCGGGAACTTGTCAGTGAGGGTGTGAAAGAGTTTCAAGTCATAGAGCAGGAGCTTACTTACTACGGTGTCGACATCTATGGAAAGACGCGTATTGCAGAGCTCATAGAACGCATGGCCGACATTCCCGGCGTGGAGTGGATTCGTCTTCACTATGCTTACCCTAACCAGTTCCCGCTGGAGCTCCTCGATGTCATAAGGGAGAAACCCAATGTCTGCAAATATCTCGATATAGCCCTGCAGCACATCAGCAACAACATGCTCAAACGGATGCACCGTCATGTGACGAAAGAGGATACCCTGGAACTGCTGAGGACCATCCGCGAGCGTGTCCCCGGCATCACTATCAGAACTACTCTCATGGTGGGATTTCCCGGTGAGACTGATGAGGACTTCGATGAACTCATGAACTTCGTGAGAGAGCAGAGGTTTGAGAGGATGGGGGCTTTCGCCTATTCGGAGGAGGAGGGTACCTACAGCGCTCTCAACTATGACGATGACGTCCCAGCAGAGGTCAAGCAGGACCGCCTCGATCGCCTCATGGCCCTTCAGGAGGAGATTAGCGCCGACATTGAGGCCGAGAAGGTGGGAACGGTTATGAAGGTTATCATTGACAGAAAGGAGGGTGAGTACTATGTGGGCCGTACGGAGTATTGCTCACCGGAAGTGGACCCGGAAGTGCTGATACCTGCTGCCGGGAAACGTCTGCGCATTGGTAGTTTCTACGATGTGAAGATTACCGACAGCGACGACTATGACCTCTTTGGAACGGTGAACAAATAAAAGAATCTGAGATGAACAACAAAGACCTTATCGCAAGAATAGCTGACGCCACCGACCTCTCAGCGTCGGAGGCGCAACAAGTCGTCGATACTATCATAAATGCCATGCAGCGCCAGTTTGAGAATGGCGATGTCGTTCAGATACCGTCCTTCGGCTCCTTTGAGGTGAAGAAGCATAAGGAGCGTATCATGGTCAACCCGACCACAGGACAGCGGATGCTTGTCCCGCCAAAACTCGTGCTTGGATTCAAACCGGCATCTGCAGTGCGCGGAAAGCTGAGGAAGGGAGGTGAGGAGTAATGGCCAGGAATTCTATTGCTGACATCGCCGCTCTCGTTGCACGCAAGCAGAAAGTGGGAAAGAAGGAGGCTGCTGAAATCGTTACTACCTTTTTCCGCATCATCTCCGAGGGACTTCATGAGGACCGGCTGGTGAAGGTGCGCGGTCTTGGTACGTTTAAGGTTACGGCAGTGAAACCACGTGAAAGCGTAAACATAAATACGGGTGAGCGCGTGGTCATAGAAGGTCATGACAAGATATCTTTTGTTCCGGATACCGTTATGAAAGATTTTGTCAATAAACCGTTCGCACAGTTCACTACTGTTCCCGTCAATGAGGGTGTGAGTTTTGAGAGTATTGATGCGGCGTCCGATGCTGAGGAGAGAAAGCTCGGCACCGCTGACGACATTCTATCTAACAATGAGGAGGAGGAAGAAGTTCCGGAGACCGAAGAGGAAGAAGCTTCTTCATCTGAAGAGCATGAGCCTTCTTCGTGTGAAGAACAGCCGCAGGAGCATCCTTCATATGTAGACCAGTCGGAGGCATCTTCTTTTCGTGTAGACCAGCCGCAGGGGGTCTCTTCATCGGATGATGTTGAAGATGAGCCGGAGGATGATGTATCGGATAATGCCATCACGGAAGCTGATGATGTAGAGCAGGACCATGAGGAGGTCGTAAAGAGTACTGTAATCAGTCAGCAGTCAGACCTTTCAAGTGAAACTTCAGCAATTAAGGAAAGTGCTGATACAATGTCGCCTGCGTTGGCTGCTTCAAGTAATGCAACAATACATGAGACCGCAGTGAAGGAACCTGAAGATACCTCGGCAAATGATAACGAAAATGTCTCACGGGAGTATTTCGATGAGCAAATGAGCGCTTGCCGTCACCGCTGCAATAGAAATCTTATTTTAAGTATTGTCTTGCTGGTCGTAGGATTGGCAGTCGGTTTCCTTGTTGGACACTATGCTATGCCTGCGATAAATATTGACAGACCGATAGCAAAGACTGTACCTGTAAAGAAGACTGAGCCCATAGCTCCGGCTCCAGTCCAGCAGGATACTGTAAAAGATTCTCTTCCTAAGCAGGATACCGCCATGGTGGCTTCTATGGAGGAAGAACAGAAGGTTGAGAAGGAAGCGAAGAAAGAAAAGAATGAGAATGGAGACGAAAAGTCCTCTGAAGATGATTTGCCGAAGGACATGGCTAAGCTCAATGCTGACCGTCGTCTGCGTATCGGAGCTTATGAGATTGTCGGTGTCGACAGGGTGGTAACTCTAAAGAAGGGCCAGACTATGCAGTCGTTCTCCAACAAGACGTTGGGTAAGGACATGGTTGTCTATTTCCAGGTGCTCAACGGTGTTGACGACCTAAAGCCGGGCGAAAAAATGAAAGTCCCGAAGATAAGGCTCAAGAAGCAGTTCAGGAAACGATGATCAGTGGAGCATTAGTAAACAAGTAACTACCCAGTGCCTTGGAGGTGTAATCTCTCCGAGGTACTGGTGTTGCTATGTCACAAACTTCATCGACTCATTGTTCATTGGTAATTGCTCATTCCTCCATTGTCGTTGGTTAAAAACTTAAAATCTTATATACTTACAAACTTTTTTAATATTATTTATGTAGGGTAGATGGCCTATAATGCTTTTAAAATTGTACTTTTGCGAAAAATTTGGAAAAACGATTGATTTAATCTATAAAAAGCATTATGGCAGAAACATTAGATATCCGGGAGCTCAATGCTCTTATAGAACAGCAGAGCGCATTCGTTGACGACCTGACGAGAGGAATGAACCAAGTCATCGTCGGACAGAAACACCTTGTAGAGGCACTGCTTATCGGACTGTTAAGTGATGGTCATGTCCTCCTCGAGGGTGTGCCTGGACTTGCCAAGACATTGGCGATAAAGACATTGTCGGAGCTTATTGACTCAAAGTTCAGCCGCATACAGTTCACTCCGGACCTCCTACCAGCCGATGTCATCGGAACGATGATTTATTCGCAGAAGAATGAGGATTTCAATGTGAAGAAGGGCCCGGTGTTTGCCAACTTCGTCCTCGCTGATGAGATAAACCGTGCGCCGGCCAAGGTGCAGAGCGCACTCCTCGAGGCCATGCAGGAGCATGAGGTGACCATCGGAGAGACTACATTCAAGCTCCCGAACCCATTCCTCGTCATGGCTACCCAGAACCCTATAGAGCAGGAGGGCACCTACCAGCTCCCAGAGGCGCAGGTGGACCGTTTTATGCTTAAGGTCGTCCTCGACTATCCTACGATGGAAGAGGAGAAGGCCATCATCCGCGAGAACCTCGCTCCGTCGATGCCGGAGGTGAAGCCCGTGACGAATGTGGAGCAGATCCTTAAGGCCCGTGAGGTTGTCAACAGTGTCTATCTTGACGAGAAGATAGAGCAGTATATCGCTGACATAGTTTTCGCTACACGTTATCCGGACCGTTACCAGTTGCCGGAGCTCAAGCAGATGATTACCTTCGGAGGCAGTCCTCGTGCCAGCATCAACCTTGCCAAGGCAGCACGCGCTTACGCTTTCATCAAACGCCGTGGCTATGTGGTACCGGAGGATGTGCGCGCCGTGGCTCATGATGCCCTTCGCCATCGTATAGGACTCAGCTATGAGGCTGAGGCCAGCAACGTTACTAGTGAGGATATCATCAGTCAGATTATCAATAAGGTTCAGGTACCATAACGGTTGCTGGAGTAAGGAATAAAGATAAAAAATTAGCATTAGAAATGGAAACCACCGATATACTGAAGAAGGTCCGGAAGATAGAGATAAAGAGCCGTGGATTGAGCCAGAACATTTTCGCGGGCCAGTATCACTCTGCCTTCAAAGGACGCGGTATGGCCTTCTCGGAGGTTCGCGAGTATCAGTATGGTGACAATATCCGCGACATTGACTGGAATGTTACGGCACGTTTCCACCGTCCTTATGTGAAGGTCTTTGAAGAGGAACGGGAACTCACCGTGATGCTTCTTATTGATGTGTCTGGGTCCTTGGACTTCGGAACATCGCGTCAGCTGAAGAAAGACATGGTGACGGAGATTGCCGCTACACTGGCGTTCTCAGCCATTCAGAACAACGACAAAATAGGGGTTATATTCTTCTCTGACCGTATTGAGAAGTACATCCCTCCGAAGAAAGGCCGCAAGCATATCCTTTTCATCATCCGTGAGATGCTCGACTTCAAGCCGCAGAGCCTTAAGACCGACCTCCGTGTGCCGATAGAGTTCCTTACCAAGGTGATGCGACGCCGTTGTACTGCTTTCATCCTCAGCGACTTCTACGACAAACCCGACTTTGAGAATGCTCTTACCATCTGCAATCATAAGCATGACGTAGGGGCAATACAAGTCTATGACCGGTGCGCCAAGGAACTTCCCAATATAGGACTGATGCGTGTCATGGACGCAGAGTCGGGACATGAGATGTTTATCGACACCTCCGACAAGCGCCTCCGTTATGCCCATACCGCTTATTGGCTGCGCCGTCAAGATATTCTTCGCAGGATTTTCGCCAAGAGCAGTGTCGATTACGTCTCGATAGCCACCAATGAGGATTTCGTCAGGAAGTTGATGATATTCTTCGATAAACGAAACAAACAGTGAAAAGATTTATCTTAACTATAATAAGTATTGTCTTCGTCAGTGCAGCGGCTATAGCACAAGTCTCTGTTCAGGCGCATCTCGACTCCGTGAGCATTTTCGTCGGAAGTCAGACTAATCTGACCGTTACCGTCAAAGGAGCCCGTGAAGGCTCCAACATCGTCTTTCCGTCATTCAAGGACGAGCAGGAGATGACACCGGGAGTAGAAGTTGTGCGCACGGTCAACGACACTGTCGACGGATGTTCCCGTAGAACATATATTCTCACGGCGTGGGACGAGGGCAAATATAATGTTCCGGCTCTGGATGTGCAGGTCGACGGCAGAAAGTTCTCAACAAACAGCATCCCGCTTACTGTCAACACCATAAATATCGACACGGCCCATACCGACAGCATCCGTCCTATGCATGACATCGCAGGACAGCCTTACGACTGGGGAGAATGGAGTCCTCTGTTCTGGCTGAGTGTCCTGGTGCTGGTGCTCTTGGTGGTCATCTACTATCTCTATTCGCGTCTTCGCGCTGGGAAGCCGATTATCTCGCGGATAAAGTTCATCCGTAGACTGCTCCCTCATGAGAAAGCCCTGCAGAAGATAGAGAAGATAAAGGCTGAGTATCTCTCGGAGAGTACCGACCAGAAGAAGTACTACACTGAACTCACCGACGCTCTCCGCCAGTATCTTGAGGATCGCTTCGATATCAAGGCCAAGGAGATGACGAGTTCGGAGATTGTCTACCGTTTGGAGAAGGAAAAGAAGGAGGACGGCTCAATGGTCGATGAGCTCCGTGAGGTTTTCCACACTGCAGATTTGGTGAAGTTTGCCAAGTACTCTGTGCAGGACAATGTCAACGACGCTTATCTGGCCAGTGTGGTTCAATTCATCGACGCCACCAAGGAAGAGAACGCCCCTACGGTGGAGAAAGTCGGTTCGAAGCTGTCGGAGAAAGATAAGAACAAAATGCGGCGTAGAAAGGGTGTGCGCGCTACTATCGCCGTCCTCGTCATCGCCGTGGCCGCAATAATGGCATACGTCATTTGGAGAGTCGTCGAGCTGTTGGGTTAGTAAACACCCTGCTTCAAGGCGATATCTTCACACTATAATAAATATAACAAACAATTGGAATAACAGGACCGTGCTGCTACAATAGCTTTGCCCGGTTCATATTCAATAGCTGATAATGGAATTTGCAAATAAAGGATATCTTCTTCTGCTTTTCCTGCTGATACCATACTTCCTGTGGTATTTCCTCTATAGGAAGAAAGGAGAGCCGACGATGCGCATGAGCGACACACACGCTTACGAGTTCGCACCGAAGAGCCTTCGCGTGCGCCTTGTTCATTTGCCCATGCTGCTCCGTTGTCTCACCTATACCCTTATAGTCCTCTGCCTGGCAAGACCGCAGAGCTATAACGCATGGAACAAGACTGAGACGGAGGGCATAGACATTATGCTCTGTATGGATATTTCCTATAGTATGCTCTCAGAGGATGTGCAGCCCAATCGTCTCGATGTGGCGAAGGATGTTGCCGCAGAGTTTGTCAGCGACAGACCCAATGACAACATAGGACTGACGATATTTGCGGGAGAGGCTTTCACACAGTGTCCTATGACCACCGACCATTCGTCTCTCCTCAACCTCATGCGCAATGTCAATTCCAACCTCGTCATGAGTGGACTTATCCAGGATGGTACCGCCATCGGCATGGGACTGTCGAATTCCATAAGCCGACTCAAGGACTCTAAGACGAAGAGCAAGGTGATAATACTGCTTACCGACGGAAGCAACAACGTCGGCGACATATCACCGATGACGGCAGCCCAGATGGCCAAGACCTTCGGCATAAGAATCTATACCATCGGCTTTGGAACAAACCAGATGGCGCGTATACCGGTACTCGTCAATGGCCAGGTGCAGTACGACCAGCAGCAGGGTACCATCGACTACAAGACTCTTCAGAATATAGCACAGACTACCAATGGCCATTTCTATAGGGCTGAGAGCCGGTCTGAGCTGTCGCAAATCTATCAGGATATCGACAAACTGGAGAAGAGTAAACTGACTAAATCGTCGTATGCCAAGTTGTATGATGTCTTCCAGCCATTTGCCTTTGCGGCTCTCATCAGTCTGCTGCTGGAGCTCATGCTGAGGCTGACGGTCTTCAGAAAGATTCCGTAGAGAGCTTTCGCAGTGCCGGAGGCCGTAGCGGAGGCAGAAGAAACATGAAGTGATATACATTATTATTAAATAAAACGAAATGAATCCCGGATAACCCTTTGAAGTCGATGCATGTCATTATGACGGTTCCCATTACAATAGGGTGGGGCGCAGGGCGCGGGTAATATATATTATGTTCAGATTTCAAGACCCTATATATCTTTGGCTGCTGTTGCTGATACCATTATTGGCAATCATTCGCCTTATATCCCTTCACATTAAACGGAAGAGGCTGAGAAAGTTCGGCGACCCCGAGCTGCTCCGGGAGCTTACTCCTGGGCTCTCAAAGGCGCGCCCTGAGGTGAAGTTCTGGATTCTCGAGGCTGCTCTGGCCCTTATCGTCTTTATGATGGCACGTCCTCAGATGGGTCGCAAGATAAGCAACGACAAGCGTGAGGGCATAGAGACAATAATAGCTCTTGACATCAGCAACTCGATGCTCGCACAGGATGTGACACCATCGCGTCTGGATAAAAGTAAGATGATGGTCGAGAACCTTGTCGACCACTTCAACAATGACAAGATTGGCCTTATCGTCTTTGCGGGCGATGCCTTCGTGCAGTTGCCTATCACCAGCGACTTTGTCTCTGCGAAGATGTTCCTGCAGAATATAGACCCATCGCTGATTCATACTCAGGGCACCGACATCGGCCAGGCCATAAACTTGGCTATGCACAGTTTCACGCAGGATGCCAAAACAGGAAAAGCCATAGTCGTAATCACCGATGGCGAGGACCACGAGGGTGGGGCTGAAGAGATGGCAGAGAAAGCCCATGAAGCTGGAATGAATGTCTATATCCTCGGAATAGGAAACCCAAAGGGAGCTCCAATCCCAGTGGGAAACGGCGAGTATCTCAAGGACCGCAGTGGCAACACTGTGATGACGGCACTCAACGAGGATATGTGTAAGAAGGTGGCTGCTGCAGGAAAGGGCGTCTACATCCATGTGGATAACAGCAGCCTCGCGGAGGAACAACTCGACCATGAACTGGAGAAACTTCAGAAAGGTGATATAAATAATGTGGTCTACAGCGACTACGATGAGCAGTTCCAGGCTGTCGGCATCATAGTCATAATCCTTCTGGTGCTTGACGTCCTCATCTATGAGACTAAGGTCGGGCACCCGAAACGTAACAAACTATTTTCACGTAAGCTATGAGACGATTTTTGCTTTTCATCATATTTCTCATCACTGTTCAAGGTGTCTTCGCTCAGACCGACCGCGACTTGATTCGTCAGGGCAACCGTCTGTATGCTCAGCACAAATATCCTGATGCTGAGATAGCATACCGTAAGGCTGTGGCACAGAACGGCAACAACTCGCGGGCTCTGTATAACCTTGGCTGTGCACTTCAGAAGCAGCACAGGGACAGTGATGCCATCAACCAGTATGAGCAGGCGGTGAAATCTGAGCCTAACGCTAAGGTACGCTCACAGGCATATTACAATATGGGTGTGGCTTATCAGACGCAGAAGAACTATTCCGAGGCTATAGAGGCTTACAAGAACTGTCTACGGCTTAATCCACGTGATAACGACGCGCGCTACAACTACGTCCTCTGTAAGCGGATGCAGAGCCAGCAGAAGAAGAACAATGGTTCCAACAACAAGAACAATAACGACAAGAATAAGAATAACAATCAGAATAAGCAGAATCAGAACAACGATCAGAACAAGGATAAGAACCAACAGAACAAAAACAAGGACAACGGTGGTCAGCAGAACCAACAGAATGGTGAGATGAGCAAGGACAATGCCGAGCAACTTCTGCAGGCCGCAATGAACGAGGAGCAGCAGACGGAAGCAAAACTCAAGAAGGCTATGCAGCAGCCTTCAAGTCGCTCTCTTGACAAGAATTGGTAACCGTTTGTCGTTTTTTCTGTATTAAAAGACATAATATATGAGAAGAAGTCTACACATATTGCTGTTTCTCTTGGTGGCATTGTCAGCCACTGCCCAGCGAGTCCGTTGTAACGCTCCACGGACGGTTGAGACCGGAAGCAGGTTCCAGATAGAATACGTTATAGAGGGTTCGGATGTTTCTGCATTTGAACTTGGACGTGTTCCCGACGGACTGGAGATAATCGGCGGACCGTTTCAGTCGGAGATGTCGAGCTATCAGGTCGTCAATGGACATTATAGTGGTTCTACGACGGTCTCTATATCTTATGTAGCTGTAGCCACACGCAATGGGAACATCCTCATTCCTCCTGCACATGTCATTGCCGGAAGACGGCATATAACCTCGGAGAGCGTCCATGTGCGTGCCGTGGGAGGATCTGCGCCACAGAGCAGCAGTGCGGGTGCGCAACGGCGTAGCAGTAGTCAGCGCGTCGTCGGCAACGCCGGCAATGGCGATCTCTTCATCCTTGTCAGTGCCAGCAAGACGCATGTCCACGAGCAGGAACCCGTGATGCTCACATATAAAGTCTATACCACGGAGAACTTGACGCAGCTCAACGGTGCTATGCCCGACCTTAAGGGTTTCCACACTCAGGAAGTGAAGCTTCCACAGCAGAAGACGTTCCATCAGGAGACGCTCAAGGGAAGGACTTATAACACCGTTACGTGGAGCCAGTATATTATGTATCCGCAGATGACGGGCACGCTGAAGATTCCATCAATAACCTTCCATGGTGTCGTCATGCAGGAGGACCGCAGTGAGGATGCGTTCTTCTCCGGTGGCGGCTATAAGGAGGTGAACCGTGATGTTACTGCACCGGGTATTACCATAGAGGTCTCACCACTCCCGGCAAAGCCGAAGAACTTCTCCGGTGGCGTGGGCCACTTCAATATCTCGGCCCAGCTTGCGAAGAAAGAGGTCCGCGCCGGAGATCCTATCAATCTCCGTGTTGTCCTCAGTGGTACCGGAAATCTCAAACTCATTAAGGAACCGGCGGTGAATATTCCGAAGGAGTTCGACAAGTACGATACAAAAATTACGGATAAGACTAAATTGTCAGAGAGTGGCGTAGAGGGTAATATGGTCTACGACTATCTGTTTGTCGCACGTAAACCCGGTAAATACACCATCCCGGCGATAGAGTTCACATATTATGATACCGGCAGCAATAGTTATAGGACCATCAAGACTCAGCCGTTCACTCTGAATGTCGCTGAGGGCGACGGCAATGGAGGCATCAGCTCCTTCGACGATGCTAAGGACCAGGACATCCATCCGATAAAGACCGGAGACGCAAGTGTCCATCAGATTGGCGACTTTTTCTTCGCATCTGTCGGCTACTGGATAGTACTGATAGTACTGTTGGCAATATTCTGCGTATTGCTATACAGCTTCCGCAAGACTGTGCTGATGCGTTCTGATATTGTTGGAATGCGCCGTAACAATGCCAATAAGGTTGCGACGAAACGTCTCCGCCGCGCTGATGAGCTTATGCTCAAAGGACGCAGCAATGAGTTCTATGATGAGGTGATGAGGGCCTTGTGGGGATATGTCAGCGACAAGTTGAGCATGCCAAAGGAACTCCTAAGCTCAGACAATATCGTGGAGAAACTCTCTACTCTTGGTGTCGATGACGACACTGTTCAGAAATTCACCGGTGCACTTCATGAATGTGAGTTCGAACGTTATGCTCCAGGTGATGCCAAAGGTAATATGAACCGTACTATGGAGAGTGCTATGACTGCTATTATGAGAATAGAAGATGCTCTGAATGCAAGGAAGAAAGCGCAGAAGCAGGCTAAAGGCAATGGACAGGTGATGACGCTCCTGCTGTTGCTCGGTATACTCTTGGTCTCTGCTTCTGCCGGTGCTGTAACCAAGCAAAATGCTGATGCCGAATATTCGAAGGGAAACTATCAGCAGGCTATCACCGACTATCAGGAGCTTCTGAGCAAAGGCGTTTCTGCTGATATCTACTATAACCTCGGAAACGCTTATTATAGGACTGACAATATCACCAAGGCGTTGCTGGCTTATGAACGGGCGCATCTCCTCTCTCCTGGAGACGGCGACATAAGGTTCAACCTTGAGATGGCACGCTCGAAGACCATAGACAAGATAACGCCAGAGTCGGAAATGTTCTTTGTCACATGGTATAAGATGCTTGTCAATCTGATGAGTGTTGACGGATGGGCCATCACGGCTATAATCGCTTTACTGATAGCTATCGTGGCCACTTTGCTCTATCTCTTCTCGGAGAAGGTAAGACTAAGACAATTTGGATTCTATGGAGGAATATTCTTCTTCGTGTTGTTCATCCTGTCAAATGTCTTTGCTTTCAACCAACGCTATCTGCTCCTCAACCGCACCGGCGCTATCATTACTGCTCCAGCCGTTACTGTTAAGAACGGACCGTCTGCAAGTTCTGGCGATAGCTTTGTCATTCACGAGGGAACCCGTGTCGATATCCTTGATAAGTCCATAGCAAAATGGCGCTCTGTCCGTCTTGCCGATGGTCGTGAAGGATGGGTATCTGCAGATCAGCTGGAGGAAATCTAAGCGGGGAAAGAATGACAAAATGAGGAGAGAAAGATAAGGGAAGGTAAAACGAAACGAGGAAAAATAATAGTAAAACTAAAACAAGGAAGAAAGATAAAGGAAGAAGATGCCACAGACAATAGAAAATATAGACCGGTTCTTTTTGTATGTATTCAATGGGAGCGATTCTATGTTCGTTGATGAGCTCGCTCTGCTGCTCACCAATGGTTTTACATGGATACCACTGTATGTGGCATTGATAGTTCTCGTGGTTAAGAACAATGAGAAGTTCTCACAGGTGGTGTTGCTTATAGGTGCGGTGGCTTTTGCTCTGCTGCTGTCTTATGGTATGGCCGACTTCATAGTGAAACCATCGGTGGCACGTCTGCGCCCTGTCTGCGATCCCAGTCTGAAGGGAGTGGTTACGGTAGTCAACGGATACTATCCCTCGAGCTACAGCTTTTTCTCTGCCCATGCCGCCAATACCGTGGCCGTGGCACTGCTCCTGTCCATTGTCGTGCGCAACGGAGTCTTCTCCCTGTTCATGGCTTTTTGGTCTCTTATAAACTGTTGGACGAGATTATACCTTGGAGTCCATTATATGTCCGACATCGTAGTTGGTATCCTCTGGGGTGCTGCATCTGCTTTCGTCGCTTACCTTGTCTATAGGAAACTGTACTTTAAGGTGAGCCCGCGGCTGCATTATATCTCAAGTCAGTACACACGCAGTGGCTACAGCCTCAGCGACATTGATATGGTACTCAACGTCCTGGTGCTCACCATTGTGGTAGTTGTCATCATGGCCTGCTACTTAGCACATTGATTATTTTATAATTACGACTATGAATACAAAAAACATACATATTTCAGATTTTGATTATAACCTGCCCGACGACAGAATAGCCAAGTTCCCGCTGAAAGAGCGCGATCATTCCAAGTTGTTGGTATACAATCATGGTAAGGTTTGTGATGATATCTTCTATAACCTTCCTGAATATCTGCCAAAGGGGGCTCTGATGGTGTTCAATAACACACGCGTCATCCAAGCACGAATGCATTTCCGTAAGGCTACGGGAGCTCTTATAGAAGTGTTCCTTATGGAACCTGCCGAACCAACGGATTATGAACTGATGTTCCAGACCACGGGGCGCTGCTCATGGCTGTGTATGGTCGGAAACCTCAAGAAGTGGAAGGATGGCTCTCTTGAGCGCTACTTCGAGATAAAGGGACAGAAACTGACCCTTAAAGCCACCATGGACCGTACGAAAACGACGGAGAGAAGTGGCGGTACAAATTATTGGGTCGACTTCGAGTGGGATAATTCCAATGTCTCCTTCGCTGAGATACTGGACGCTGTCGGAGAGCTTCCAATTCCTCCATATCTTAATAGAAAGACCGAAGAGAGCGATAAGACAACTTATCAGACTGTCTATTCGAAGATTAAGGGGTCTGTGGCTGCTCCTACTGCTGGATTGCATTTCACCGAGAAGGTATTGGCCGACCTTGACAAACACGGCATTCAGCGCGATGAACTGACCCTTCATGTCGGTGCCGGGACTTTCAAACCTGTCAAGAGCGTGGAGATAGCGGGGCATAACATGCATACGGAGTATATTGTCGTACACCGCCATACATTTGAGCGGCTGCTTGCCCACGACTGTAAGACCATTGCCGTGGGCACGACAAGTGTCCGTACACTCGAAAGCCTGTATTATATGGGCGTGAAACTCGTTACTAACCCCGACGCTTCGGAAGAGGAACTGCATGTCAATCAGTGGGAGCCTTATGATCTCCCGCATAATGACGAGGGACTTGTTATAGTTGACGGACGTCCTATCAGTGTGAAGGAGAGTATCCAGAACCTGCTAGAATATCTTGACCGTGATGGACTCGAGGCCCTGCATAGCAGTACTCAGATTATCATCGCACCGGGTTATACGTATAAGATTGTTAAGATTCTAGTTACAAACTTCCATCAACCACAGTCGACATTGCTTCTCCTTGTGAGTGCGTTTGTTCATGGAGATTGGCGGAAGATATACGATTATGCGCTGAGTCATGACTTCCGGTTCCTCAGCTATGGCGATTGCAATCTTCTGATGCCATAGGGAAATTTTATAGTTTCATTTTATTAGGTTCGTAATATGAAGATAGGTGATAAAGTTCGATTCCTTAGTGAGACTGGTGGTGGACGCATCTCCGGCTTTAAGGGAAAAAATATAGTGTTGGTTGAGGATGAGGATGGATTTGAGATTCCAACCCCAGTCAACGAGGTTGTGGTAGTAACTGACGATGACTACAGTACGGCACATATGGTTGAGACTCTCAAGGAAGGGCAGAATGGTCCGTCGACGCAGCCGGATAACAGGAGTATCCGTCAGCGTCTCTCTGAGACTGAGGATGTCGTTGCCCCAGAAGTTGATGTGCTTTCACCGTCGAAGGATTCCGTTGACGATGCTGATGACCCTTCGGTGGGGTTCACACCAAAGCCGCGTGAACGCAAGGACGGTGACAAACTTTCTGTATATCTGGCTTTTGTGCCACTGGATATAAAGAACTTGTCTAACACTTTGTTCGAGACTTACTTAATAAATGACTCCAACTATTTCATAAGCTTCGCGTATCTTACGGCGGAGGGGAACAGTTGGACGATGCGGTCGGCAGGAGAGATAGAGCCGAACACGAAACTCTTCATAGAGAAAGTGGGATTCAATCAGTTCAACTCCCTTTCGCATGCGGCAGTGCAGCTTGTCGCATATAAACGGGAGAAGTCTTTCCTTCTGAAGCCTGCCGTCGACTCGCAATTCCGTATAGACCCTGTTAAATTCTTCAAGTTGCATGCCTTTAAGGACAATGACTTCTTTGACATCCCGGCGTTGCTCTATACTGTCATTGAGAATGACCGCGTCCCTCATCAGATGATGGTTGACACGGAGACCCTTAAGAAGGAGATGTTCTCAAAGAATGATGAAGAAGGCCAAGAGGTTGAAGGCACAAAGATGCCGGCGCGTTTGCGACCTGCCGCTGAGCAGACAGAGAAAGATCATTCCAAGCCTCTCATCCGCCGTTATGAGCCAGGACAGAGCAAGAGTGCCAAGGTAAAACAGGTCCTTCGCGATGATAAAATAGTTGTCGACCTTCATGCCGATGAACTGTTGGATACTACCGCCGGAATGTCTAACGCGGACATTCTTGATTATCAGCTTGACGTCTTCCGTCGTACACTCGACCAGTATAAAGGTAAGAAAGGTCAGAAGATAATCTTCATTCATGGACAAGGCGAGGGTGTTCTCCGTCATGCCATAATCCATGAGCTTAACTATAAGTATAAAGGTTATCCTTATCAGGACGCCAGCTTCCGTGAGTATGGCTATGGAGCCACTCAGGTAACGATAAAATAAAGACAATAATAAGAACTCACATGAAGTACGGATATCTTACAGTTGCTGCTGCCATCCCCTCGGTAAAGGTTGGTGATGTGGCGTTCAATATATTGAACATTGAGTCTGCTATTGCAGAGGCCGATGGCAAAGGAGTGGAGGTCATAACCTTTCCGGAGCTATCCTTGACCGGGTATACCTGTCAGGATCTTTTCCGCCAAGACACACTAATAGATGCTGCGGAGTCCGGTGTCCTTCGTCTGTTGGAATTTACCCGGCAGATGGATATCGTGGCAATAGTCGGAGCACCGGTAGTCGTCGGGCCACTGTTGCTCAACTGTGCTATAGTTCTTCAGCATGGTGAGATACTAGGGATTGTCCCTAAGACCTATCTGCCGAATTACAGTGAGTTCTATGAAAAACGGTGGTTCGCGTCGAGTCAGGACCTGCACCCTACGACAATCCGTTATGCCGGCAAGAATGTCCTTGTTACTCCTCTGCAACAGGTGTTCTGTCTTAGTGGCGGTGCCAAGTTGGGAGTGGAAATCTGTGAGGACGTGTGGTCCCCGGAACCTCCCAGTGATGGTCTCGCCCTTGCGGGAGCAGATGTCATATTCAATCTCTCTGCCAGTGATGAGCTTATTGGCAAGCACGCTTACCTAAAGCGTCTTCTCTCTCAGCAGAGCGCACGTACCATTAGCGGGTATGTCTATAGTGGTTGTGGCTTTGGCGAGAGTACCCAGGATGTCGTCTATGGTGGTAATGCCATCGTCTACGAGAATGGAAAACTTGTTGCTGAGTCCAAGCGGTTTGAGATTAAGCCACAGCTTGTCATCACTCAGATCGACATAGAGAAGCTCCGGAGTGAGCGCCGTACCAATTCTACATACGTCAACGCACAGCGTCCTGATAATTTCAACCCATCTCCATTGCTAATCAACGCGAAGACACCAGAGAACCCTGAAAAAGAATGGAAACTGCTGCGTACCGTAGACCCGCATCCTTTCATTCCCTCGACTGACGACATGACGGCAAGTTGTGAGGAGATATTCTCCATACAGGTTATGGGACTGGCCAAACGCCTCGACCATACGCATTCAAAACATGTGGTCCTCGGTATCAGTGGAGGACTGGACTCTACGTTGGCCCTTCTGGTCTGTGTGCGTACCTTCGACAAACTGGGACTGGACCGTAAAGGTATAGTAGGCGTTACAATGCCTGGCTTCGGCACCACTGACCGTACTTATCACAATGCCATAACGCTGATGCATGATCTCGGCATAACGGTTCGGGAGATAAACATCGCCAAGGCTGTTATGCAGCACTTTGAAGACATAGGGCATGACCCATCTAATCATGACGTCACTTATGAGAACTCTCAGGCTCGTGAGCGCACGCAGATACTTATGGATGTCAGTAATCAGGTCGGGGGACTGGTCATCGGTACGGGTGACTTAAGTGAGCTGGCACTGGGATGGTGCACATACAACGGCGACCACATGAGTATGTATGGTGTGAACGTGAGCATTCCGAAGACACTTATCCGTTATCTTGTACATTATGTGGCAACGACAGGACAGCTCTCTCCTGCTGCTTCGACCGGTGTGGGCAGACAGCAGAATGCATCATCCGATTGCAACAGCCTTCAAGTGGAGATAACTAAAGTGCTCCTGGACATCATCGACACTCCAATTTCTCCAGAGCTGACACCTGCTGACGATAAAGGTGAGATTGCGCAGAAGACAGAAGACCTTGTGGGACCGTATGAGCTTCATGATTTCTTCTTGTATTATTTCCTGCGTTTTGGCTTTCATCCCGCCAAGATTATGATGTTGGCCAAAGCGGCCTTTGATGGGAAATATCCTGACGGGGTCATAAAGCACTGGCTGCATACGTTCTTATATAGGTTCTTTACCCAACAGTTCAAGCGCAGCTGTCTCCCCGACGGACCAAAGGTGGGAAGTGTGAGCCTGTCACCACGTGGCGACTGGCGCATGCCTTCCGACGCCGTCAGTACAGTATGGCTGGAAGAATGCGACGCCCTACAGTAATGAGATATCTTCTTGTCTTGTTGTTCTGCCTGTTTCTCGGTTCAGGTACGATGCTCCATGCTCAGCGACGAGGCATGCAACTGCCTGTAACAACATGTCTGCAGTATCAGAAGATGAAGTCCCACGGTGGAGCGTCAGCCTCACGCGTCTTCCGGGAGTATGGCCTCCATCCGCTTGTCTCTAGTGATAAGGCAGATCGGTTGTGGGGCTATCATGCCCATCTTGACACTACCTTGATGAAGCAAAAGCCTCTTTACAGGGCTTTCAAACGGTATGATATTTACAGTTTTGCAGTTATCGATGGTAGTCTTCCCAGCAGCCCGTGTCAGTATGTCTTCTGGTGGAAAGGATATTACCGGCGTTTTGCTGACGATTTGCGATGCCTGGGCTTCGAAATGACTAATGACAAGCAGCATACAAACGTCTTGAGATTTTCAAAGAAGGGGGTAGACATCGTGGTAGACTTTATCATTTGGGACGACATTTATGTTATGCAGCTATCTTTACAGTCAAAATCTTGACCTATTTCAAAATCTTTTGTGTTAGGTGAAGAATAATTGTTAAAAAACTTGTTTAGTTCTTTTAAAAGATATACTTTTGTAAAGTATATTCAAAGGAGAGATGATAATAATTAAAAACAACTTTAAAAGAAACAAAAACATGAAAAAGGTACTTCTTATGGCAGCTGTTATGCTTGCCTCAGTAGGTGCTTATGCACAGCACGCAGTTGGTTCTTTCAACCTTCAGCCGAAGGTAGGTATCAACATTGCAAACCTCACAGACGCTGACAACTCTGATCCTCGCGTAGGTTTCGTTGGTGGTGTTGAGGGAGAGTATCAGGCAACTGACATCTTCTCTATCAGCGCAGGTGCTCTTTATTCTATGCAGGGCGCAAAGGATAAGTCAGGTGGTGTTACAGAGACGATCAAGCTCGACTACATCAACGTTCCTATCCTTGCCAATGTTTACGTTGTTAAGGGCCTGGCCGTTAAGCTTGGTGTTCAGCCTGGTTTTAAGGTGAACAGCGAGTACAAGGTTGCTGCAGGTGGCCAGAGTGGCTCTACAGATATTGATGCTAAGTCTTTCGACTTCTCTATCCCTGTAGGCGTTTCTTACGAGTATGCTAACTTCCAGTTGGATGCCCGTTACAACTGGGGGCTTACTAAGACATTTGAGAATAGCGACTGCAAGAACTCCGTCTTCCAGATCACCCTTGGTTACAAGTTCGACCTCTAATCTCATAGAAACATTATAATGTGGGGCTGCTTTTTAGCAGCCCTTTTTTTGTTGTCTGTTCTCTTCTTTCGCTGAAAATAACTATCTTTGCAACCACTATGACAAGAAAGGAAAGATACGAATATATTCTCGATTATTTTAAAAAGAATGAGGGACATAAGACTACGGAGTTGAACTTCTCCTCGCCATTCCAATTACTTTGTGCGACTCTTCTTTCCGCACAGTGTACTGACAAGCGAATCAACGAGGTGACACCGGAGCTCTTCAGGCACTATCCTGACGCAAGGGCAATGGCGGCTGCGGAACCTGAGGACATATTTGAATATGTCCATTCCGTCAGCTATCCCAATTCCAAGTCTAGGCACTTGGTAGAGATGTCGCGGAAACTGGTCTCCGACTTTGGTGGTGAGGTTCCTTCCACAACGGAAGAGTTGACAACATTGCCAGGGGTGGGGCGGAAGACGGCCAATGTCCTGCAGAGTGTATGGTATGGAAAGCCCACCCTTGCCGTCGACACGCATGTCTACCGTGTAGCCCATCGTCTGGGACTTGTCCCTGACACTGCCAATACCCCATTGAAGGTTGAGCAATATCTTACGAAGAGTATCCCTGAGGCAGACATCCCTGACGCCCATCATTGGCTCCTTCTTCATGGGCGTTATGTTTGTAAGAGTGCAAAGCCGATGTGTGAGAGATGTCCGTTTGATGCTATATGTCCCAAGAAATTCAGAAACAGTAAGTTGGAAAGATGATGGATATCAAGAGAGAGTTGAGGTTCCTTAAAGCCGTAGCGGCAAACAACAACCGTCAATGGTTTCAGGAACATAAGGACGAGTATACCGTATGCAAGGACGACTTTCAGTCGGCGGTGTCAGAAGTAATCACTAAGTTTTCGATCTTTGATGAGGAGATCGCCTCCCAGACAGCTAAGGACTGCTGTTACAGATTCTACCGCGATGTACGCTTCTCCGCTGACAAGAGTCCTTACAAGCGTCATTTCGGCGCATATATCTGTGCTCATGGGCGGAAGGCGTTGCGTGGAGGATATTATATCCATGTACAACCGGGGCATTGCCTCTTTGCCGTTGGTTGCTATTGGCTCCCAACAAACATACTTACATCGACACGCAACGAGATTATGGCCCGCATTGACGAATGGAGAAATGATGTGGAAAATAATGATTTTGTTGCTGCCTTCGGCCGTCCTAATGAAGGGTTCTGGACGGATGATGATGCGTCTCCCAAAGGCTTCGGTCTTAACAGTCTGAAGACGTCTCCAAAAGGTTTTCCGAAGGACTATCCATATATGGAGTATCTGAAGATGAAAGACTACTGCTGTTGGGTAAGGCTCTCTGATGACTTCTTTGAGGAGTCTGATTTTATAGACCGTCTTATGGATATTGCAAAAACGGCAAAGCCAATGATGGATTTCATCAACTCTGTTGTTGATGATTATGAGTAAAAAAATATCACCAAGTTTCCACAAGATAGGAAACTTGGTGATATTTTTTTTGTTTTATTAGTCAGCGTCGATAGCTGCTACACCTGGCAGTACCTTGCCCTCGATAGCCTCAAGCAGAGCGCCACCACCGGTAGAGATGTAACTTACCTGGTCAGCAAGACCGAACTTGTTGATGCAAGCCACAGAGTCGCCACCACCGATAAGCGAGAAGGCGCCTTCCTTTGTTGCCTCAGCGATTGCCTCGGCGATAGCACGTGAACCACCGGTGAAGTTGTCGAATTCGAATACACCTGCAGGACCGTTCCAGAGAATTGTCTTTGAACCCTTGATAGCGTTGGCGAAAGCCTTACGGGTATCTGGACCTGCGTCCATGCCCTCCCATCCGTCAGGGATGTCGTTTGAAGGAGCAACCTTGAAGTTGGCATCGTTGGAGAAGTTGTCGGCGATGACAGAGTCAGTACCCAGAACGAGGTTGACGTTGTTCTCCTTGGCCTTCTTGATGACGTCGAGCGCGATATCGAGTTTGTCGTTCTCGCAGATAGAGTTGCCAATCTTGCCACCCTTTGCCTTAGAGAAGGTGTAGGTCATACCGCCGCAGAGAATGAGGTTGTCAACCTTTGTGAGCAGGTTCTCGATGATTCCAATCTTTGTGGAGACCTTGCTGCCGCCCATGATAGCGGTGAACGGACGCTTGATATTGTTCAGAACATTGTCGACAGCCTTTACCTCCTTCTCCATCAGCAGACCGAGCATACGGTGGTCCTTGGCGAAGAACTGGTCGATGACAGCGGTAGAAGCGTGCTTGCGGTGAGCGGTACCGAAGGCATCCATGACATAGACGTCAGCGTAGGAAGCCAGCTTCTTGGCAAAATCCTTCTGGCGCTTCTTCATCTCTTCCTTTGCCTCTGCATATTTCGGGTCTTCCTTGTCGATGCCTACAGGCTTTCCTTCCTCCTCAGGATAGAAACGGAGGTTCTCCAGGAGCAGAGCCTCACCTGGCTTCAGGGCTGCAGCCTCCTTGTCGGCATTAGCACAGTCAGGAGCGAACTTCACGTCAACACCGAGGTTGCGGCTGACGTTAGGCACAATCTGCTTAAGGCTGAGCTTCGGGTTCACCTTGCCTTTTGGCTTGCCCATGTGGCTCATCATGATGACAGCACCACCGTCATTGAGGATTTTCTTCAGTGTTGGCAGAGCACCCTTGATACGGGTTTCGTCAGTAACATTTCCATTCTCGTCGAGTGGCACGTTGAAGTCAACGCGAACGATTGCCTTGTGTCCGGCAAAGTTGAAATCATTGATTTTCATTGTTCTTAGTACTTTATATTTTTTAAAAGATTAATCCGTTGATAATAAGGAATACTAATCCAAATGCAAAAATACAAAAAAGGTTTGATATTTTCGGGTTTGTCGGTAGATTATTAAACTTTTTTATTAAGGTTATGTGACAAATATCCTTGAAATGATAGCTTTAGTTTACAATATGGCACGACATTTAGGGGCCGTCCGCAAGATAAAAAATGGATACTCAGATTATCTCCGAGGCTGTGCGGGTTCTCCCGTTTTTTATTATCGTGCTACGGGAACCAAAAAGGGGCGGGCTTGTCCCCCATTCTCCAAGATAAGCCCCCCTCTAATTACCTTAGAAGGAGGATTGTAGATCCCTTTCTTGGAGGATGGGGATAAACCCCACCCCTACATTGGCGAAAGTCGCTTGTGTCCACCAGGCAGCACTACATTGGTGAAAGTCGCTTATGTCCGCCAGGCTGCGCTCGCTTAGCCTGGTTATTTAGTGTGTGCCTCCGATGTTGTCAGCGCTTCCTTTTAGAAATGATAACCGAGTGTCAGGAGGAGCTGGCTGCGGTTGTTCTTAACCTCACTCTTCACATCTGTGAAGCCTGCGAACGGATGGAAGTCGCCCTTCTGTGCACTGTACTGGTACGCGAGGTCAACGTTCCACTTCTCAGCCGTGAAACCAAGACCGCATGTGAAGCGGTTCGTGGCTTTCCAGTTGGTGTAGTCGGCATTGCTGACGGCCACGTTCTCGTCGCTCTGTACGTAGTTGCCGTTGTTGTAGAATCCTTTCTGGCCCTTCTCCTCATACTTCGGACTTACGTAGTTGTAGCCCAGACGGATGGCGAGCTGTTGTATAGGCTTGTACTCAAGACCCATCTTTAAGGTGCTCACACCCTTCAGCACATCCTTCGTGTGTTCGTTCATATCCACATCCTTATAGCTCGACTCATAGCTGTCACCATACCAGTAGTCGTATTCATATCCGTCAACGACACGGTTCTTGGTGGTACCATAGTCAGCATAATCGTAGCTCAGACCGAGTGCGAGGAAGTTACCGACGGTGTGTCCTAAGGACAGTCCGAACTTCCACGGCGTGTAAATCTTATAGTCGAACGACTGGCGGCGTGGGTTCAGCTCCTGGTAACCACCGTCCCACGAGACGTTAGGCTGATACCTTACTGTGAGGTCATACCATGTAGGCGTCTTCACGTATGCGCCGAAGCGGAACGGACTGTTCTCTATAGGGCGTATGATAGCACCGACGGTGATGTCGAAACCGGTACCGTCCACGGACCGGTAGTCATAGTAGTCGAGTTTTCCCATTGACGTGTTCTCGATGTAGTCGCCATGGTATTTCTCATTGACATCCTTCACGCCGAATGTTACTCCGAGGTATACGCGGTCCTGGATGTTGCCACTTATGTTGAAATCGTAGTTGCCCGTATATCCCTCATACTGTCTGTTCAGCATATAGTCCTGTCCGGTATAGGGGATGCTGTCGAGCTTTGCACCGTAGTTCAGCTCATCAACCTGATTATATACATAGTTGAACGCATTGTCCAGCTTTCCGTCCTTGTTGGTATAGTCGCTCAACTTCTGGTTTGTGAGCTGACCGGAGGAATGTCCGTTGAGCGAACCGCGTGTCGACATCAGGTAATTGAAGTTACGGCTCTTGCTGTAGTTGAACGCGAAGTTCAGGAAAGATCCCTTGCGCATCGGCTGTGTCCATACGAAACCTGCCTGGTCGAAGCTAGCGTTGGTCTTGTCGCCGTGGGAGTATGATGGTACATTGTTCTGAAAGATTAGTCCTCCACTGACATTTATTGTGCTGTGGCGGAAGAGTCCTATTCCGGCAGGGTTGCTGCTGATGGTTGACAGGTCTGCGCCTAACGCATCCATGGCACCGCCCATACCGACATAGCGTGCTGTTCCATTGAGGTCCTCGCCAGTCAGTTTGGCGTTCTCGTAAGTCTCTTGTGCTGCCATCGGCATCGTGCCAAGCAAGGAGGCAGCAAAAAATAAATATCTTGTCTTCATAATTTCAAGATTTAAAGCTTGTGATATTTGGTTGGATAATTATCTGCGTCCGCCGAAGCTATGGCCACCACCGGTACTACCACCGCCGAAGCTGCGTCCTCCGCCGAAGGAACCACCGCCACCGCCGAAGGACCGTGAGCCGCCGAACGACGGACTGGAGTTGCGCATCGGCGCACTGTAGCTGCGTGTCGGGGTGTTGTTGTTATTGCCGAAGCTGCGGTCATAGTTGTAAGAACGTGTTGCATTGCTTCCAAAAGAGCGTGTGCTTCCAGCAGTGGTCTTTCCGAATCCGCGGTTGCCACTGCCAAAGGCACGTGTGCCGTTGCCGAAAGAGCGGTTGCCGGGCCGTCCTATGTTGTCGAAGGAAGCACCGCCGGCACGTGTGCCACTACCGAAGAGGCGTCCGCCACCGTATGAGCCAGAGCCAAACTGCCGTCCTCTCTGCGGGTTGGCGATGCTGCCTCCCCATACGTATCCGGGACCCCAGTAGCCACGCCAGCCATACCATGGGCCACGCCAGCCGTAATATCCATAGTACCATGGGTCATACCAGCCTCCCCAGCCGTAGTACCCACAATACCATGGGTCACCCCAGCCCCATCCGTAACGCCAGTAAGGACCGTAGCCGTAATAAGGGTAATCCCATGTGAGGTCGTCATAGAACCAAGGGTCATACCATCCATAGGCATTGTCGAACCGGTTCAGACGGCGGCTATATGCAAAGCTGTCGTCGCTGTCTCCACCACCGTAGGCGTAGTACTGCTCGGAGCCAGGATAGATGGTGTCGAGAACCAAAGAATCTGGGTACTGTCCGTTCCCAGCGTGGAACTGGATGATGTCGTTTCCGAGCGAGTCGGTGCCAATCTTCTGGTAGTAGCTGCTCACCCGTCCGCGACGGTTGTATTCGTCCACATCACGGTTGCTGCCGCAATAGTATGTCGGACACTTGTCATACTGAGGGTTGGCAGACCGTACCTCACTCTTCGTATCACTCTTCTTAGGAGTGAAATAGAGGTCGTCCTGTGCCATCATTCCCAATGGCATTGCAGTAAGCAGGACTGAGAGAAATACCAACTTTTTCATAGTCTTATTCCTTCTTTATTTTGTTGTGTTTTATTGTCTACATTTATTTACAATGCAAAAATACTGCCACTTTTCTTGCAAAAATACGGAATTTCCCTAATCTATGGTAGGTTTTTCCCTATTTTTTATAATTTTGCATCAAAAATTTAACGAAACATGAAATATTATCAAGCAATATTTACAATAAATCCTTACACTAAGGATGCATGCGACATTCTGTCGGCATTGGCCGGTGAGGCTGGCTTCGAGTCTTTTGAGGACGTCGACGGGGGGTTGAAAGGATATGTCCAGGTTGAGAAATTCGACAAGGAAGCTTTGGACACGTCCATTGACAGCTTTCCCATCGAAGGCGTGAAGATAACCTATGATATTTCAGAAGTCGGTGACGAGGACTGGAACTCCGCATGGGAGGCCCAGGGCTTCGAGCCCATCCTTATCAGCGGCAGGTGTGTCATTTATGACGCCAGGGACAAGGAGAAGATAGAGGGCGACCCTGCCATGCCAGAACTTAAAATAGGAATTGAGGCTAGGCAGGCCTTCGGCACCGGCACCCATGAGACCACGCAGATGATGGTAGGCACACTCCTTGACATGGATTTGAAGGGAAAGCATGTTCTCGACTGCGGTTGCGGAACCGGTATCCTCGGCATCGTGGCCGCAAAGTGTGGGGCAGGGGAGGTCGTAGGCTATGACATCGATGACTGGAGCGTACGCAACGCCCGTCACAACGCTGAACTCAACGGCGTGAGGCTTGAGGTTTTTGAGGGCGACAAAGGTGTGCTGTCGCATATCAGCGGAGTTTTCGATGTTGTACTGGCAAACATCAACCGCAACATCCTTCTTGCTGATATGGATGCCTTCTGCGACGTGATGAGTAAGGAGGCGTCGCTTGTTATCAGTGGATTCTATGACGAGGACGTTGACGTTCTGGTGGAGAAAGCCAGCAGCCTGCATCTTAAACTGGCATCGCGAAAAGAAAAAGACCACTGGACCTGCCTCGTCTTCAAACCGGATGTAGAGTGAATAGTTCTCGTTTTCGATGAGGCCAGACATTACTTTCAGAATTAGGGGCTCTGAGTGGGATAGTAATATCATTCTAGTGTGGTGTCCTTCCTCCTTAATTTTGTAATATAAAACATCAAAAATATTTACACAAAAACAGGTGCATTACACTTGCATCGTAAGTGTACGGAAAATACATCGTAAATGTGCCCCTTTTACAAGGTAAATGTACGGAAAATAGAACGCAAGTGTACGGAAAATGCAATCATTTGAGCAACAGTATGTTACAAGGGATATTTTAAAAACCTTATTTTTGAAATTTATTTACATGATTTTCTTCAGCCGAGTCATTACTCTCAACTAATGTAGTGTCCCGACGATTATTCCTTACGTCCTTTTGGGTGAGATGACAGTAGAGTTTTTTCTTAAATTTATTTTTTGCAAACATATGACGAAAAAAGTATCCTGTCGAATAGCTTTCGTAGGGGTAAATAAAGCTGTTAGACATACCTTATGAAGTTGAAAACAGATATAAAAAGCCTCCGCAAGCCGTTACCATTACTGGTTGCCGACTTACGGAGGCCTTGTGTTTTGAGGTTGCTATGAACCTGCTGGCGGAGAATATTAATAGTTCTCAGCCTTCAACTCGAAGAAGCTCTGAGGGTGGTTGCATACAGGGCATACCTTTGGAGCCTTAGGGCCAACTACTATATGTCCGCAGTTGCGGCAGACCCAGATAGCGTCGCCGTCCTTGCTGAAGACAACAGCGTCTTCGATGTTCTTAACCAGCTTGCGATAGCGCTCCTCGTGGTGCTTCTCAATGGCACCAACCATGCGGAACTTGGCTGCGATTTCCTTGAAGCCTTCCTCCTCAGCTTCCTTGGCCATGCGGTCGTACATGTCAGTCCATTCGTAGTTCTCACCCTCTGCGGCAGCCTGGAGGTTTGACTCGGTGTCCTTAATCTCACCGCCTTCGAGATACTTGAACCAGAGCTTGGCGTGCTCCTTCTCATTGTTTGCTGTCTCCTCGAAGATAGCTGCTATCTGCTCATAGCCGTCCTTGCGAGCCTTGCTTGCAAAGTAAGTGTATTTGTTACGTGCCTGGCTCTCGCCTGCGAATGCTTCCTGGAGGTTTTTCTCTGTCTTTGTTCCTTTTAAGTCTTTCATAATGTTTTCGTTTTTTGTTGTTGTGTTTATTTTTCTGTTGCAAAGGTATATCAAAAGAAAATAACTTCCAAATTTATTTTTGTAAAAATTACAAATAAGCTCTTGTTTAGACTAATTCTACAGAAAGTTCATGGAACTTTTACTTTGCATATTATTATAATATGTTTCCAACACAGATCCGTAGTTGGTTAGAGGTGGCCATAACTCAAGGAATTCAAATTCCGCAAGCTGATAATTACTTTCTGGCCAAGTCTGACGCATGCAGGGGACGGTCTTGTGCTGCCCCACAAAAAATGTCGAACATTACCTGTGGGCCGGCACAAGACCGGCCCCTGCGAAGCGTCAGTAATTTGCGGAACTTGAACACCATATATCTTTTCAGCCGCATTATTTTATGCCCAAGGGGTAATTTTATGCTTTAGAAATTTTCATCATGGACAGACTTGACACCAAAGGTGTGGGTCTAAGCCATGGAGTAGGCGGCGAGCTTGCTCGCAAGACTACTCCATGGCTTTAGATCCATTGCTTCATGGGGAGCAGAAGCCTGACTATGATTTTCTTCCCCTTTTTTCAGTTTTAATACCAGAATAATAATGACTGCGTACAGATTTATGCTATATTCACTGCACGATGAAGAGGACTACAGGGACGAAAACAGCAAAGAATACACAGGGCAAAAATTACAGGGCTTTTGTAACGCCGTTACAAAGGCCTTGTAACGATGTTACAGAGCCGCTGTAACGACATTACAAAGCCTTTGTAAAAATACCGTAAAAGCATGGCGGCATTCAACTGGAAGAACATTAGACAGCAAAGTGGCCGTTGCTCACCAGTCGATGTCATCCTTATATCCGTCGAACACAAGAGCATCCTCATACCCGTAACGCTTGAACAAGGAGAGTATCCATTCCTGCTGCTCAGGCGTGAGCAGTTTCCCGCCATGGTGATAGAGGTAATACGTGCCGTTGCCACCTAAATAGCCCTTCATTGCCCTTCGCAGAGCAGGAGCATCCTTTGCCTTCACAGCCTCGAAAAGACTGTTGAAACCCCATGCACCGCGAAACTTCCTGAAGGGTCTGTACCACCGGCACTCGCCATTCTTCAATGCCGCAGGGAGAACGGCGGCACCCACCTCGCGCTGTCCGGCACACCCTACGGCAAAGGAACGCGCGCAGGTCTCGGACAACGGGCAGTCCGACAAAAAGCAGAAAATATAATCCTTAGGCAAAGTCCGCCCTAAAACCGATAACTTATTATTTGTTGTTTTCATCATGGGGCAAAGGTACGAAAAAGACATCATATTCGCAAGTTTAAAAAATCTTAATCGGCAAGAAATCCTTCCATTATTATTTCTGCCAACCACAAAATATTCATATATTTGCAACCGACTAAATACCAAGTATTATGACTACATTTAAGTACTTGCCAACAGCTTTATTGACTCGTCCTGGACTTGCATTAGCAAAAGGCAGTCCCGGAGACAATTAATCATAAGACTTCGTGTGTCATGTGCGTTAGATACAATATATTACTCACCATGTTGCTCGTCATTACTCCACATTGGCTGCTCGGTCAAAGCAAAGGCGAGAACTACATCCAGGAAAGGACGTTCCTGGACGCGGCAGGGAACAGATGCGTCTCCACACTGACATACTATGACGGCATTGGACGTCCTGTTGAGACAGCCTCTGACAAGTCAGGCCGTGGTGCCACGGTGTACTCCATTACCACCTACGATGGCGCCGGCAGGCTTGGCAGGACTTATCTGCCTGTTGCGAGCGGCACATCGCTTGACTACCTTTCCGCGGATGGTTTCAGGAGCGCTTCGAGCACCTACTACGGCGACAATACAGCCTTTACGGAAAGACAGTACGGAGCCCAGGGAGAGCTTGCCGGCGTCTCATTGGCAGGAAGGGAATGGAGCTCACGTGGAAAAAGGGACATATGGAGCCACTCAGCCAACAGCACGTCCGATAAGGTGCTGCACTACGAGGCCCCGCTCGGCAGGAACGTGCTTGTAATGCCTGACAAGACAGCGTACGAGTACTACCCTGCAGGATGTTTGGCAAAGGAGACCGCCACAGACGCTGACGGGTGCTCCGTTACCGTCTTTAAGGATATTGACGGCCACACCGTGCTGGAGCGGGATGCGGCAGGCGACACCTATTATGTATATAACGACATCGGCCAGCTGCGTTACGTCCTCTCGCCTATGTTCCAGCGCGAAGGGAGCATTGCCAGGTTCGGATATGAATATATTTATGACGACCGCGGTGACCTTGTCGGAAAGACCTTGCCGGGATGCTCTACGGAATCCTACTGGTACGACAGGGAGCACAGGCTGGCGTTCTTGCAGGATTCCAGGCTTCGTGAATCTGGTATGTACAGGTTCTTCATTTACGACCGTCTGGGGCGGCTTGCTGTCCAGGGCCTCTGTAAGGACTATAATCATGCCATTGTGAGCATCGATGCTACCGCCGGTTACAATCCTGGGCAGACAGGTCTTCTTCGTACTGGATATGCTCCGGCATCCCCGGCTCTCATCAACACGGAGGGCGCTGTCTTGGAGAAGGTCTGCTTCTACGACAGCTACGGCTTTCTCACGGGCAGCTTGAAGAACGGCTATGCGCCACTGTCAGTTCCTTCCAACGCTGGTAACGGCAGCATGAGACTGACGGGAAAGGCAGTAAGGACGTCCGATGGCAAATATGTCTATACCGTATGCTGTTACGATGTCAAAGGCAATGTCACCAGGACCGCCAGCGCATGGGACGGGATGCGTATAGACGACCAAGACGCATACACATTCACAGGGAACCGCCAGGGCGGAAAACTGTATGTCATCTCTCCGTCAGGGTACAGCCTGCAAGCCTCCGACAGTATCACATACAATCCGCACAACGACCTTCCCAAAGGTCGGCGGCTCTCTGTGTCGACTGGCGGAGCCTCCGCTACTTCCGAACTGTCATACGGCTATGACGACTTGAACCGGATTGTTTCCCTGGACAGGGGCGGAAGCGCCGGAGCGCTCAATTACCAGTATGACATGCATGGGTGGATAAGGAAGGTGTCCTCCGGCCAATACGGGGAGGACATCCATTATGCTGACGGCACGGGCACCCCATGCTATAATGGCAATATAAGCAGCCTGACATGGAGGAACAGCGATTATGTCCCGGACCCAGAAGACAACGCGACTTCCTATGTCGCAAGCCATGCAGGTACGATTAGGGGATACAGGTTCGCCTATGACAAGTGCAACCGCCTGACGTGTTCCGCCTACGGAGAGACAGAGGATCTGTCGGCAAATACCGGGCGGTTCGACGAGAGCATGGGCTATGACCTGAACGGCAACATAACGTCCATAAGCCGTAACGGGCTGCGGCAGGACGGCAGCTATGGTACTATAGACAATCTGACGATCGCTCATGACGGTAACCAGATGTCCCGTGCCGTTGACAAGGCAGGTGCGGTAAATCACGTTGGAAGCATGGACTTCGCAAATGACGCCGATGGTGGCGCAGTCTTTGGATATGACGGTAACGGAGCCTTGAAATACGACTCCGGCAGGGGCATAGCCGACATAGTCTATGATCTGTGCGGCAATCCGTCAAGGATACAGTTTACTGACGGCAGTGTCACGAGATATGTATACACGGCGGAGGGCGAGAAGCTCATGACGGCGCATTACACGGCGATGCCGAACATGTCCGTCGCCATGGGTGCCGTGCATATCCTGAGTGATGACGAGATATTGTCAAGGGACTCCGATGAGTACGTCTGCGACGGGACCGTTGTCTTGAGAAACGGCTCCTTCTATGAGTACCGCACCGCCGAGGGCTTCTTCAGGATATCCGGCAAAGCCAGCGGGGGCAAGCCCGCCGTCACGGCGTACTACTTCAACAAGGATCATCTCGGCAATGTCCGCGAGGTAGTAGGCAGGGACGGAACCGTCTGTGAGGTCGATAATTATTACCCCTTCGGTATGCCTTATTACGAAGGCGCCTCTGCCCAGGAGCATGCCAGCTTCCAGCAGAGGAAGTACTGCGGCAAGGAGCTCGACCTCGTTCATGGCCTCAACACCTATGACCATGGTGTGCGCCAGAATTATTCTGTTCTAGGCGTGTGGGACAGAATGGACCCGTTGGCAGAGAAGTATTATAACATTAGTCCTTATGCTGTTTGTGGAAACAACCCTCTATTTATAATGGATTCAAGAGGAGATTCTTTAACGTTATTAGGAACACTATCAGACATAAACTCTGCCATAGATATATACAATAAAGGATTAGGTGGATTTTATACTGTTTCTGCAAATGACAATGGAAATTTGTCTATGCAAGCAGTTGAGGGTACGGATCCATCTAAAATGAGTTCTTCACAAAAAGCAGTTTTTGAAAAACTTCAAACAATAATAGATAACGAAGGGAATACAATTTTAAATGTAACTAATAATTCAGAAGAAACTTTAATCGGAGATATATCGAAGCACGAAATAGATGTTGGAGATATGCAAAAACTTGAAAACCAGAAAGAGTTGAATGATGTTAGTTCTATAATGCATGAAACATATGAGAATTATCAAGTACAAGTCCTTAACTCAAATATAAATTATGCCCACAGAAAAGCTTCAGAGTTAGAATACCGTATAACAGGGTATTTCATACCTCCTTTTGAAAGAGATATTGAGACGAATAGTCTTAAATTACATGTGCTAATTCCTAGTGATTATTATAAATATATACACACTATTAAAAACAATATTGTTCATATAAAATAGCGAACAATCAAAATTGGTACTGACTTATTTACTTTTTAAATATATTTTATGATACTTTTGGCTACAAATGGAAATGTGATTTTTATTAAGAGGTGGAAAATGCTTTTTATAATTGTCTTTTTATTAAATGCAATAACCACCTTTGGACAAAATATGCAAATTCCTGACACTCTGAGAGGAATGTCCTTTGCAGATTCTATAGTTGAGTCAAAGCATATAACAAAAAAACGCTACTTCAATCATAATTTTAAAATACTGAAAAAAGAATTAGGAAATAAGGATTCTATTGTCGTCCATAATTCTAATGTTAAAGAATTTATAGGTGTTTTAGAAGATATGGGTGATTTTGGGATTATAAAAAACCCATATCATATGGTAATAAGCGCACAACAATATCATACTGTCCTAAATTGGTATAAAAAGGTGTCGCGAATCATAACGCTCTCAATGTTAAAGAAATTTATAAAGCGAAATTATATGGCTCTTTGTTCTGATTATGAAATTGAACAGATGGAAATACTTTTGTCTCAATATAAAAAGAGGCTTAGATTATATTATGAGAATAAATAATATGCCACAACAGTAAAATACATTTAGAACCATTGCTGTCCGATAAAAGTTCAAAATCTCCATTTTTCATCTTGAGGTGCGTTTAAACAGGCGACAGTCCTCTTGTTTTCGGAAATCAAGGTGACCGTTTCTGGGAACAGGTCGTTTTGTAATTCTTTTTTCAACCTTTCTCTTTCAGCTATCAGCGACCTCCACATGCAATTGGGGTCGTTTAGGAACACTCTTATGTCGATGTACGCGTTGATGAGGATTCTGAACTCTGTGACCATGTTAGAGAAGCTCCATTTTCTTCTTGTCACGTCTTTTTTGATGACCATCAACAGCAGCCATGCAATTATCGTCACCCATACTTGGATTTCTATCTCGTTTGCGCTGTCGCCAAGGAAGTATTTAAGCGGGAAGTTTCCTTTCATTCTTTTATACAATGTCTCCACCTGCCAACGCCTGCGGTAAAGTTCTCCGATGTCATTGGCGGACGTGCCGAAGTCGTTGGTGACGAACACGATATGGTCTATGCCGTTGTCTGCCAATTTCTCTATGCGGCGGCATCTGTACGCATTCCGGAGCAAGTGCGGTCAGTTTTTAACGTTAAGAGTTAAACGAAAACTCTTTACAATATTGCATTCTGGCGGTGCTTGGCCACTCATTTTCAAGCCTAAAATGAGTGAAAATATGCCAAAACAACTGATCCAAGCGGCTAACTAACTTAGAATATAGATCATGCTGATTAAGATAAGCAGTAAAGCTATGATTAAATATTTACTTTCGAATATGCGTTATGACCATTTAGGGAACATCGTGAAGAAAATACTTCCTCTGTGCCAATACACGCAGTACTAGTACTACAATGGCGACAAGATGACATTTATGCAGGACGCAAACCTAAGAACAAAGAACAAGTATCGCTTTATGCTGTACGACCGTCTGGGACGACCGTGCGTGCAGGGACTATGCGATAACTTTGACCGTTCCGTAAATGTTTCCGACATCAATATCTCGGTTGTGTAATGACAAACGCCCAGATCATAGAAAGTCTAAAGGAAGTAATCGCCTCGCTCAAGTCTCAGATCGAGGTGTACCGCCTTGAGCGTGAGCAGGACAAGCGCCAGATTAATGCGCTGCTGTCCGTTATCGCAGACTTGAGAAAGGAGACAGCGTCCCTTCGTGAAGCCATAGATGCCCGCAACAATGACATCGCGAAGGCTGAGAACATAAACAAGGGGCTGTCCAAGATAATATCCAACAAGACTGAAAAGCAGGCACCTCCAGAGCCATCCGCCAAAGAAAGGAAGGAACTGGAGGCAAAGCGTGCGGAGGCTGTCAAGGCCCGTGGAAATAACGGCGCAAAGCGAAGCACCCATCCGGAGAACTCTGCACATACGAGAGTCGTTTACGTTACAC